>CAKZHP010000134.1 GCA_936924635.1 uncultured Propionibacteriaceae bacterium
CGGCCAGGCGCTGCTGCGGGACCGGCTGGCGCCTGGTCAGGCGCTGCGCAGGTCGGCCCACACGGTGGGGGCAGCTGCGCAGGTGGTGTGCACCGGTGGTGCAGCTGACCGGCCGCTGGTCAGTTGTCGAGGCCGCTGGTGTCCAGCCAGCGGCGCCCGCCGGAGTAGGCGCGCAGCGCGGAGTCCAGCGAACCCGGCAACGTGTCGAGGTACGAGAACGGCACGGTGGTTGTCTGCCCCGCAGCGTCGGTGACGGCGAGCAGCGGCCCTGTGCCGAGCGGGCCGCGGGTGGTGCCGATGCGGCCGACCTGCGGCCAGGGCACGGTGGTGCCGGCGATCTCGATGCCGGTCCGGCTGACGCGCAGGGCGATCCCCTGCACCTGGTTCACCTTCTGGAGCCGGTTCTTCGCCAGCAGCCACAGGATCAAGGCGATGACCAGCCACACCGTCGTGAACCCCAGGCCGAGCACGAACAGCAGCACGGTCGCGGTGGCGTCGAGCTCGGAACGCTGCGTCAGGTAGATGATGACAACCACGACCAGGGCGACGCCCAGCCACAGCAGCCGCGACCGCACCAGCCTGCCGTAGTGGGCCACCCGTTCGGCGGCGGGCATCGGGTTGTAGCCGACGACCAGCTCGTCATCCATGCGGGCATCGTATCCGTGGTGCTCCCCCGCCATCCGCGCCCCCCGGCGCCTGAGCCTGGGCCCCAACTGCGCAGGATGGTCCCGCCGACGGGCCAATTGGGCTGCCGGGGTGCCAATCCGCCCTCGAAGGGAACGCGCTACAGCGGCAAGATTCCCGGGCGGGAGGGCCGAGGAGCCACACCGGCTCCCCCGCTGTCTGAACCGGTGCCGGCGGCCGAGCTGCACAGAAAGAGCCCGTCGACAGGCCAACCGGGCTGCCGGAAGGGCGGAACCGGGCTCGACGGGAACGCCCTGCGCACACGACGGCAGGATCCCCACGGCGAAGGGACCGCACCGGCTCCCCGGCTGCGGCGAAGACGGCCGAGCTGCGCAGGATGAGCCCCCCGACCGGGCAATCGGACCGACGCAGCGGCGGAACTGCGCTCGAAGGGAACACTCTGCGCACACGGCGGCAGGATCCCCGGCAGAGGGGGCCAGATCGGGCCCCAGGCTGCCTCAGGCGACGGCGGCCGAGCTGCGCAGGATGATCCCCTCGACCGGCCAATCGGACCGACGCAGCGACGAATCAGCGCTCGACGGGAACGCCCTGCGCAGACCGAGGCGATCCGGTCAGGCAGGGGGCATCCAGTTTCCATCTCTCAACCGGCTGACGCGGCGGAGCTGCGCAGGAAGCTCCCGCCGACGGGCCACCCGCGCGCACGGAAGGGCGGAACTGCGCTCGACGGGAGCGTCCTGAGCGACGGCAGCCAGCACGGCGACCTACGCGATCCCGTCACGCGAGGAACCGGCCGTCCGGGGGGCGGAGACTTGGGTCGAGCGGTCCGTACCCTCGTGATGCTCAGCCCTGGAGCGGTGCCCAGCGCAGGGCCCAGTGGTACATGGCGATCGCCGCGGCGGCGCCGGCGTTCATCGAGCGGGTGGAGCCAGCCTGGGTGATGGCGGCGACGTACGAGCAGGCGGCGACCGCCTCGTCGGTCAGTCCGGGCCCCTCGGAGCCGAACAGCAGGCAGACGTGCTCGGGCAGCTCGGTCGTCTCCAGCGCCACCGAGCCCGGCACGTTGTCGATGCCCACCAGCGTCACGCCCGCCGCATCGAGCCAGTCGACCAGAGAGGCGACGCTGGGGTGGTGGTACACGGGCAGGTAGCGGTCGGTGACCAGCGCCCCCCGCTTGTTCCACCGCCGCCGACCGAGGATATGGACACCAGCGACGTTGAACGCGTTGGCCGTGCGCACGATCGAGCCGATGTTGAAGTCGTGCTCCCAGTTCTGGATGGCGACATGCAGCGGGCGGCGGCAAGTGTCCAGCTCCGCGCGGATGGCCTCGACGGTCCAGTAGCGGAAGCGGTCCTCGACGTTGCGCGCATCGCCGGTCGCGAGCAGCTCTGGGTCGTACCAAGGGTCGTCGGGCCAGGGCTGCGGGTGGGGGCCGACGCCGACCTCCGTGTACGCCTTGTACGGAGAGTCACCGGGGGCGACCGCCCCCGCGGGCTGACCGGCCGACGGACCGCCTGGCAGGTCCACGGTGCCATCCGAGCCGGCGGGGCTGGCGGCCGATCCGGCATGGGAGGGGGCAGGCACCAGCGGATCGGGGGTCACAGAGCCCGACGGTAGCCTGTAGTCGTGACCCCTACCACACTGCTCGCGCTCACGCCGTTGCTGCTGCCCGACTGGCTCGACCCGATGTACATCGTCGAGAGGGCCGGCCCCTGGACGCTGCCGATCGTGGCGCTCATCATCTTCGCCGAGTGCGGCATCTTCTCGATCCTGCCCGGCGACTCGCTGCTGTTCACGGTCGGCATGTTCATGGCGGTGGAGACGGCGGCGGGCGCGAAGGTGATCTCGTACGGCGGCTCGGTCGGCACCACCATGGTGGTGGTGATGGTCACGCTCATCGTGGCGGCGATCCTGGGCAACATCGTCGGCTACTGGATCGGGCGGGTGGTCGGACCACCGATCTTCAAGCCCCGGGAGTCGTGGGTCGGTCAGAAGCTGTTCAACCCGGTCTACGTGGAGAAGACCAATGAGTTCTTCGACAAGTACGGCAACCGCGCACTGATCCTCGCCCGGTTCGTGCCCCTGGTGCGGACGTTCGTGACCCTCATCGCCGGCGTCGCGAAGATGGACTTCCGCAAGTTCATCACCTACACCGCCGTCGGTGGCGTGCTGTGGGTCGTGCTGGTCACGCTGATGGGCTACTTCCTCGGCCAGATCGAGTTCATCCGCAAGAACATCGACGCCGCCCTGCTGCTGGTCGTCGCGGTCTCGCTGATCCCCATGGCCATCGAGTTCCTCAACCACCGCCGTCAGACGAAGGTCGCCCCGAGGCGGGCCGACACGCTCTGACGGACGCAGCGACAAGGTGTGGCCGGCGCCGCCCCTTCCACCCGCCCGAGTCGCAAGGTAACTTGGTGACGTGGATGAACCCATCATCGTCGGATCAGCCCTCAAGCACGGTCTCGACGAAGACGAGATCCTCCACGCATACCGCAATCCAATCCGCGTTTGGGACCTCGGCGACGGCTTCACGATGCTGATCGGTGCCAACCGAACCGCCATCGTCCTCGAGGTCGGCTATGTCCAGGGCAGCACCGCCGTCGTCATCGTTCACGCGATGCGAGCCCGTGAGAAGTTTCTGAGGTGATGACCATGCCCCGCACTGTCGAAGAGATCTTGGCCCACGCCGACGACCTCGCAGCCCGCTTCGAAGCCTACGAACCCCAGCCCCGCGACGAGCTCGACGTCGCCGCCGTCACCGCACTGCGCACCGCGGTCGCCGAACGGTCTACGGCCGAGCGACACCTCATCGATGCGGTCCGCACCGCCCGCCAGTCAGGCATGTCATGGGCGGCTATCGGAGCCTTGGTGGGGACCAGCGGCGAGGCTGCGCGCCAGCGCTTCACCACGCTCGTGGCCTGACCGCTCCGGATTGCGGCTGAAGGCCGGGGGGCCCATCCAGCAGACGCCTCCAAGTCCGTGGGAACGACAGAGCCCCCCGCCTGCTGGCGAGGGGCTCTGACGTCAACGACTACTGAGGCGGGGTGTACCCAGGGGTCTGGCCACCCTGGCCCTGACCACCCTGGCCGTACCCGCTGCCCTGCCCGGGCGAGCTCTGCCCGTACCCGTAGCCACCCTGGCCGTACGTGCTCCCCTGGCCGTACGGCGGCGAGGCCTGCCCGTAGCCCGGGGCCGCCTGCGGGCCGCTCTGCTCGGTGACCGGCTGCGGCTCGGCGACGGGCGCCTGGTAGCCGAACTGGCTGCCGGTGACCGACGGGTCGCCGGCCGCCACGTCGTCCTGCACCCCGCCGCGCACGGAGTAGTTCGGCGTCTCGTACGCGGGGATCTGCTTCGCAGCCTCGGTCGCGCCACCGGTCGTACCGGCGCCCGTCGCCGTGTCGTCGCCGAAACTGACCTTCGGAGCCTGACGGACCTGGGCGTCGTTGACCTCGAAGTACGTGGCCCGCTTGAACCCGCCCATGTTGGCGATCAGGTTGGTCGGGAACGACTCCAGGCGGGTGTTGTAGTTGCGCACGTTCGCGTTGTAGTAGCGACGGCCCGCGGCGATGCGGTCCTCGGTCTCGGTGAGCTGCTTCTGCAGCTCGACGAAGTTGCTGTTCGCCTTGAGCTCCGGATACGCCTCCACGGTCACCATCAGCTGGCGGATGGCGCCGGTCAGCTGCTCCTCGACGCCAGCACGAGCCTCGCTCGGCTCGGCGCCGCCGGCCATCGACGCGGCCTGGTTGCGGAGCTTGACGACCGACTCCAGGGTGCCGCTCTCGTGCCGGGCGTACCCCTTCACCGTCTCGACCAGGTTCGGGATCAGGTCGTAGCGCCGGTTCAGCTCCACGTCCACCTGGCGCCAGGACTCCTCGACGAGGTTCCGCTGCCTGACCAGGCTGTTGTACGCGCTCACGCCGTACACGGCGATCGCCACGACGATGAGCACAAGGACGATGAGGACGATGGTGCCACCACTCATGAGAGACCTCCGTAGCCGGGCAGGGTGCCCGAGTCGGTGGTCAGCCTAGCGTCAGAGGCCGAGGTCACCCAGGGACAACGCGTACAGGTACGGCACGCCGTGCGCCTCGATGCGCTCCTTCGCGCCCGTGTCGCGGTCGACGATCACCGCCACCGCGACCACCTCCGCGCCCGCCTTGAGCACCGCCTCCAGCGCCGTCTCCACCGAGCCGCCGGTGGTCGAGGTGTCCTCCACCACCAGCACCTTGCGGCCGGCGACGTCGGTGCCCTCGATCTGGCGCTGCATGCCGTGGGCCTTCTCCGCCTTGCGGACGACGAAGGCGTCCAGCCGCTCGCCGTCGGCGGCCGCGGAGTGGAGCATCGCGGTGGCCACGGGATCGGCGCCGAGGGTCAGGCCGCCCACGGCCTCGTACGTGAGGTGCTTCGTGAGGTCCCGCATCACCCGCCCGACGACCGGGGAGGCGGCGCCGTCGAGCGACACCCGGCGCAGGTCGATGTAGTAGTCGGCCTCCTTGCCGGAGGCGAGGGTCACCCTGCCGTGCACGACCGCGAGGTCCTGGACGAAACGGATCAGTGCGTCGCGGTCGGTCATACGCCTACTTCTTCTTGGTGTCGACGAGGTGCCCGAAACCGACGGAGCGGTCGGGCGAGTGGAAGAGATCCTGGCAGGTGGTGAGGGTGATGATCGCCTGGGTGGGCGCGACGTCCTTCTTGCCGGGTACGGGGTCGATGACCCACGTGTCCACGTCCTTCACCGTGAGCTTCGCGGGCTCCTGGTCGAGCACGTACGTGTAGACGTACTGCTTGGTCTCGACGACGATCTGGTCACCCTGCTTGAGCTCCAGCAGGCGGGCGAACGGCTCGCCGTGGGTGATGCGGTGGCCGGCGAGCGCGAAGTTGCCGACCTGGCCAGGCAGCGCGGTGGTCGGGTACCAGCCGACGCCGCGCGCGAGCGAGTAGTCGCTGATGCTGCTCATGACCGGCACCTCGTACGTGGCGCCCAGCGCCGGGATCCGCAGGATCGCCATGGCGGCGTCGAGCTGCTCACGCGTGTACGAGCCGGAGCTCTGCGCGGTCGGCTGGGCCGAGCCGGGAGCCGGCGTCGCAGCGGGGCCGGGCACATCGGCTCCCTGGCCCTTGGACCACTGGTCCTTCAGGTCGCTGACCTCTCCGGCGGCTGCCTCGCGGGAGGGGCCGTTGGTGCCGAAGTACTGGTAGCCCATCCATCCCAGTGAGGCCAGGCCGGTGACGATGAGCAGGATCCCGATGATGGTCACGACGCTGGGACCACGGCGCCGGGGCGAGGCGCGGCGGGCGCTGCGCCTGGTCACGGCGGTGCTGCCAGCGTCGTCCGGCGTCGTCTCCCCCTCGGTCACGGGGACCATTGTGGACCACGCGCCGGGTGCGGTCATTCCGGCGTACGGCTCGTGCGGCGCCCCAGGTGGGTCCGGCCGAAGATGGACGCGGTGTGGCTGCGGCAGGTGCGGCGTGAACCGGCAGCTATGCCGTGATCCGGCGAGTGCGCCCGTGATCGTGGGCGCGTTCACCCGTCCTGCGTGCAGACGTCCATCTGAGGCGCGAGCACACGGCGTGAACCCGACCTGGGGCGGTGTGGCTCGCCGCGCGGAGACGTCCTGCAGGACCGGCGCGAGCGCCCGTACCCGGCGTGCTCCGATGCCCCCGGTGCGTACACAGTGCTGCTGGAGGACGCCCTGCCCGCCGATCGCGCGATTGCGGCCGGTGCCTGTCCTGTACGGCTCGTAGCGTCCTCGGCATGGAGACCACTGCGTACACCCTGCACATCGACGACGGTGCGATCGCCGACCTGCGCGACCGCCTGCGACAGACCTGCTGGCCCGTGGCCGAGCCTGCCGCCGATGAGAGCTGGGGCCTCCCCCAGCCGGTCGCCCGCGAGCTGGTGGCGTACTGGGCCGAGGAGTTCGACTGGCGCGCGCAGGAGGCCCGGATCAACCAGGTGCCCCAGTTCACCGCGCCCATCGACGGTCACGACCTGCACTTCTTCCACGTCCGCTCCAGGCGTGAGGACGCCACACCGCTGGTGCTGCTGCACGGGTGGCCGGGGTCGTCCACCGAGCTGCTCGGCATGGTGGACGGGCTCGCCGAGCCTCCATCGGGGCAGCCTGCCTTCCACGTGGTGGTCCCGAGCCTGCCGGGGATGAGCCTGGGCGGGGCGGTGACCGGATGGGACGCCGGGCGCACGGCGGCGACCGTGGGCGAGCTGATGGCCGGGCTGGGCTACACCGGCTACTGGGTCCACGGGTACGACTTCGGGGCCATCGTCGCTCGCACGCTGGCGATGTCGCGGCCCAACGACGTAGCGCTGCTGCACCTGACCCAGCTGCTGCAGGGCGAGCGGCTGACCGAGCAGACCGCCGACAAGGACGACCCCTGGGACCAGAAGGTGCTGGCCGCTGCCAGGCGGTACGACTGGGAGCTGAGCGCGTACGGGATGCTCCAGTCGACCCGCCCCGAGACACTGGCCCCGGCGCTCTCCGACTCCCCGGCCGGCCTCATGTCCTGGCTCGTGGACGGCTACCGGGCCTGGGCCGCGACGCCCGACGCCCTCTCTCGCGACGAGATGCTGACGACCGTGTCGCTGTACTGGTTCTTCGGCACCATCGCCACGTCGATCCGCTACTACAAGAGCGGTGCCGGGGACTGGGGCGCCGAGCAGCAGGACTGCCCGGTGCCGCTGGCCCTGGCCCCGATGCCCGACGACATCGGCCTGCCGGTCCGCCGCCTCGCGGAGAAGCACCACGAGGTGGTGCGGTGGCACGTCATGTCACGCGGAGGCCACTTCGCCGGCTGGGAGCAGCCCGACGCCATGGTCACCGAGCTGCGGGAGGCCCGTACGGAGCTGGGTCGCGCGCCCGCCCGCTGACAGCGTCCACGGACCGGCCTCGTCCGGGCTCGTCGCGTCGGTTCGAGTGGCCGACGCCGAGGGGGGGTCTGCGCAGAATGGTCCCCTCGATGCCCAGAGCGGGCGCATACGGCCCGTTTCGGCGCTCGAGGGGACCATCCTGCGCACTCCCGCCCACCGCACCGGGACGCCCGCAGTCACCGGAAGCTTGAGGTCGCCCGGGGGAAGGTCTCGCGCAGAACGATCCCCCCGATGCCCAGAGCGGGGCGCGTACGGCCCGTTTCGGCGCTCGAGAGGACCATCCTGCGCACTCCCGCCCACCGCACCGGGACGCCCGCAGTCACCCGAAGATCGAGGCCCCAGGGCAAGGCCCCGCGCAGAACGATCCCCCGGATGCCCAGAGCGGGCGCGCACAGCCCCTTTCGGTCGTCGAGAGGACCATGCTGCGCGCTCCGACCCGCGTCACTCCCGCTCAGCGGAACGTCGTCGGCCCACCCAGCGGGGCCGGCGACTGCTCCGCGTCGGCGTCGGTGAACGCCGGGGCGTGACCGACCCAGCGGGCAAGGTGCAGGCCACTCATCACCCGGTACGGGAACGCCGAGCGTCTGGCTCGCCGCTCCAACCGCTCGGGGTCGATGCCACCGCCGGCGGACACCACGAGGTTGCCGAAGCGGTGCCCCTTGAGGGTCGAGGGCTCCACGGCGCAGACCACCGGCTGGAAGCGATCGGCGATTCCTGCGGTGACGCGCTTGGCGTACCAGAACGGGATCTTGTCGGTGATGTTCGCCGTCACCGTGCCGCCCTTGACCAGCACCCGGGCGACCTCGCCCCACCACTCGGAGGTGGTGAGCTCGGCCGGCACGCGGGCCCCGGCGAACGCGTCCAGGATGACCAGGTCGGCGTAGTCGTCGGGCATGGCCGCGAGTCCCGTACGGCCGTCGACGGGCCGCACCTTGATGCCGGAACGTGGCGCCAGGGGCACGGCCTGACGTACCTGCCGGGTGAGGTCCTCGTCGGGCTCCAGCACGATCTGGGGCGAGGTGGGGCGGGTCGCGGCGACGTACCGGGCCAGCGTCATCCCCGCGCCCCCGACATGCACGACCCGGATCCGCTCCCCCGCCGGCCGCATGGTGTCGATGACGTCGCCGATGCGTTGGACGTAGTCAAACTCGAGCCGCTCCGGGTCGGACGGGTCGACGAACGACTGGTCCGTGCCCTCGACGCGCACCACGTACGCGCCGGGCACGTCTCGATCACCGACCAGCATGCCCGTCATCCTCTCGCACCTCTGGTGACGGCGAGGTTCACCGCCGTGGCAGGACGGCCTACTGTCGCGCCGCAGGCCTCACCCGCCTGGTGGCGCCTGAACGCTCAACGGCGAGCCAAGGCATCCGGTCCCGCAAGGATGTGTCGGGCCAGAGGACTTTCTCTTCGGAGACCGTCGAGCGTCCATCGACTCGGTTGATCGCCCGAGGCCAGAGAGCTTCGTGCTTGGGACAAGAGCGTGGCCCACCAGTCGAGCATCCCCATGCGCCACTCGTGAGCATTGAGCGGGTGAAGCCGGTGCATCTCCAGGAGCGTCTCGTCGTGCCGACATCGCCAGATGTGCACGGCCTCAACTGTTCGCCGGTCGCGGTGAGCGAGCTCGAGGTCGAGCACGCCGCTCAGGTCCCACCCGTTCCAGTGGAGGTTCCATGCCGTGAGGTCTCCATGAACCAGGACCGTGCTGGTTGCGGCCGAGTCGATACGCTCGGTCAGGGCGAGGCTCTGCTCGACCGACGCACGAGCCAGGCTCTGTCCTCTTAGTCCTCGCACCCGTCCCACACCACGTCACCTGGGTCGAACACCGCCAAGGACCGCCAGGGGTACGGCCGCTGCGGAAGGGTCCGGCCGCGGCATGCTGCTGCCACTGTGCCCATACCGCCGCGTGCTGGGCGGGAAGCAGCCGTCGAGATTGCCCGATCAACGCCTCTTCCAAGGTCCACCACGTCCGGTGCTGGAACCACGGTTCGCACAACGGCGTGGCAACAGGCAGGCCTCGGCCAGCGAGTTCCGTTTGTGCTTCTTGTTCCCAGACGATGGAGCCACGCTGCTGTTCCTGGCTGAGACCACGAGGGTTGAGGTGGCGCCGCAGCACCACGTCCTTCTCCCCACGCTTGAGCAACCAGTGCTGCCGCTGCCGTCCGCCCAGGGCCCGCACGAGGCATGCGCCCAGGTCTTGAGCCACCGTCCCGGCCAGGCCAGGATCGGGCGGGCTGCTCATGCCACCATCATGTCCGGCGACCGTGAGCATCGTCCGAGACGAGCAAGAGCACCGGCACGCATGGCCGCCACAACGTGACGAGCACTGCGAGCGACACCGTGGTGAGTGCGGCCGAGACCAGGCCGAGGCTGAGCTAGCCGCTGCGGTCGGCCGCGGCACTCACCAGCGGACCGGTCATCCTCTCGCGCGACGCGAGATGGCGAGGTTCACCAGGCCGGCCAGGGCAGCCGAGACCCCGGCGACCGTGGGGATCGCCAGGGCAGCCACCGCACCACGGGAGTCGATCAGCGGGCCCGCTGCGGAGGCGCCGGTCGCCACGCCGACGGTGACGCAGGTGCCCAGGGCGGTCATCACCGTGGAGATCCTGGCCAGCGGCGAGGTCGACTCGCCAATGGCGAAGGCCGCGATCAGCGCCGGGGCGAGGAAGCAGCCGCAGAGGAAGCACACGGCCGACAGCAGCAACGGATGCCCGGCCAGGATCAGCCACGGCGCCACGAGCGACAGCCCGAGAGTGGCGCCCACGAGCTTGTGGCGCTGGCTCGCCCGTACGCGCGTGGACAGCAGCGCCGACGTGGCGCTGCCGATGCCCATCCCGCCGTACACGAACCCGGTGATCCCCTCCTGGCCGCGCTCGGTGAGGAAGGCGGTGACGCCGGTGGACACCGAGCCGAAGATGACGCCGATCGCGGCACAGACGAGGCCGACAGGCACCAGCCGGAGCCACGGCACCCGGGTCGGCTCATCGTCGCGGGCAACGTGGTGCGATCCCGGCGGCAGCGCGGTGGGGTGCAACGCGAACGCGACCGGCAGCACCAGCCCCAGCACGCCGGCGACGATCAGCGGCACCGGTGCTCCCAGCAGCGCCAGCATGCTGACGGTGACCGGCCCGACGACGAACGCGGCCTCGTCGATCGCGCCTTCGTACGCCATCGTCAGGCTGGTCATCCGTGCCCGGTCCGTACGCTGCCTGGCCGCCGCTGCCCACCGCCCGCGCGCCATCGCGCCGACCTGGGGGTTGCCGGTGCCGGTGAGGAACGCGAGGGCGACGAGCAGCGGCATCGGTACGCCGGGGCGCAGCATCACCACGAGCACGGCCAGCGCAGCCGTGGTGAGAGCGGCCGAGACGAGGCCGGAGATGCGCTGGCCCCAGCGATCCGCGGCGGCACCGACCAGCGGCCCTCCGGCGGCGTTGCCGAGCGCGACCGCGGCGACCACGGCGCCGGCAGAGGTGAAGCTGTCGAGCTGCGCATACGTGTACAGGGTGAGGCCCAGAGGCAGCATCGCCGGCGGCATCCGCCCGGTCAGGCCCAGCAGCACGAACGAGGTCCCCGCGTCGCGCAGCACCTGCCACAGACCGCGCTCGGAGCCCGACATCCACGCCCTTCCGCACGACCACGGCCGCCCGCGCGACCCGGGTCAGTCTAGGGCGTACGCATGAGCCGCCCCGTCCCGAGAAGATTCCTGAACCCGCTGGTCGAGCAAGCAAGAGCCGAGCCTGCGAGGGTCTTGCGCGTCGAGACCCGACCTGACCGAGCGCAGCGAGGACAGGGCGCCCCGGCTGGCCTCACCCATGAGCCAGCCGGGGTTTCGACTCGCACGACCCTCTTCCCTCGGGTCCTGCTCACTCAACCACCGGGACCAGTCCCAGCCCCTGACGCACGAGCGGCCACGCCCTGAAGCAGGGCGGGGCCGCGATGGTGCGTGCCTCAGCTGGTGCTGACCGTCAGGGCATCCCCCTCAGGCGCCACGTCGAAGGTGACGGTCGACCCGTCGCGCACCTCGCCGGCGAGCACCCGACGAGCCAGCTGGTCCTCCATCGACGTCTGGATGAGGCGCTTCAGCGGCCGGGCGCCGTACATGGGGTCGAACCCCTTGTCGGCGAGCCACTGCTGCGCGGCATCGGTGACGTCGACCGTGATGCGCCGGTCGGCGAGGCGGGCGTTGAGACGCCGCAGGTTGATCTCGACGATGTGCGACAGGTCCTCGGCGCTCAGCGGCTCGAACATCACGATGTTGTCGAGCCGGTTGAGGAACTCGGGCTTGAACGCCTGCCGTACGACGCCCATCACCGCGTCCTGCTTCAGCTCGGGGTTCATCGTCGGGTCGGCGAGGAACTGCGAGCCCAGGTTCGAGGTGAGGATCAGGATCGTGTTGCGGAAGTCGACCGTCCGGCCCTGACCGTCGGTGAGGCGGCCGTCGTCGAGCACCTGCAGCAGGATGTTGAAGATCTCCGGGTGCGCCTTCTCGACCTCGTCAAGCAGCACCACCGAGTACGGCCTGCGGCGGACGGCCTCGGTGAGCTGGCCGCCCTCCTCGTAACCGACGTACCCCGGAGGTGCACCGACCAGCCGCGAGACGGCGTGCTTCTCCGCGTACTCGCTCATGTCGATGCGCACCATCGCGGTCTCGTCGTCGAACAGGAACGAGGCGAGCGACTTCGCCAGCTCGGTCTTGCCGACGCCGGTGGGGCCGAGGAACAGGAACGAGCCGGTGGGCCGGTTCGGGTCGGAGATGCCGGCCCGCGCGCGGCGTACGGCATCGGAGACCGCCTGCACCGCGTTCTTCTGACCGATCAGACGCTCACCGAGACGCTCCTCCATCTGCAGCAGCTTCTCGGACTCGCCCTCGAGCATCTTGCCGACGGGGATGCCGGTCCAGCTGGAGACGACCTCGGCGATGTCGGACGCGGCCACCTCGTCGGAGACCATGCGCGTGGTCTCCTCCTTGGCGGCGTCGTCCATCTGCGCCTCAAGGCCGGGGATCTGGCCGTAGAGGATCTCCGACGCCTTGGTGAGGTCGCCCTCGCGCTGGGCACGCTCGGCGGCCATGCGCAGGCTGTCGATCTCCTTCTTGAGGTCACCGACCTTGTTCAGGCCGGACTTCTCGGCCTCCCAGCGCGCCTCCAGCGAGCGCAGCTTCTCCTGGTGGTCGGCGAGGTCAGAGCGGAGCCGGGCGAGACGCTCGACCGAGGCCGGGTCGTCCTCCTTCTCCAGCGCGAACTGCTGCATGGTCATGCGGTCGACCTGGCGGCGCAGCTGGTCGATCTCCTCCGGGGAAGAGTCGATCTCCATGCGCAGCCGCGAAGCCGCCTCGTCGACGAGGTCGATGGCCTTGTCGGGCAGCTGACGGCTGGTGATGTAGCGGCCGGACAGCTGCGCCGCGGCCACCAGGGCCCCGTCGGTGATCCGTACCTTGTGGTGCGCCTCGTAGCGCTCCCGCAGGCCGCGCAGGATCGCGATGGTGTCCTCGACGCTCGGCTCACCGACCCAGACCTGCTGGAAACGACGCTCCAGGGCCGGGTCCTTCTCGATCCGCTCGCGGTACTCGTCGAGCGTGGTCGCACCGATCATCCGCAGCTCGCCGCGGGCCAGCATCGGCTTCAGCATGTTGCCGGCGTCCATGGAGGAGTCGCCGGTCGCGCCGGCACCCACCATCGTGTGCAGCTCGTCGATGAAGGTGATGATCTGGCCCTCCGCGTCGCGGATCTCCGCGAGCACGGCCTTGAGCCGCTCCTCGAACTCGCCGCGGTACTTGGCGCCGGCAACCATCGCCGACAGGTCGAGCGACACCAGGCGGCGGCCCTTGAGCGAGTCGGGCACGTCGCCGGCCACGATGCGCTGGGCGAGGCCGTCGACGACGGCGGTCTTGCCGACGCCGGGCTCACCGATGAGCACCGGGTTGTTCTTGGTACGCCGCGCGAGCACCTGCACCACGCGGCGGATCTCGGAGTCACGGCCGATGACCGGGTCCAGACGACCCTCACGCGCCTTGCGGGTCAGGTCGACGGAGTACTTGTCCAGGGCGGACTGACCACCCTCGGACTCGGCCGACGTGACCCGGCGGCTGCCGCGGGTCTCGTTGAACTTGGTGGTGATCGCCTCGGCCGTGACGCCGAGGTCGGTGAGGATCTTGCGGGCCTCCGACGTCACCGAGGCGAGGCCGATGAGCAGGTGCTCGGTGGCGACGAACTGGTCGCCGAGCTGCTGGGCGCGGGTCTCGGCCTCGGCGAGCACGCGGGCGAAGGAGCCGGAGAGGTTGGGCTGGGCGACCGAGCTGCCCTGCGCCGAGGGGAGCTTGTTGATGGCGCCCTTCGCAGCCGCCTCAACGATGCGAGGCTCGGCGCCGAGCGAGCTGAGCAGCGGGCCGACGGTGTTCTCGGGGATCGTGAGCAGCGCCTCGAGCAGGTGGGCGGGCTCGGCGTTGGGGTTGCCGTGGGTGAGAGCGGAGCGGGTCGCCATCGAGACCGCATCACGACTCATCGCGGTGAGCTTGGACGTATCCATGTAGGGACGTTCTCCTTGTCGAGCAAAGTTGAGTGTATTCGACTCAACCCTATGAGGCGACGGTCTATTCCGCGGCCTGAACCGCCCGATCCGCACGCTGCCCCTCACCCGAGATCCGCCTGCCGAGACCGCCCGACAGACGTCAGAGGAGGCCCGTATGTCCCCCAAGCAGATCCCCCCAGGCGCCAAGAGCAAGGTGGTGAAGGCCGTCTCGAAGGTCATCGACCTCCCTGACGGGCAGGCGGCCAAGAAGCTGGGCTCCTTCGCCACCAAGGCCAAGGCAGCGCTCCGCAAGCAGCTCGACGAGGCACCCATCGCCCCGAAGACGAAGAAGCGGGGCAGCAGCTTCCCACTCCAGGGGCCGCCCGGCGGCATGATGAAGCAGGTCGACCCTCAGACGGGCAAGGTCACGAACTACGCCGTGTACGACGCCAACGGCAACATCGTTCGTCGCGTTGACCTCACCGGCGCCTCCCATGCCAACGTGCCCACCCCGCACGTCATCGACTACCAGCACAACACCGGCCCGGACGGCACTGTCTATCCTCGCGAGGACAACAGCAGCATCCGCAGCGCGAACCCGGAGGAGATCCCGTGACCGACATCGAGTCTGCGCTGACCCAGAGGGGATTCAGCAGCTACGCCGATCGCCTCGAAGCGGTGCGCACGCTGGCCGGGGATACCTCACCGCGCTCGACAGCAGCGCTGGTAGGGCTCCTCGGTGATGACGACGCGGCAGTCGTGGGCGAGGCCGCGGGCGCCCTGCTCCAGCGCGGCGAGCCGGGCTGGCGGGAGGTGGTGACGGCGTCGTGGCGCTCCGAGGACACGGGGATCTCCGAGGCCATCCGGAGCGCTGCCGTCGACCGGATCATCGCCGGGGACCCCGTCGAGGCCCTCCTCTCGGCGATCGCCGACGGCGAGCCGGCGTCAGACACCGGCAAGGGCGCAGCGGATCTCCTCATGGGCCTCGGGATGCGCCCCGTCGCCTACCTCGACGAGGACTGACCGGACGGGACGACCGGGCCGCCACATCCCCGCGCAGTTCTCCGCGCCTGACCGCGCCTGCATTCTCTGGTCGTGGGCGGTCTCACGTGCCATCTCTGGCGCGTGGCGTCGCCAGGAGCCATTGGATGCTGGCGCTGTCTGCCGTTGGCTGAGCTGGCCGGTCCTGGCGGCTGGCCGTGGCCCGTCCCGTCGGCGGCCACAACGGGCGTCGAGGGGAGCGTCGGCGACGCCTCGCCCACGAGCCAGCGAGGGCGCCTGGTCGCGGGAGAGGGTCAGGCCTTCTGCAGCGGCCTGGGGTCGAAGGTCACCCGCACGGCCCGCAGCTTGCCCTTCTCGACGTGACTCCAGTTCACGACCTCGGTCTCCCCGCCGTCGACCACGAGGCGGAACCAGGTCATGACGTCGGTGTCGTCAGAGAGCCGGGCGCGGATCTCGAGCTCGTCCGTTGCCTTGGCCAGCCCCGAGACGCCCTCCACGAACTCGTCGGGGCCGCGCGTGCTCCCCAGCACACCGTCGAAGGTGACGTCTGGGTGGAGGCGCTCGCGGAGCGGCTCGAAGTCCTTGTTGCGCCAGCAGTCGAAGTAGAGCTCGGCGATCGCTTTCGGCGTCATGGTTGCTCCTCGTCCTCGGAGGGCGTCCGCCCTGGGTCCTTCCCACCGTCGACCAACACGTTCCATATGTCAAAGAGATTTGGGAGATACATCCCATCTGGGCTGGATATGGTCTGGTGATGGAGATCCATCAGCTGCACTACGTCGACCTCGTCGCCACCGAGGGGTCGTTCACCGCAGCGTCACGGCGAGCGCGGGTGAGCCAGTCGGCACTCAGCACCCAGGTGGCCAAGCTGGAGACGGAGCTCGGGCACCGGTTGTTCGAGCGGGGCCGCCACGGCGCGGTGCTCACTGACGCCGGCGCCCTCCTCATCGAGCGCATCCGGGCAGCGCTGCTGGCGGTCGAGTCGGTGTCGGCGGCAGCAGCGGAGCTCAGCGGCGTGGTGGTCGGGCCGGTCGCCCTCGGAGCCGTGGTCGGGTGCGACCTGCCCGAGGTCGCCGCCGGGATGGCCGGCTTCGCGCGAGCGCATCCTCGCGCCACGGTGGCGTACGCCGAGGGCCCCTCGGACGCCCTTGTCGCGTCGCTGCAGCGCGGCAGTCTTGACCTGGTGCTGGTCGGGCATGCCGAGCCGCTGCCCGCGGGGATCGTCGTCACGACGGTGATGAGCAGCGACCTCGTCGTCGTCATGCCGGCCACCGCGGCGAGACGGCACGTACGGGTCGCGGACCTGACCGACGGGCCGCTCGTGACCCTGCCTCCGGGCACCGGGGTGCGGTCGGCTCTCGACGCGGCGGCCCGACGGGCCGGGGTGACGGTGCGGCCAGAGTACGAGGTGCACTCATCGTGGCTGGCCCTTGACCTGGTCCGCCGGGGGGCAGGGCTCGGCGTTCTCACCGGCGGGATGCTGGCCTCGACACCCGCAGGGCTCGCGACCGTCCCCCTCCAGGGCGGCGGCACCTCGCACCTCTCGCTCGCGCACCGCCGCAACCCGACGCCAGCCACCGCAGCGCTGAGCGCCGCGTTGGTGGAGGAGTTCCGAGGACCGGGCGGCCTTTGACGTCGGTCATCCGCCGGTCAGTCCGCCCAGGATGATCCAGCCGGCAGCCAGCAGTCACCTCTGACCCGCCACGTGCGCGTCGAGCGGACCACCCTGCGCAGGGCTTGCCGACGCTTGGCGCGCTCGGTGTGAGTGCCGGGAGCCGCTGTGGCCCGAGCTCCGCCGCGACTGCCAGGTCCAGAACGCTCCCCTGGACGACGCCAAAGGCGGCTCGAGGTCACGATCAGCCCGTCGAGCGGACCACCGTGCGCAGGAGGCGCTGGGCACGTCGCTGGGCCGCTACCGCGATGCCTTCTTCACCCCGGCTCGGCCAACCCGGGTCCTAGACCGCGGGGTTGCTCAGGCGCCGGGCTGGTGGACGCCGTTGCCCGAGATGTTCGTGATGCGCTGGTGCTCGTCGCGCGTGACGGCGGCCTCGAACCAGGCGCCGTGCTCGTCGTACACGCGGAAAGCCTGCTGGGCGGAAGCTGCGGGCACCTGCTCGAAGCGCCAGCCCTGACGCAGACGGCAGAGACCGTCCAGCGCCCAGCCCACGTCATCGAGCGAGGACGCCAACCGCGGGAACCGCACGAAGACGTCGACGAGCGTGACCGGAGGCAGGGCGAGGTCTCCCTGCCTCACCAGCACGACCTGCCGGGACCCCGCGCCACCGGTGGGGTAGGTGTAGTAGAGGGTGTCCGCCCCGAAGAGCTCCACACCCATCTGCCCGATCCAGTGGGCGATCTCGGCCACGGTGTCGACCGGGTTCTCACCAGGTTCGACGGCATACGCCACCTCGTCGCGCACCAGCTCGTCCAGCCCGTGGTGCTCCCCGGCCCTGCGCAGCTCCGCGGCGAGAGGGTTCTGGCCGACGTGGTCGGCGAACAGCGGCGCGAAACCCCACAGGATCGAGGCCGGCCTGACGGCGATCGATGCCAGCAGCTGGGCCTCCAGCGCGATGGATCCGCGCGGGGAGCTCAGCTCGATGCGACGCTGCGCGAGGTCGAGGTCGTACCGGTAGTCGGCACCCAACCGCTCCTCGGCGACGTCGGAGAGCAGCTCCTGCCGGACCTGGGCGTAGAGGGTGGCGTGCTGCGAGACCCGCCTGACCTGCGGGAGATCGTGATCTGGAGGCATGGCCCCAACATAGTGAGGCCGGGGTCAGCGCACCCGCGCGATCAGGAACCCGTCGTAGCCCTTGCTGCCGGCGGTCTGCTGCGCGGTGGCGTCCAGACGCGGGCCCCCGCCCACCATCTCGATCGCACGTCGGCTGCCCTGCACCTTCGGGTCCGTCGACGCGGTGTCGGCGCCCATCTGCGAGTCGGCCTCCGCTGGGGCTGCAGACCCGTCATCTCGTAGGGTCTGCGCATGCGACCCACAGGATTCGAGAGGGCGTTCGACTCAGTCGCCGATGCAGTGGAGCTGGCCGCCGCTCTGCCCGACGAGCCGGCGGTCACGCCGGAGACCGAGCCCGTGACCACCTCCTCGCCGGCGGACGAGGTACAGGTCACCGTGCGTGACGGACGGGTGCAGTCGATCCGGCTGGAGCAGTTCTGGGTGGACGGGGCATCGGCCGACGAGGTCAGCATCCTTGTCACTCAGGTGGTCAACAAGGGCCTGGATGAGTGGAGCACCGCTCGGATGAGCCAGATCGAGGACGCCAACCCGGATCTCGCCCGACTCAATGCCGCCGTGTCCGCTGGGCGTCAGCAGCTGGAAGACGCCTGGAACGCGGTCCTGGAGGAGACCAGGACCCCGTGACCGGGCCCGGACGTCGTCGTGGCTAGCCCTGGCCGGCCCCGCGGAGCCTGGTCGGCAACCCTGGACACGGCCTGAAGACACAGCGCTTCCGCGCCACGCGGGCTGGCAGCACGGTCGAGGCGATCCAGGCGATATACGTCCGCGTGGGCGGGCACCGCGCTGGAGGAGACGATCGAGCAGTCGGCAGGGCACGCCCGGACGCCCACTGCGACAGGAGGCTGACCGATGGGTGCAGACATCGAGGTGTTCCGAGCCGCTGTCGGAACGAGCCCTGCGACCGGCGGAGACCCGTCGGCGGACCTGGTCGTGCTGCTCGGCGGCCAGTTCGAGGCCACCCCCACCGACCGGTACGACGGAACCGACTCCGCGTACTGGTGCTTCCACGAGGCGGGAACCGAGCTCCTCTGGATCGACACGGTGCTCAGCTCGGCAGAGATCTTCGTCCAGGGTGATGCGGAGAACGGCTATGCGCCGTATCCGCGGCAGCTCTTCGCGGAGCTCCTCAACACCGCGACGCGTACGGAGGTCGAGGCCACCCTCGGTGTCCCCGACAGGTCCGGTCAGTGGCAGGGCGCCCAAGTGGATCCGCTACGACCAGGACGCAGGCAACCGGCTCCGCTTCCAGTTCGACGACTCCGGCCAGATCCGGTCCGTGGGCGTGAGCGCGCCGGCGTGACTCCCTCCCTGCCCTAGGGTCGGGGAATGACCGACACTCAGCGCCCCCGCACGACCGACCTGGACCTCGGCTCGATCCCCGACCACCGTGAGCGCCCGTCAGGCGCACCGACCGTGTCTCACGTGTCGGAGCACGGCGAGGTCGCCGCGACCATCGCGGACGGGCAGGTCCAGGATCTGCGCATCGACCCCGACTGGCTGCACGGGGCTGACGCCGACGACGCCGCCGACGTGATGACCGCCACCATCAACGCGGCCCTGGACGAGTGGCAGGCCAAGCAGACCGAGCTGCTCGAGGGGATGCTCCCTGACCTGAAGGTCCTGCACGGGTCGCTCTCCCAGGTCCGGCAGCAGGATGGGGAGGGGTGGGTGCGCGCCATCGCGGAGCCGCCCCACGAGGCCCTGTAGACCGGCCGCCCCTTCCGCTCTCACCGCTGACGGACACCGACGCTCTGCGAGCCAGCACCGGGCTTTGCTGCCGCCGTTGAGATGCCGGGGGGGCGACACGCACCGATTTGGACCTGCGTCTCTAGTGCCGTTGAATAGTGAGCGAGCTCCGAGGCCCCCCATGCACGGACTCACCCTGTCGTCGCTGCAGCATCCGTCGCGTCCGCTTGGGGGTGGTCGCGCCGGGGAAGCGAGCTCGTTGCCATGCCCGTCCTGCTGATTCCTGCTCCGGCCGTCTCCTGGCTGGTCCTGATCACCACACTGCTCCTGGGCGTCACCGGCCTGCTGTCCCTCACCTGGGCCCTGTACGCCTGGCGCCACCCGAAGGGGATGGAGCGCACCACCTTCGTCCGCGACGGGGCACCTGCCAAGCCGCTGCGCTTCTCGATCCTGGTGCCAGCGCGCCACGAGGAGGCCGTCCTCGGCCACACCCTCGACCGGCTGGCCCAGACCGAGCACCCTGACGTCGAGATCATCGCCATCATCGGCCACGACGACCCGGGCACCGAGGCCGTCGCCCGTGCCGCGGTGCAGCGGCACCCGGACCTGATCCGGGTCGTCATCGACCACTCAGTGCCGAAGAGCAAGCCCAAGGGCCTGAACACCGCGCTGGCGCAGGTCACCGGTGACGTGGTCGGCGTCTTCGACGCCGAGGACGACGTCGCTCCTGGGCTGCTCCCAGCCATCGAGCGTTGCTTCCACCACGACCGGGCTGACGTGGTCCAGGGCGGTGTGCAGCTCATGAACATCCACTCCTCCTGGTGGAGCCTGCAGAACTGCCTCGAGTACTTCTTCTGGTTCCGCAGCCGCCTGCACTTCCAGGCCGACCAGGAGTTCATCCCGCTGGGCGGCAACACCGTCTTCGTACGCACCGACCTGCTCCAGGCCGTCGGCGGCTGGGATGCAGAGTGCCTCGCCGAGGACTGCGAGCTGGGGGTGCGGCTGAGCGCACTCGGAGCGTGGGTCAGCGTCGCGTACGACCCGGCGCTGGCGACCCGCGAGGAGACCCCCGGCGACGTGAAGTCGCTGGTCAAGCAGCGCACGCGCTGGGACCAGGGCTTCATGCAGGTCTACCGCAAGGGCCTGTGGAAGAACCTCCCCACACGGCAGCGATGGCTCGCCTGGTTCACCCTGATGACCCCCGTGCTGCAGGCCGCGAGCGGTGTGATCCTGCCACTGTCGATCGGCCTGATGCTGTGGGCGAGCACCCCGGTGTGGCTGACGCTGCTCGGCTTCGTGCCGCTGGCCCTGATGCTGACCACCCTGGGTGTGCAGATGGTCGGCCTGCGCGAGTTCGGGCAGATGTTCGACGTGCGGGTACGGGTCCGCGACTACGTGGTGCTCGCGCTGGGCACGCTCCCCTACCAGTGGCTGCTGGCCGCCGCTGCCGCACGCGCCGCCTGGCGTGAGGCGCGCAACCAGCGAGGCTGGGAGAAGACGGCCCACGTCGGTGCGCACGTGAAGCCGGCCGAGCAGCTGCAGCAGGTGGGCGCATGAGCATCTCCACCCTGCAGCGTCCGCTGGGCCACGAGCCGCTGCTCCACCGCGAGCGCGACGCCCCCGGCGGCAAGCAGGTACGTCCCGGGGCGAGCCCGTCCCGCGCCAAGCCGCCGCTGATGCAGCGCGCCAACCTGATCGTGGCCGGTCTCGCCGCGCTGGCCGTGGCACTGGTCACCGGTATCGGTGTCGCCACCGGGCCGATGCGCTTCGACGACGAGGGCACGTACGTCTCGCAGGCGATCTCCACGCTGCACGGGGCCCTGTCGCCGTACACGTACTGGTACGACCATCCGCCGCTCGGCTGGATCCTCCTCGCCGGCTGGATGGGCGGCCCGGGAGCACTGCTGCCGTCGCCCAACCCCATCGTCACCGGCCGCTACCTGATGGTGCTGGTGGCCGCCGTGAGCGCCGCGCTGATCGTGCTGGTGCTGCGTCGCCTGGGCACCAGCCGCACGGCCGGGCTCGTCGCCGCCCTGGCGTTCGGGTTCTCGCCGCTGGCCGTCCACTACCACCGCATGGTGGTGCTCGACAACTTCGCCGTCATGTTCCTGCTGGCGGCCTGGCTCACCGCGCTGACCCCGACACGCCGGCTCGGTGGGGCTGCGCTGTGCGGTCTCTGGCTGGCAGCGGCGGTGCTCTGCAAGGAGACGCTGCTGCTGGTGGCGCCCTTCGTGATCTGGGCGCTGTGGCGCAGCCGCAAGGGCGGCACGCGCGCCATGAGCATGACCGTGTTCGCGGCCACATTCCTGTTCCCGTGCCTCTACTACCCGCTGTTCGCCCTGCTCAAGGGCGAGCTGTTCGCCGGCCCCGACCACGTCTCGCTCTGGGACGGCGTGATGTTCCAGCTCGTCTCGCGCGCCGGGTCCGGCAGCGTGTTCGACCCCGCCTCGAACGCCCATGCGGTCGTCCAGGGATGGTTCGCGAGCGACTGGTACCTCCTTGCCGCCGGCGCCGCGAGCGCCCCGTTCCTGCTGCTGCGGCGCAACGGGTGGCCGCTGTTCGGCGCCGCGCTGGTGAGCTCGGTCACGCTCCTGCGCACCGGCTACCTCCCGGTGCCGTACGTCATCGTGCTGCTGCTGCTCGCTGCGCTCGCGCTCGGTGTGGCGATCGACGACATCGGTCGCTGGGTGGTCGCGGGGTTCCGCAGCAGGCGGGTCTGGGCGAAGGTCGCCGCGGGGGCGGCGGCGGTGGCGCTGGTCGCCGGCGCCGTCACGTACCTCCCGGCGCCGCTCGCGCGCTCCTACGAGCGCGACCGCGTGTACATGACGAACGACTTCGACCGCCCCTACCGGGAGGCCAGCGACTGGCTGACCCGTCATGCCGGCACCGAGCAGACCATCGTCGTGGACAACGTGCTCTGGACCGACCTGGTCGACCGCGACGGGCGCGACCCGTCGACCGTGATCTGGTACACCAAGCTCGGCGTCGACCCGGCCGTCTCCGCGCGCGTGCCGGAGTGGGACGACATCGACTACGTGGTGCTCACCGAGATCATGCGTACGGGGCAGCGGGCCGGCATCCTCGACCTCGCGCTCGAGCGGTCGACCGCGGTGGCCAGCTGGGGCGTCGGCTCGCAGCAGGTCGAGATCCGGCGGGTGAACCACTGACGTGCAGGCTCTCACCAGGCGCCGGTTGCTCACCGCTGCGGCCGCCGGTGCTGTCGTGACGGCCACCGGCTGCTCGGCCAGCACCACCTGCCCGCCCGACCCCCTCCTCACCCGCACCATGGACGAGCTCGGCTCCTTCACCGGCTGGCTGCGGCAGCACAAGGTCGACGGCTCCCTCGGGGAGGTCGGCTGGCCGGGTGACCCCGCCTGGCAGCCGCTCGCCGACCAGTGGCTCTCCACCCTGCGCACCAGCGGCCTGTCCGCGTACCTGTGGGCCGCCGCCCAGTGGTGGCCGCCGGACCACCCGCTGGCCTTCTACCGGGCCGCCCAGGACAGCGACGCGCTCGCGGTGCCAGGGCCGCAGGCTGAGACCGCGGAGAGGTCCCGGCAGGCCGGCACGGACCTCGGCGTCTCCGTCGCCGACGGCAGCTTCGGCACCGGGCACGGGGACTCCGAGACCTACTGCAGCGAGACGCCCGGGGAGTACGGCACCGCGTACATCTACCCCTCGGCCGAGTCGCTGCGCTTCCTGGCTGCTCGCGGCTACACGAAGATCCGCCTCACCGTGATGTGGGAGCGGCTGCAGAAGGACCCCGGCGACGGGGCACTGGTCACGGCCGAGGTGAAACGCGTACGGCAGGTGCTGCGCGACGCCGCCGCCGTGAACCTGCGGGTGCTGCTCGACCTGCACAACTTCGGCCGCTTCGCCGGGTGGCGTAACGGCCGCCGCCAGGTGTGGGCGCTCGGGTCGAGCGACCTGCCGAAGGAACGGCTGGCCCAGACGTGGCGCCGGCTCGTCGACGCCTTCTCTGGCGAGGCCGGCCTGTGGGCGTACGGGCTGATGAACGAGCCCCACGACCTGCCCGGCGGTGCCAAGGGCTGGGAGGACGCCTCTCGGCTGGCCGTGGACGCGATCCGGGCCAAGGACAGGTCGCGCCCGATCCACGTCGACGGGTACAGCTGGTCGGCCGCGCGCAGCTGGTCACAGGACCACCCCCGCCCGTGGCTCGACGTGCCAGGGATCGTGTACAGCGCGCACCAGTACTTCGACCTGGACCACTCCGGCGCGTACAGGCAGTCGTTCTCAGCCACCCAGGACGAGCTCAGGAAGAAGTGCTGAGCTCTACGGCCAGTCCCGCTCCGCGCTCCGAGCCTGACGCTATGGTCCCGGTTCTTGCTCCCCAGTACGGGAGGCAGCCCAGGCCCGTCCGACCAGTAGGCGGACCCCGTTGGACGGCCTTGAGGCCATCAGTCACCCACCCACCAGGTCGGGCCAGCGCGGCTCCATCCCAAGGCAGCGGTAGCGGCGACCGGCACGTGCCTGCGCAAGAGGGTCCCCTCGCGCCGCATCGCCACCGTCAAGGCCCCCGTCAGGGCATCGAGCGGACCATCCTGCGCATCGGCCACCAGCACAGCTGGGAGTGGGTTGAGCGACCCGTCGCGAGCCCCGGCGGCCGCACCACCCGAGAGCCGCAGCTCGGCCGCGCAGAACCGTCCCCTCGACCAGGCAAGCACGCCCTCAACCCGGGAACAGGGCATCGAGCGGACCATCCTGCACGTCGGTCCAACAGCACCGCCCGGCCGGTCAAGCAGCCCGACGGCAGCACCACCCCACTGCCGCGCAGAACCGTCCCCTCGACCAGGCACGACCACCCTTCAACCCCGGATCAGCGCATCGAGCGGACCATCCTGCGCATGGCGGTACAGGCGGGGCCACCGCTGTCTGCCTACGCACGCCCCGTCCCGCGACACTCGGGCAGGTCGAGCTTCGACGCAACCCGGCCGCAAAGCTCGGGGCTGCTTGCTCGCACCGCGTCCTTGCTCAGCAGCGCTACAGGATCAGCGTCTGCCCCGGGTCGTTGAGGATCGTCGCCACGTCGCTGAGGAACGCCGACCCCTCGGCGCCGTCGACCATGCGGTGGTCGAACGAGAGCGCCAGCGTGGTCACCCAGCGCGGCACGACCTGGTCGTCGACCACCCACGGCTTCTTCGCGATCTGACCCACGGCCAGGATGCCCGCCTGTCCCGGCACCAGGATCGGGGTACCGGCGTCGATGCCGAACACACCGATGTTGGTGATCGTGAAGGTGCCGCCGGCCATGAGCTCCGGCGTGGCCCTGCCCGCGCGCGCCGTGCTGGCCACCTCCGCGAGCTGCGTGGCCAGCTCGACGGTGCTGAGCGCGTCGGCGTCGCGCACGACGGGCACCAGCAGCCCGCGGGGGGTGTCGGCGGCGAAGCCGAGGTTCACGTACGACTTCCGTACGATCTGACCGCTGCTGGCGTCCCACGCGGCGTTCAGCTCCGGGTTGCGGCGCAGCGCCACGCACACCGCCCGGGCGACCAGAACGGTGGGCGTCACCCGTACGTCCCGGAACATCCGAGACCCCTTCATCCGCTCCAGCAGCTCGACGGTGCGGGTGACGTCGACCTCGGTCCACTCCGTGACGTGCGGAGCCGTGAACGCCGACTCCACCATGGCTCTCGCCGTCGCCCGCCGTACACCGGTGACGTCGATCCGGGTCTCACCCCGCTCGCTGAGAAACCCCGACCAGCCCCGCCCGTTCTCCGGCGCAGAGGCAGTGGCCGCCGCAGTCACGTCCTCCTGGCTCACCGTGCCGTCGGGGCCCGTCGGCGTCAGCGTGTCGATGTCCACCCCCAGGTCGCGAGCGAGCTTGCGCACCGAGGGCTTGGCCTGCGTACGGCGTCGTTCGGTCCCCGCGTTCGCCTCGGGCGAGCCCAGCGGCGGCGCCACCTTCAGCGTGTTCTCCACGGACTTGCGCGGCAGCCGTGCCGACTTCATCTCCCGCGGGCCTGAGCCCACCAGGGTCTGCTGGGTCGCGGGCGCGTCCTCGGGCGGCTCGGCCTCCTCGGCCCCGTCGGAGATCGCGATCAGCGCCGTGCCCACCTCCATGGTCTGGTCGACGGCGACGAGCAACTCGGCCACCACCCCTGCGTACGGCGTCGGCAGCTCGACCACCGACTTGGCGGTCTCGACCTCGCAGACCGGGTCGTTGACCGCGACGGTCTGCCCGGGCTCGACGAGCCAGGCGACGAGGGTGGCCTCGGTGAGGCCCTCGCCGACGTCGGGCAGTCGGTAGTGCTGGAGCGCCACGTCTCTCCTTGGGGTCTAGAAGCCGAACGAGCGATCGACGGCCTCGAGGATGCGGTCGACACCAGGAACGTAGTCCTCCTCGACCCGGCTCGGGGGGTACGGCATGTCGAGACCTGTCACCCGCATCACGGGCGCCTCCAGGGCGTAGAAGCACCGCTCCTGCAGCCGCGCCGCGATCTCGGCGCCCAGGCCCGAGGTCTTGGGTGCCTCGTGCGCGACCACCACGCGCCCGGTCTTGCGGGCCGAACGCTCCAGCGTCTCCCAGTCGATCGGCGCCAGCGAGCGCAGGTCGACCACCTCGGCCGAGCGGCCCTCGTCGACCAGCACCTTCGCGGCGGCGAGCAGCGTGGGCACCATCGGTCCGTACCCGATCAGCGTCACCTCCGCACCGGCGCGGGCGACGACGGCCTCGTCGAGCGTACGGGTCGGGGCGGCGTCGAGATCGACCTCCCCGCGCGCGGAGTGGTAGAGCCGCTTGGGCTCCAGCACGATCACCGGGTCGGGGCAGGTGACGGCCTGCTGGATCATCGTGTACGCATCCGCGGGCGTGCTCGGCGTGACCAGCCGCAGCCCCGGCTGCGGCGTGAAGTGCGCCTCCGGCGACTCGCCGTGGTGCTCGATGGAGCCGACGTTGCCGCCGTACGGCAGCCGGATCACGATCGGCGCCGTCACCTGCCCCTGGGAACGGAACCGTAGCCGCGCCGCCTGGTTGATGATCTGGTCGAACGCGGGGAACACGAAGCCGTCGAACTGCACCTCGCACACGCAGGTGTAGCCGCGCTGCGCCATGCCGATCGCGGTGCCCACGATGCCCGCCTCGGCGAGTGGGGAGTCCATCACGCGACGCTCGCCGAAGCGCTCCTGCAGGCCCTCGGTGACCCGGAACACCCCGCCGAGACGCCCGATGTCCTGACCCAGCATGACGACCTTGTCGTCGGCCTCCATCGCCTTCGCCAGCCCGGCGTTGAGCGCCTTGGCCATGGTCAGCTGCGGCATGTCAGCGGCCCTCCAGCGAGGAGAGGTAGGCCCGGACCTGCTCGCGCTCCTCGCGCATGCCGGCCGACGGCGCGGCGAGCACGTGGTCGTACAGGTCGGTGATCTCGGGCGACGGGAGTGCCAGGACGCGCTGGCGGACGTCGGCGGCCAGCGCGTCGGCCTGCGCCCCTGCCTCGGTGAAGAAGTCGTCACCGGCGCCGAGGTGCTCGCGGAGGTAGCGCTCGACCCGGGCGAGCGGGTCGCGACCGGACCACTCGGACTCCTCCTCACGGGTGCGGTAGCGCGTGGGGTCGTCGGCGGTGGTGTGGGCACCCAGCCTGTACGTGACGGCCTCGACGAATCGCGGGCCACCCTGCGTACGGGCCTCGTCGGCGGCGCGGCGGATGACGGCGTGTACGGCGAGGAGGTCGTTGCCGTCGACGCGTACGGCAGGGATGCCGAACCCCTCCGCGCGCTGCGTGAGCGGGGCCTTGAACTGCTTGCTGGTCGGCACCGAGATCGCCCACTGGTTGTTCTGGACCAGGAACACCACGGGTGCGTTGAACACCGCCGCGTAGTTCAGCGCCTCGTTGACGTGGCCCTCGCTGGTGGCGCCGTCACCGAGGCAGCAGAGGACGACCTCGTCGGCGCCGTCGAGCCCGATGCCCATGGCGTGGCCGGTCGCCTGGAGGGTCTGGGCGCCGACCACGAAGGCGTACAGGGCGAAGTGGTGCGCCGAGACGTCCCAGGACATGTGGGCGACGCCGCGGAAGGTCTGGAAGATGCTGACCGGGTCGAGGCCGCGCGCAAGCGCCATGGCGAGCTCGCGGTAGGACGGGTAGACCATGTCGGTGTTGCGCAGCGCTTGTACGGCGCCGACCTGCGCGGCCTCCTGGCCCTTCATGGGCGGCCACAGCGCGAGCTGGCCCTGGCGCTGCAGGTGCGTGCCCTCGTCGTCGAGACGGCGGGCGAGGAGCATCTGGGTGTACGCGGTGCGGGCGTCGTCGTCGCTGAGGGAGGCGGTGTACGTCGGGTGGGTCACCGGCCGGCCGTCGGGGTCGAGGAGCTGGACCATGTCCGGGCCGGGGACGATGCTGGTTGCTGCCTGTGGCTGGACGTCGCCCGCGATGTCGTCGGCCTGGGTGTCGATGGGCGACGTACGGGGCAGGCGGTTGGTGGCGGGATCGGCCGCCGTGGCATCGGGGTCAGGGGCGGGGGCGCTCGGCGCCAGGTCGTCCGCGGGGCGGGTGTGGTCTTGGGTGCCGAGGGACGTGCGGGGCTGGCGGACGGTGGCGGGTTCGACCGCGGCGGAGCTCGGCCCGACGTCGTCCCCGGGGCGGATGTCGGCGTCGGGCGAGGCAGCCGCCGCTGCGGCGGGGCCGGCCGGGTGCGTCGCGGGCTCAGGGACGGGCTCGTGAGGGGGGTCGGCCGGGAGGTCGCTCACGGGCTGCAGGTGCCTGGCGGTCACGAGATCTCCTTCCCTACGGTTCCGTAGGTTACGGAACCGTACCTTAGCAAGGGTGACGGGGGCGACGCGGGAGGGGCGGTGCTCACCGCCGTACCGCGCGGACGCGCTCCAGGATGCCGAGGCCATGCCGCTCAGACTCGACGATCTCGAATCCGGCGTCGGGCAGGAGCAGCGAGGGCCGGCGGGTGAGGTGCTCGCCGTTGCCGCGGAGGATGACCTCCAGGGCTCGCTGAACGAGGCGGGCGGGCGCCGACGTCGAGACCACGTGGTCGGCAATCAGCAGCTCACCGCCGGGTCGCAGCACGCGGTGGGCCTCCGCGAGGGCGCGCTCGGGCTCGGGGATGCAGCAGAGGGCGTACGTGCAGACAACGGTGTCGAACGTGCCGTCGCCGAAAGGCAGCTCGCGCGCGTCGCCGAGCTCCAGGCGGGCATCGAGGCCGAGCTCGTCGACCCGGCGATGGGCCTGGTCGAGCATCTTCGGGCTCCACTCGACCGCGGTCAGCCGTACGCCGGGCGGATAGTAGGGCAGGGTCAGCCCGGTGCCCACCGCCACCTCGAGCACGTCGCCGCGAGCACGCGTGGCCACCCAGGAGCGGCCGTGACGGAGGTACCTCTGCTCCAGGGACGCGCTCCGACGCTCGTAGCCGCCTGCCTGCGCGTCCCAGTACCGACGAAACCTCGTCACGTCCGCCACATCTCGGAATCTACCCCGCGACCGGGGGCTCACGGCCAGCCACGCAGGTGGCAAAGCACGCATCAGGAGCCGCTCGACCGGGCACGCACTCTGAGTCACTCCACGTCGCGGGTCGAGCGGTACATCCTGCACAGTCGTCGGATCTCGCGCAGTCCCCGCCGCAGACAGGCATATGCAGGGCGGACCCCCACGCCAGACGGGTACAGCCAGCGCAGTCCACCGCAGACGGCGACCAGGAGCGGCTTGCCTCCATGGCAGAGAGACTGTGCAACCTCGGCTCCTGCGCAGCATAATCTCCTCGACCAGCATCCATCCTCGCAGGGAGCTCGTTCGCACGTCGAGCGGTCCATCGTGCGCAGTCCCCACCATGGGCGACTTCGCGGAGCTCGCACTGCGGCCCGGTCGCCCGCCAACCCCAGCCACCGGCGCGCAGAACGCCCTACGGGCCCTCGGGGCTCGGCAAGACCCATCTCCTGCACGCGCTGGACCCCTCGACCAGCACCCGCCCTCTCAGAGGGCTCATCCGCACATCGAGCGTCCCCTCCTGCGCACTGCCCCACAGCGGATGACGAACGTTGACCAGGTCGCCTCCGGGGTGCCCGTCGCCTACGGAACCCAACCGTTCAGAATGCTCCCCCGACCCAGCATTCGCCCTCTCAGCAACCCCGTTCGCGCATCGACCGGCTCATCCTGTGCACTGCCCACCGCAGCCAGCCGCGCACAGTGTTCCTGCCGACCCAGAAGCAGACCTCCCAGGACCCCGGTCGCGCAGCGAGCGGCCCCTTCTGCGCAACTGGGGGCGACTCCGGCCAGCTCGCCACCCCGGCGGCCAGCCAGCCGGTTCTGAACCCAGCACCCGCGCAGACAAGCTCCCCCCGACCCAGCATCCGCGCCCCCAGCAGCCCCGTTCGGGCATCGAGCGGTACATCCTGAGCGGACTCGCCTGCTCCGAGACCGGCCTCCCCGGCGACCGCGCGCAGCACCCATGCCTCACCAGGGCTCTTTCCAGCATCGAGCGGTTCAGGGTCTAGAGCCTCGGCGGCCCCAGAAGCCAGCCGTCAGCCGCCCCGAACGTCTCCCGGGTACAGATGAGCCGTTCCGCGTCTCCGCAATGACCACGCGGGTGAACTTCGAGCCCTGGGGTGTGAGCGGTGCCCGGTTGGCGGCTGCACGAGCCACCGGCGCGAGAGCAGCTGCGGCGCGGGCGCCGTCCGGGCCCGCGTGACGGTCGGCGTGGGCCTGGCTCCGCTGACCAGTTGCGCACGTGGGTCCTGCCGACCTGCCGCATCGACAGGTCGCCCTGACGCCCTCCCCGTCGAGAGGACCATCGTGCGCGGACCCGCCGTGCCGGACCCGTGGGAACCCGGCAGCGCCGTCGCGGTACGGTGACGCCCTGACCCAGGAGGACCCATGTCGCAGAACCCCGTGCCCCAGAACCCCGCCTCGCAGGCCCCCGAGGACGCCGTCATCCTCGACGCCCCGTCGCTCACCGTGCACCAGGGCCACGAGGTGGAGGTGGACACCACGGACATGCCCGCCGACGAGCAGATGCCGGCCGACTACGACCCGGCGTCCGCGTACGCGGTCGACCCCGACGTCTCCGGCGAGGGCACCCAGACCGCGAGCTGACTCAGCGGCCTATCGCCCTGGGCGCGACGCTGCGCGCCTGCGGCCCGAGCCGTACACCGTCAGTGCCCGCGGTGAAGACCCGCGCCGACGGCGGGGCCGCCTGCGCGCGTCGCAGCTCCTCGATGAGCTCCTCGACACGCGCCTGGTACACGTCGAGCTGCGCCTCCAGCTCCAGGATCCGACGCACCCCGTTGAGGTTGATGCCCTCGTCCTGCGACAGGTACTGCACCAGCCGCAGCCGGGCCACGTCACGCAGCGAGTACCGCCGGCCGCGGCCCCGGGTGCGGGTGGGCACCACGAGGCCGAGCCGGTCGTACGTGCGGAGCGTCTGCGGGTGCATGCCCGCCAGCGACGCCGCCGTGGAGATGGGGAACAGCGGCGCCGTCGCGTCGAGGCGCGCCGGGACGCTGCTCATGTCAGCCCCCCAGGTGGGCGCGAGGGTTGGTCTCGCCCACGGCATCCCGGTACGCCTCGAGCGCCGTACGCGCCTCGTCGCTCAGCTGCGCCGGCACCTGCACCTCGACCGTGACGAGCATGTCGCCACGACCGCCGCCGGGGCGGGCGACACCCTTGTCCCGCACGCGGAGGGTGCGCCCGTTGGGCGTACCCGCCGGGATGCGCAGACGCACCGGAGGGCCCGCCAACGTAGGCACGTCGAACTCGGCGCCAAGGGCCGCCTCGGTGAACGTCACCGGCACGGACACGGTGATCGCGTCACCCTGGCGGCCGAACAGCGGGTGCGGGGTGACGTGCACCGCCACGTACAGATCGCCTGGGGCGCCGCCGTTCTCCCCCGCCGAACCCTTGCCCTTGATGCGGATGCGCTGCCCGTCGGTGACGCCAGCCGGGATGCGTACCTGCATCGTGCGGGTCGACCGGCCGCGGCCGGTGCCCTGGCAGACCGGGCACGGGGTCTCGATCACGAGCCCCCGCCCGCGGCAGTCGCGGCACGGCTCACTGAAGGCGAACCCACCCGACGACGCGGCCTGGATCCCGGACCCCTGGCAGGTCGGGCACACCTTCGGGACGGTGCCCGACTTCGCGCCGGTGCCTCGGCACGACTCGCACGCCTCGTCCGACACCATCTGTACGCCCACGGTGGTGCCGTCGGCTGCATCGGTGAACGGGATCGTGACCTCGCCCTCGATGTCGCTGCCGCGACGAGGGCCACGGCCGCCGCCACGACGCGCGCCCGCGGCGGGCCCGGCCTGGTTGAACAGCCCACCGAAGAGCCCGCCGTCGCCGCCGGCGTTGCGCAGCAGGTCTTCGAAGTTCACGCCCGGGCCCTGGCCGGGGCGCCCAGGCTGGCCGCCTGACCCCGGGAACCGGAATCCGCCGCCGAACAGGCTGCGCGCCTCGTCGTACTCCTTACGCTTCGCCGCGTCCGACAGCACCGAGTTGGCCTCGGAGACGTCCTTGAACCGCTTCTCGGCCTCCGGGTTGCCCGGGTTCTGGTCGGGGTGGTTGTCGCGAGCGAGCTTGCGGAACGCCTTCTTGATGTCCTCAGGCTTGGCGTCCTTCGAGACGCCGAGGATCTTGTAGTAGTCCTTCTCGAGCCAGTCCTTCGTGCTCATCCGACGCCTCCTTCCAGGCTCAGTCGGTCGGGTCGGTCAGGTCCGACGCATCGTTCGGTACGGAGTCGGGGCCGGGCTCCGTGGGCTCGGCGACGGCCACGCGTGCGGGGCGGATGACTCGGTCACCCAGCCGGTAGCCCTGCTGGATGATCTGGGCGCAGGCGGTGACGTCGTAGCCCGGGGCCTCGACGTGCATCAGTGCCTCGTGGATCTGGGGGTCGAACGGGTCACCAACCTGCCCGTACGCCACCAGGCCGTACTTCGTCGTCACCTTCTCGATCTCGTCGGCGATCATCTTGGCTCCGCCCGAGAGCTCGTCGTGGGCGCGTGCCCCGGCGATGCCGTCCAGCGTCGGCAGCAGGTCGGCGATGACGGCCTCGACGCCGCGCTGGCGGGCCAGGTCGCGGTCACGGTCGACGCGGCGCTTGTAGTTGACGTACTCGGCCTGGAGGCGCTGCAGGTCGGCCGTACGCTCGGCCACCAGCTGCTCCAGGCTGGGCACCTGCTGCGCGGCGGTGTCGTCGGTGGTCACGCCGTCGGTGGTCACGCTGTCGTCGACCGGGGCCTCGACGCGCTCGCCGTCCCCCTCGGGGACGTACTGGTTGCTCATGTCTCTCCTCAACGTGCCCAGGGTGGGCGCCGGGGCCCGGCACCCACCCTAGGCGTGGCAGTGGTCAGTCAGCGGTCAGCTGCGCTTGTCGTCCTCGTCGTCGACGATCTCGGCGTCGACGACGTCGTCGTCAGCACCCGTCGTCGCGCCCTCGGACGGCTCGCCGGCCGCGGCCTGCTGCGCCTGAGCGGCCTGGTAGACGGCCTGGCCCATGGCCCCGGCCTTCTCGTTCAGGTCGTTCATGGCCGTACGCACCTCATCGTCGTTGTCCGTGCCCTTGAGCGCGGCCTGCAGCGTGGCGAGGGCGTCGGCGACGGGCTGCTTCTGCTCGTCGGTCAGCGTCTCGGCGTTGTCGTTGAGCAGCTTCTCCGTACGGAACGCGAGCTGGTCAGCGTCGTTGCGCATCTCGACGGCCTCGCGGCGCTTGCGGTCGTCGTCGGCGAACTGCTCCGCGTCCTTGACCATGCGCTCGATGTCCTCCTTGGCGAGGGCCGAGCCGCCGGTGACGGTCATCGACTGCTCCTTGCCGGTGGCGAGGTCCTTGGCGTGGACGTGCACGATGCCGTTGGCGTCGATGTCGAACGCGACCTCGACCTGCGGCATGCCCCGCGGGGCCGGCATCAGACCGGTCAGCTCGAAGTTGCCGAGCGACTTGTTGTCGCGGGCGAAGTCACGCTCACCCTGGTAGACCTGGATCATCACCGAGGGCTGGTTGTCCTCAGCCGTGGTGAAGACCTCCGAGCGACGCACCGGGATGGTGGTGTTGCGCTCGATGATCTTGGTCATCACGCCACCCTTGGTCTCGATGCCCAGAGACAGCGGGGTGACGTCGAGCAGCAGCACGTCCTTCACCTCACCCTTGAGCACGCCGGCCTGCAGGCTGGCGCCCAGGGCCACGACCTCGTCGGGGTTGACGCCCTTGTGGGGCTCCTTGCCCGAGAGCTCCTTCACGAGGTCGGCGACGGCCGGCATGCGGGTGGAGCCACCGACGAGGATGACCTGGTCGATCTTGTCGACGCTGGTCTTGGCGTCGGAGATGACGGCGTGGAACGGCGCCTTGCAGCGGTCGAGCAGATCCTGCGTCATGCGCTGGAACTCCGAGCGGGTGAGCTTGGAGTCGAGGTGCAGCGGGCCCTCGGCGCCGGCGGTGATGTACGGCAGGTTGATCTGCGTCTCCTGCGCGCTGGACAGCTCGATCTTGGCGCGCTCGGCAGCCTCCTGGAGGCGCTGGCGGGCCATCTTGTCCTTGGACAGGTCGATGCCGTTGGCGTTCTTGAACTCCTTGACCAGCCAGTCGACGATGCGCTGGTCCCAGTCGTCACCACCGAGGCGGTTGTCGCCCTTGGTGGCCTTCACCTCGAAGACGCCGTCGGAGATCTCCAGCAGCGACACGTCGAACGTGCCGCCACCGAGGTCGAACACCAGGACGGTGTGCTCCTCGGAGCCCTTGTCCAGGCCGTACGCGAGCGCGGCGGCGGTGGGCTCGTTGATGATGCGGTCGACCGTGAGGCCCGCGATCTCGCCGGCCTCCTTGGTGGCCTGGCGCTCGGCGTCGGAGAAGTACGCGGGGACGGTGATCACCGCGTTGGTGACGGGCTCGCCGAGGTAGGCCTCGGCGTCACGCTTCAGCTTCTGCAGCACGAACGCGCTGATCTGCTGGGCCTTGTAGCCCTTGCCGTCGACGTCGATGCTCCAGTCGGTGCCCATGTGGCGCTTGACGGAGCGGACGGTGCGGTCGACGTTGGTGACGGCCTGGCGCTTGGCGACCTCGCCGACGAGCACCTCACCGCCCTTGGCGAACGCGACGACGGACGGCGTGGTGCGCGCGCCCTCCGCGTTCGGGATGACCGTCGGCTCCCCGCCCTCGAGGACGGCGACGACGGAGTTGGTGGTGCCGAGGTCGATGCCTACTGCACGAGCCATGTGGTTTCCTCCGGTTGTTCTGGGGTCTTGCGTGATCTGGATTGACTCACGAACCGGGTTGAGCCTATCACGCTCAACTCCCGACTTGAGTGACACCGACTCAACCCTGCGGGCGGGCTGCATATTCCTCCCACGCACGCAGATCCGGGAGCCCGGCCCCAGACGAGCGGACCGTCGCTCCGCGGCCACCTCCGCGCGGATCGGTCCCCTCGATCCGCCCCCCGGCCTCTCCGCCCCCACCGGGCGTGATCGACCGGGCCGTCTTGCGCACTCCGCCCGAGCCCGTCGCAGTAGGCAGCGTCGCGCCCTGCCGCCGTCCGATGCGTGGAGCTGAGGGCCGCCTCCCTCACTGTGGCAAGAAGGGGTCGCCCTGGAGCGCCCGGCGGCTCCACCCCGTCACCTGCGGTTCACCAGCCGATGCTTCCCGCTGCAGAACCGATCCCCTCGCCCCAGCAGACGCCGATCCCGGACCCTCCCGCCGCGTCTAGCGGACCATCCAGCACAGCAGCCGTGATCCGCAATATCCGCAACGGGCACACGAGTCCGCCCCCCACTGACCAACCGACCCAGGCAGCGCGCCGCTCGCCACCCATGCCCCTGTACAGAACGATCCCCTCGACCCACCAGACGGCAGTCCCGGACACTCCCGCCGCGTCTAGCGGACCATCCAGCACAGCCGCTCTAATCCGCAACGAGGCACACGAGTCCGCCCCCACTCGCCGGCCGGCCTAGACACCCGCGCCACTCGCCAACCGACCCAGGCAGCGCGCCGCTGGCCAGCCGATGCCTCTGCACAGAACGATCCCCTCGACCCACCAGACGGCAATCCCGGACACTCCCGCCTCGTCGAGGGACCAATCAGCACAGCTCCCACGTCCCGCAAAGCCCACGCAGTCAGCGAGACCCTCACCCACTCGGCGGCCGATCCCGGCACCCGCGGGTCGCCAGCCAGCGCACCCACGCAGAACGATCCCGTCGACCCAGCAGACGGCAATCTCGGACACTCCCGACGCGTCGAGCGGACCATCCAGCACCAAGACCCGATCCGCAAACCCCACCTCGACGGGCGAGACCCCCCACCTCGCCGACCACCCAGGAACCTGCGACTCGCCACCCCCCGCGCACAATGATCCCCGCGACCCACCAGCCGCGGGACCCAGCCACTCCCGCCGCGTCGAGCGGACCATCCAGCACCGTGTCATCGCGTGCGTGAAAGGCGCCCCGACCCCACGTGGACGTCCGCTGCCACCCCCTGCTGTGTCGTTCCTGCGCCGACGAGGGTGGTGCACACGGCGGGCTGATGGCCGCCGGCCCGCGTCGTCCACAGGCACGAGCCGTCACAGGCGGTGTCCACAGGCGGCGGGACTCCCTGACGCGTCTACGTGCCGGCGTCCATGGTCGTGGTCGTGGAGATCCCTGACCGGCCGTTTCGCCTGGACACGTCTGACCATCGCATGCGCCGCCTCGTGGCATCGGCAGTCAAGGCGGGCAGCCTCGTGCGCATGCTGCCGGCCATCTACTGCCCTTCTCACCTCGTCGACGACTTCGCCGCTCGTGTCGAGATGGCACGGCTCTGGGTTCCCGATGGCGTGATCGTGGGTGACGCGGCACTGAGGATGACACTGCTGCCCGACCTGGAGGTCACCGAGATCCTGATCGCTGGCCCTCGTCGACGCCCTCGGCCAGGCTTCCGGGTCACGCGAAGGATGGTCCCACGCGACCAGATCCACTGGATCGGTGGCGTTGCCTGCCTCTCACCACAGCTGGCCGCGCTCGACCGGGCCAGCACTGACCGAGGCGAAGCTGTGGATGCGTATCTGCGCGAGCGGCGAGGCAGGGGCCTGCCGGCGTTGCAGGACGCGCTCCGTGCCCAGCGTTACCGGCGAGGGACAGCCGCTCGCCGGCGCATCCTGCACGAGTCTCGCGCCGAACCCTGGTCGCAAGCCGAGCGCATTGCGCACCAGCTGCTCTGGGGCGCCAAGATCCGGGGCTGGTTGGGCAATGCCCCCGTCCACGGCTTTTTCATCGACATCGCTTTCGGCCGGGAGAAGGTGGCCATCGAGATCGACGGCCAGGCCTTCCACTCCAGCCCAGGGCACCGGGCGAACGACGCTCGCAAGAGCAATGCTCTTGCTGCACGCGGCTGGATCGTCCTGCGCTTCACCTGGCGGATGCTCGTGGATGACCCCGAAGAGGTCCTTCGCACCATTCGCAGGGCTCTCCAACGTAGCCGCCGGGCGAGCAGGACCTTTCAGGAGGCAGCGTGATTCGAGGAGGCGCGGGATGCCGAGCAGACCGGCCCCTCCACCCCCATCAACCGCCGCCACCTGCCGCGCCGACGGGCGCCTTGCACACCTCGTCTCCTCACGGCCCTGACCCCATCAGCGACGTCTCGGGCCGATTCGCCACAGCGCTCCGCCACAGACTCGCCGCCAAGGGCACGACGTTCAGACGGCGCGGCCCAGCCCGGTCTCGCTGCCGCGTTGTCTCGGTCCAGACCAGGACGGGCCCGGCTGAGCTCCACCCTCCGTCGCGCTTCGCAGCGGCGACGCGATGACCCTGGTCGCTCAACAACGGCAACCCGGAGCCCGGCGCCGGTCAGGTGGCGCTGTCGCTCTCAGCCCAGGGCGGGGGCATCCCGACTGAAGAACCGGGGGCCTCCCGACTGAGCTCCTCTCTCCGGCCGCGCTTCGCCCATCGCCGCGTGTCGCGAGTCCGGATCCCCCGCCCGATGGGCACGTCCAGGGAACGGCTCCCGGCGAAGTGCTGATGCTGGCCGGATGGGCGCTGGTCAGTCGCGAGGTGTGAACGTAGGGCGCGTGCACCGGTCGGGAGCGCTCGGGTCGACGCCGAGGCCGCAGGAACAGAGGCCACCGAGCCGGCCTCCCGGCCGGCTCGGTGCCTTGCCTCAGGCTGCGGCCCCCATGGCGCTCCCCGTCTCAAGGAGGGTCTTGAGGCCCGACAGCGCCCAGGGCCAGCCGCCTCCGCCCTGACCGGGATCGTTCCCACCGGCGATCTCGGCTCCCAGCGGCGGGTTGTTGGTCACGTCGTGGGTCAGCTCCACCCTCGTGAGGCCGCCCTCGAACTCGGTCAGCTGCCACGTCAGCCGGGTCGGCTCGGCATCGGGGTACCAGGCAGGCTGCCAGTCGAGGACCAGCCGGCGGGGCTCGTCGACCTCGACGACCTTCCCGTGGACGGCCACATCTCCCATCCCCATCGCCTTCATCTCGTCGGTCGTGAAGTTGGTGTACTCGCCGCCAGGGCGCAGATCGCAGCTGACGTTGCCGCCGTAGCCCCAGTTCTTCGTGTACTCGGAGGTGGTGATCGCTGCCCAGACCTTGTCAGCCGGAGCGTGGATGTAGATGCAGAACGCGTGCGTGGTCATGTCGGTTCGCCTTTCGTCAGGTCCGTCTCGAGTGAACGTTTGAGACCGAGCAGCACGGACGCGATGCCCGCCCGCTCGGCGTACTTGCCGATCCACCGCTCGTGGATGGCCTGGATGGGCACGGGGTTCAGGAAGTGCAGCTTCTCCCGGCCCCGCTTCTGGGTGACGACGAGATTCGCCGTCTCGAGCAGACGAAGGTGCTTGGCCACGCCGAACCTCGTCATCTCGGTCTTCTCGTTGACGACCACCTCCAGCTCTCCGAGCGTGCGGCCGTCGCGCTCGTAGAGGGCGTCCATCAGCAGCCGACGGATCGGGTCCGCCATCGCCTTGAACACCAGGTCGTCGTCCACGCCTGTACGTTATGTGACCTTTTGGTCACCTGTCAAGGCTTGGCGCGCAGATGTGTCCTCCCGAACCCGGCCACCTGCCCCGCAACGGCTCACGCGTCGCGTCGAGCGGACCGTTCTGTGTCCGCCCTCCCCCGAGTCGGCGGCGGCTTAGGCTGCCAGCATGACCATCCCGAAGCCGCGCATCGTCAGCGCAGACGAGTGGCACGACGCGCTCGAGGCCATGACCAAGCAGGAGGAGGCCGTCGCGGAGCAGCTCAACCAGCTCGCGGCCGCCCGCAAACGGATGCCCATGGTGCGCATCGAGACGGACTACCGCTTCGAGGGCCCGGACGGCGAGGTGTCGCTCCTCGATCTCTTCGAGGGTCGGAACCAGCTCATCCTCTACCGCTTCTTCTTCGAGGAAGGGGTCTCCGGATGGCCGGACGCGGGGTGCCCCGGCTGCTCTTCGTGGGCGGACGGTGTCGCGGACCTGGGTCTGCTTCACGCCCACGACATCACCCTGGCCATGGCTTCGCCAGCACCGCAGGCCAACCTGCATGCGTACGCCCAGCGGATGGGTTGGACCGACATCCCCTGGTACACGATCCGCACTGACTCCTTCACCGCCGACTTCGGCGCGACGGAGTGGTTCGCGATCAACGTGTCCTGCGCGACGGCGACGAGGTCTACCGCACGTACTTCCTGCAGAACGGCACCATGGTCAGCAGCATCGGCAGCGTGAGCAGCCTCGCGAACCTCACGCCGTACGGCAACCAGATGGAGGGCGAGGACGTCCCAGAGGGCTGGCCGCAGGAGCCCATGTCGTACTGGATGCGACGCCACGACGAGTTCCACGAGCCCGCGCCGTCTGCGCGCACCTGACCCGGAGACCGGAGCTGCCGTGCTCCTTCGCGCGTCGGCGCGCACGTCGGTCCCCTCGAAGCTCAAGAGTGAGGCAGCACCCACCCTGACCGCGCCGACGGGAACACCGTGCGCACACTGCGGCGACGCGGGACGCCAAGTACACCCCGCGCGGCAGCCTCGTCGCTCTCAAGATCCGCAGTGCGAGCGAGCAGCCACCAGCGCCCCGAACCGAGCGGCATGGGCGAGGTCCGATCCCCTCGCGCGCAGCAGCAGGAGCCGCACGACGACCTGAGCTGGCTTCGCGCGCCGCCAGACGGTGTCGACGGGACCACGCTGAGCGTGTCCCACGAACGCGCGCCACCGACGCACGAGGATCGAAGCGGGAGGAGCCGCGTCGAGGGCTCGGCAGCCGGCCACACCCTCCAGGCTCCGGAGGGGCGAACATCGCGTCCGCGCAGGAAGGTTCCGCCGACGGACTGCCAGGGGGCCCCTGGCGGCATGAGGCCCGCCGAGCGGACATCGCTGCGCCATGACGTGCACGAGAGATCGCTGCGCAAGGGCGCGCAGGACGTCGCTGCGCATTGACTTCGCCCCACACCGACGGACGATGACACCACGCAGCCGGGCCGAGACCCGTACGAGGCCGCTGGGAGCGGCGGGTAGCGTGTACGGCCGGAGAAGGGGAGTCTCATGCGCAGCGTCGTTCGGATCCTGGGATCGGCAAGACAGCTCTGGCCGTACTACCTGGGCATCATCGCCAGCTCGCTGCTCGTCACGGGGGCAGGGTTGGTGACCCCCTTCATCCTCAAGGCGGCAACCGACCACCTGGTGGCGATCACGGGTGGCACGCCGGCCGACCTCCGGCTCCTCATCTGGCTCGCCGTCGCGCTCCTCGTCGTCGAGGCGGGCGCGTCGGTGATCACGAACGTCGGTGGCTACCTGGGCGACGTGCTCGCCACCCGGCTGCGGGCGCTGCTGTCGACGCGCTACTTCGACAAGCTGCTGCGGCTGCCGCAGCGGTACTTCGACGACGAGCTCACCGGCACGATCGTCGGTCGCCTGTCGCGCACCATCAGCGAGCTCAGCCAGTTCTTCAACATGTTTGCCAACACGATGCTCCCGATGCTGCTCTCCATGGTCGCCTCGGTCGCCATCCTCGCCTGGTACTCCTGGCCGATCGCCCTTCTCGTCGTCCTCATGTACCCACTCTTCGGCTGGCTCACCACGATCTCCTCCAAGCGCTGGCAGCAGCTGGAGAAGGAGAAGAACGAGAGCGTCGACATGGCCAACGGCCGGTTCGCGGAGGTCGTCGGCCAGGTACGGGTCGTCAAGAGCTTCGTCGCCGAGGTGCGCGAGCTGGCGAGCTTCGGCGCTCTCTACTACCGCACCATCTCGATCACCGGTGAGCAGTCCACAGGCTGGCACCGCATGGACACCATTCGACGCGTCGCCCTCAACGTCATCTTCTTCGGGATCTACGTCCTCATCTTCTGGCGTACGGCCACGGGCGCCTTCACCGTCGGCACGATGGTGCTGCTGATCCAGATCGTCACCACCGCGCGGCAGCCGGTCACCGGCATGAGCTGGCTCGTCGACTCCACCCAGCGCGCGCTGGCCGGGTCGCGCGACTACTTCGCCGTCATGGACGCGCCGGTGGAGACCGAGCGCGTGCCCGAGCTCACGGACGCCCCCTGGGCCGGCGTCGCCACCGCGCCCGCGGTGAGCTTCCGCGACGTGACCTTCGGGTACGACGACGGCGTGCCCGTGCTCTCCGACGTCTCGTTCGACGTGGCCCCGGGCGAGCGGGTGGCCTTCGTCGGGGAGTCCGGAGGCGGCAAGACCACGATCGTGAGCCTGCTGCTGAAGCTGTACCAGCCGAGCGCCGGGCAGGTGCTCGTCGACGGGGTGGACCTCGCGGGCGTCGACCTGGCGCAGGTCAGGTCACGCATCGGTGTCGTCTTCCAGGAGCCGGCTCTGTTCTCCGGCACGGTGAAGGAGAACCTCGCGTACGCCCGTCCGGACGCGGACGACGAGACCCTGCGCACGGCCGCCCGCCGCGCCAACGCGCTGACCTTCATCGAGAGCCTCAAGGACGGCTTCCAGACCACCATCGGCGAGCGCGGCGTGAAACTCTCCGGCGGGCAGAAGCAGCGGCTCGCGGTCGGCCGCGCCATGGTTAAGGATGCTCCGATCCTGGTGCTCGACGAGGCCACCAGCGCCCTCGACACCAAGGCCGAGCGGCAGGTGCAGGCCGGTCTGGAGGAGCTGATGGAGGGCCGTACCACCCTCGTCATCGCCCACCGTCTCTCGACCATCTCCTCGGTCGACCGGATCATCACGCTGCGGGGCGGCCGCGTCGACGAGATCGGCACGCCGGCCGAGCTCGCGCGCAGCGGCGGCATCTACTCCGAGCTGCTCGCGCTGCAGGAGTCCGGCTCCAAGGCTGACCGCAAGCGGCTCGCCGCGTACGACATGGTGGGCTGACCCTGAGCAGCCGACACCACCGGGACTCGCAGCAGAGGCGCGGTGAGCCCCGCCACGGGGAGGCGCATCCTCCCCTCTCGCGCTCAGTACTCGAAACCACCGATCCTTGACCGGGGTGTGTCCCCTCTGGCTGAGCGTCAGGGCGGCACGCGTCGAGCCGTTGCAGCCGGCGCCCCAGCAGCAGGTCTCGGTCGAGCTAATCGGGCAGCTCCGGGGTGCTCTCTCGGCCAGCTGGGGCCAGGAGGTGCACCACCCCGGGGATGTGGCCGTGGTCAAGCGGCGTCGGACCTGGTGCCCCCCCACGATGGGCGGGTTGTGGCTGGTCCGAGCGGTGGCGACGCCTGTCGGTCCGTCGAAGGCGAGCTTGCCAGCGAGGTGATGTACGGCGGCGGCGTTCGTGTCCATGCCATCGGTCCCCCCCCGACTGCTCAGCCTGAGCTATCAGGAGTGCCCTGCGGTGCCTAGGAGCGCGCCCGGTCCCGCTGATCTGGTGCGCAGAATCGTCCCCTCGACGACGCAGGCCCCACCCAGGACGCCTCCGGGTGCTTCGACCGGACCATCCTGCGCCCCCTCAGTGGTCCCGGGCAACCATCGGCAGTCCCCTGGCAGGATCGAGCCGTGAGCATCGACGACGTCCGCCCCTCCCGGCTGTCTCGCCCCGGGTGCGAGGTGGCGTACAACACCCGCGCCAGCACCTCCGGCCGCTGGGTCGTCCTCCTGCACGGCGCGGGCATGGACGGGCACATGTTCGACGCGCAGCTGCCCGCGTTGCCCGACGATGTCGGCATCGTCTGCTGGGACGCCCGTGGTCACGGCGCCTCCACGCTCGACGGCCCGTTCCGCTACACCGACATGCTCGACGACCTCGTCGCGCTGGTCGAGCTGCTCGACCCCGTTGATCTCACCCTGGTCGGCCAGTCCATGGGCGGCAACCTCGCACAGTCGTACGTCGCCGCCCACCCCGACGGCGTCTCCCGCCTCGTGCTCATCGACTGCAGCGACAACCACGGCCCGCTCGCATGGCTGCAGCGCCTTGCCCTCCGCTCGACGCCGCTGGTGATGCGCGCGTATCCCTGTCGAGCGCTCGTCGACCAGTCGGCGCGCGCCTGCGGCACACGGCCCGCGACGATTGCGTACGCCGCCGACCGCCTCCGCCGCACCGGCCGTGAGCGCTTCATCGAGGTGATGCGCTTCTGGACGGACGCGCTCACGCCCGACCCCCCGTACCGGCTGCCGGTGCCCACGCTCGCGATCGTCGGCGCCGAGGACCGCTCCGGCAACATCGCCGCCGCGATGGCCGCACTGGCGGCCAGAGACCCGCAGGTGCGGCTCGAGACCGTTCCGAGCGCGGCTCACAACGCGAACATGGACCAGCCAGACCTGGTCAACGAACTGCTCGCCGACTTCCTGGGGAGCTAGCCCTTGCGGCGTCGACTATCTGACCGGCCCGGATCGAGGCGACACGTCGCGACCATGGACCAGCCTGACCGCGTCATCACGATGGGCAGTCGAGGTCGGGCGCTAGAGCTCCCGCACGTACACCGCCGCTGTCCGCGCCGGCACCACGAACGCCTGGTCAGCCCAGGTCGAGGCGCGTACGACGTCGTCGGCGCCTCGCTGCTGCACCGGCGACAGCACCCATGGTCCATCGACCGGCAGGTGCTGCACGACCTCGCCCGGCGTGCCGTTGAGGATCGTCACCACGCCTGACCACCGCTCGTCGACGGGGTCGGTCGCCGAGTCCTCGACCACATAGGCCACGACGCCCGGGATCGCGTACGGCGTGCCGGCGACCGGGAACCGTACGTGCTCCCGGACCCGGGCCGCCGAGCCGAGACGGAACAGCCTGGTCGAGGCCCGCAGCCGCAGCAGGTCCTGCGCCATGCCGGTCGCCAGCGCCACGTCCTCGGCGCTCGGCTTCAGGTCGCGGCGCTTCAGCAGCGGCCGCAGGATCGGCCACACGCTGCGGTTGTCGGCGGCCGGCGGCAGGCCGTGCCCGAAGCCGTTGTCCTCGCCGGTCCAGTCGAGGCGGTTGAACCAGTCGCCGGAGTCGTACGAGTTGCGGTCCAGCGACTTCGACCGCAGCAGGTCGGCCCCGGCGTGCCACAGCACCGGGGTCTGCGCCAGCGTCACGCAGGCCAGGGCGAGCGCGTTGTGCCGTACGCGATCAGCCATCGTGAGGTGCCCGGCGAGCTTGAGCACCAGCGCGTCCCAGAGCGTCTCGTTGTCGTGCGCGTCGGCGTAGGAGAGGGTCTCGTCGGGCTCTTCGGCGTACGCGGCGACCGTGTCGCGGTAGTGCACCTGGTCGCCGCGCACCCAGGCACCGGTGTGGTCGCGCATCTGGAACGTCCGCAGGTTCGCGGCCAGCCCGAGCTGCAGCAGGTCGGTGAGCTCGCCGAGCGAGGCGTCGAGGCCGTGACCGTTGTCGCACGTGCCGAGCCCGGTCGCGAACCCCTGGCGGCGGGGGTCGTGGTCGAACGGTACGCCGCCGCGCACCGCGTCGCGGATGCGGTCGGAGAACGTCGCGATCCCGGTGCCGCCGAGCTGCCCCTGCGACGCCTGTACGAACAGCCGGTTGCCGGCGACCTCGCCGAAGCTCCAGCCCTCCCCGTACAGCTGCACCTGGCGCCCGTCGACCCCGGCGTCGGCAGGGGTGAGCGCGTCGAGGGCCTGCCGCACCGCGAGCATGGTGGCGCGCGAGTGGAACCCCATCAGGTCGAACCGGAACCCGTCGACCTTGTGCTCCCGGGCCCACAGCACGCACGCGTCGACCATGATCTTCTCGGCCATCACGCGCTCGGTGGCGACGTTGTCGCAACAGGTCGACTGGTGCACGCCGCCGTCCTCGTTGAGGCGGTGGTAGTAGCCGGGCACCACCTTGTCGAGCACCGAGTGCGGCCACTGCCCCGACGCGTGCGTGTGGTTGAACACCTGGTCGAGCACCACGCGCAGCCCCATGCCGTGGATGGCGCCGATCATGGTGCGCAGCTCGGCGATGCGGTGCCCGCCGTCGGCCGCGGCGTCGGAGGTCGCGTACGACCCCTCGGGCGCGAGCCAGTGAAACGGGTCGTAGCCCCAGTTGTAGCCGTCGTCGCCCTTCACCTTGGAGACCAGGGCCTGCTGGCGCTCCGACTGCGGCGCGTACGGGGTGAGGTCGGGCGGCTGCCGTCTCAGCCCCCGCTCCTCGGTGATGGTGGCGATGTCGAACACCGGCAGCAGGTGCACGGTGTTCAGGCCGGCCTCGCGCAGCCGTCGCAGGTGGCGGGCGCCCTCGCCGTCGTGGGCGAAGGCCGCGTACGAACCGCGCAGCCGCTCGGGCACCAGCGGGTCGCTCATGGAGAAGTCGCGCACGTGCAGCTCGTAGATCGTGGCGTCGACCCACTGCTCCAGGCGCGGCTGCGGTGCCGTACGCCACTGCTCCGGCGCCCACCGCTCGTCGGCGAGGTCGGTCGCGACGGAGCGGCGGGAGCCGAGGGTGAGGGCGACGGAGTACGGGTCGGTGACGAGGTTCTGCTCGACGCGTCCGGTGGTGGGCACGTAGACCGTGACCCGGTAGAGGTAGCGCCATTCCCCCGCGCCGGCGAGCGTGGTGGTCCAGGTGCCGTCGGGGTCGCGGTGCAGGGGGTGGATCTGGGCGTCGTCGATGGCCGGCTCTGCTCCTGCGTCGGCGGGCCAGGTGAGCAGCTCAACCTCGCGGGCGGTGGGGGCCCAGAGGGCGAAGTCGGTACGGCCGTCGGCGTGGTGGGCGCCGAGCGTGCGGGTGCGGGCGGAGTCGTACAGGTCGTCCAGCACGATCCCGTGCTGAACCCCGGTGACGGCGACCACCCGGTCGCCCTGGTACGCCGCCACGACCACCTGGCCCTGCAGCAGGCGTGGGACCTCGGGGGTCATCACGCAGGGGGCGTCGAGGCCCGTGTACCAGGCCAGCTCGGGGTGCTGCTCGACCAGGTCGTGCGGGATCGGCACCGCCTCCAGGGGCCAGGACTCCTCGGCCCCGACGACCTGGCCGCCATGGACGTGCATCCCCCCGTCTGCCGCATGGAGCAGCCGCCAGCCGGTGACACCTCGGGGGACCCGTACGTACAGCCAGGCCAGCAGCCCCGGTCGCAGCCAGAGGGCGGCACGGTCCTTCAGTCGCACGGGCGATAGCCAACCAGCCGTGTCGCTCCGGCTGCGGGACCATCCACGGAGCGGCTCGGACCGGGCCAGATCCTGGCCACGGAGGCACCACGCGACGCGCCCCTGCACCGCGGGGTCACATCCGCGCAGGATGTTCCCCTCGACCGCGGCATCGAGGCCTGTACGAGCCCACATACGCGGCGAGAGGAACGTCCTGCGCAGGTCCACCCCTTCAGGCCAACGCCACCCCGGCAGGCCAAGCCCACCCAGAGCACCCCACCGTCCATCCCCGCGCAGAATCATCCCCTCGACCCAGGAACGCGGCCTCAACGGCTCCATGTCTGCGACGAGCGGAGCATCCGGCGCGGGTCCACCCCCTCAGACCAACCCCGCCCCGGCAGGCCAACCCCACCCCGGCAGGCAGCCCCGGATCGCCCGACCGTCCATCCCCGCGCAGAATCACCCTCTCGGCCTCAGGAACGCGGCCTCAGAAGGCTCCATATCTGTGGCGAGCGGAACATCCTGCTGAAGCTCGCTCCACCGCCCGGGCTGACTTCATCCGAGTCCCTCCCAGCCGACGCGGGATCACCCCTCGACCCCAGGAACGACCCCAACCCGAGATCTCGCGCAGAATCATCCCCTCGGCGTGAGGTTCGGGCTCTCGCGGGTCGACCCGACGGGCGAGCGGGACGTTCTGCGTTTAGCTGGGCGGGCACAGCGGCTTGATGCCACACGGGAACCCAGGCAAGACGTCCCCCTCGCCGCCCACACCGGCACGCAACAGCCCCAAGCCTCCGGTCGAGTGGGCCACCCTGCGCGGCTGACGGGCCCGAACCCACGTCTCAGACGACACCCGGACCAGCAAGGACCTGCGCAAGACGTCCCCCTCGCCGCCCACACCGACACGCAACAGCCCCAAGCCTCCGGTCGAGTGGGCCACCCTGCGCGGCTGACCGGCCCGAACCCACGTCCCAGACGACACCCGGACCAGCAAGGATTTGCGCAAGACGGTCCCCTCGCCGCCCACACCGACACGCAACAGCCCCTGCCGCGGGTCGAGTGGGACATTCTGCGTTAGCTGCCCGGTGGGGTGCCGTGTTCTCCGGCCATGCCATGCCATGCCGGGCCACCCCGGGGCCGGACCTGGCAGGATCGACCCCATGACGCCCGCCACCACGCCTACGTTGATGCTGCTCCACGGTGCGCGGATGAGCCCGCCCTCCTGGCAGGACGTGGTGACCGAGCTCGGCGCGAGCCGCCCGCTCACCGCTCCCTGGCTGCGCGGGCTGAAGCCGACGCAGTCCGGCGAGTTCGACATCGATGCGGCGGTCTCCGACCTGCTGACCCGGATCGACCTCGACGACCTGGAGCAGGTCGACGTCTGCGGCGTACAGCTCGGCGGGATGGTCGCGCTGCGGCTGGCGGCGGAGCAGCCGAAGGCCGTACGCCGCCTGGTGCTGATCGACACCCCGGTGGCCCCGGGTGGCGGCGCGGGCAAGGTGTCGCGGACGCTGATGCGCCTCATGCCCGAGAGCGCCTTCACCGAGCAGGGCGTCACCAAGCAGAGCGTGCTCGCCGCCCTCGATGCCATGGCCTCGATCGACGTCAGCGCCCACCTCGGCAAGGTCACCGCGCCCACGCTGGTGCTGACCTCCGATGACAAGGCGGCGCAGATGTCGGCCGAGGCGCTGACGACGAAGCTGGCCTCCGCCGAGTGGCGCGCCATCCGCGGGAGCAACCTGCTGCGCGACCACGCCGGCGAGGTCGCCGCGGCGATCACTGAGTGGCTGGCGCGCTGATGCAGCGGGTCGGGTTCATGGTGCGGGTGGCGCCCGAGCACGTCACTGAGTACAAGGCACGACACCGTGACGTCTGGCCCGAGATGCAGGAAGCGCTGCGGCGCAACGGCTGGGGCAACTACTCCTTGTTCATGAACGACGACGGGCTGATGTTCGGCTACGTGGAGACGCCCGACGGCCTGACCGCCGCTCAGGAAGCGATGGCGCGCGAGGACGTCAACGCCCGCTGGCAGGCCTCCGTCCGGCACCTGTTCAGCGGCATCGGCGACCAGGCGCCCGACGAGTCGTTCGTCGAGCTGGAGGAGGTCTTCCACCTCGACTGATGGCCGTGCAGCACCCCGGTCCGCCTCAGTGGCAGGCCGGTCGACATCGGCAGATTGCCTGACCTCCCTCCGCTCGGTCAGGTCTGGTGTCGACTCGGACGACCCCTCGCAAGCTCGGGTCCTCCTCGCTCAACCAGCGGGGCCGCTCAGGAACCGGCGGATCAGTCCTGGGAGTAGATCAGCATCGAGTACGGAGCGATGGTGATCTCCGCGTACGCGTCCATGCCGTCGCACTTGCCTTCGTAGGCCTCCACGTCGGCCGAGGGGTGGTTGCCGAACAGCGGCGAGTAGATCTTCGCGTCCGAGTTCAGCCGCAGCCGCCACAGCCCGGCGTTCGGCATGCCGATCCTGTACGCCCCTCGCTCCTGCGCGGAGAAGTTCACGACGACGATGACGTCGTCACCCTCGCCGTGGTCGTACCAGCGCTGCCAGGCGATGACGTTGGCGTCGTCGTTGGTGTGGTGCAGGAACAGCCCCTGGCCCGAGAGACCCTTGGTGGTGTCGTGCCAGTTGCGCCGCAGCCGGATCAGGTCGCGGTAGAGGTTCGCGATGCCGGCGAAGTCGTCGTTGCGGTGCCAGTCCAGCGGCACCTCGTCGCGGAACCAGCCGCCCTCCAGGAACTCCTGCCCCTGGAAGATCATCGGGATGCCCGGGGAGGTCATCACCAGCCCCGCGCCCAGCGTGGAGCGCTTCTGCGCCGCCCAGCCGCTCGGGTTCCCCGGCTCGATCTCCTCCGGCACCCGGGCGCGCCCGTTGGCGACCTCGTCGTGGCTCTCGGTGTAGATGACGCGCGAGAACGCCTCGCCGTACGAGGAACCGATCGCGTCCCGTACATCAGCCATGGAGCGCTGCGCGTCGTCGATGGTCTCCAGCGCCTCGCGCACGGGGTGGACGAACTTCGCGTCCCACTGCGAGTGGAACAGAGCGCCGTCGGCCCCATTGGACGTCACCTGCGGATGGCCGTGGAGGTCCTCGGCGATCAGTACACGACCAGGAAACTCCTCCCGGATGGCACCGTTGATCCAGCGCATCAGGCTCCACCCGTCGGGCAGGTCGAAGCCCGAGCCGTTGACGCTGCGCACGTACGGGGTCATGTCGTAGCGCAGGCCATCGAGGTGGTAGTCGCGCAGCCACATGAAGGCGTTGTCGCGGATGTACTGCCGCACCTCGCCCACGCCGTAGTTGGGACGCGTGGCGCCCCACGGCGTGTGGGCGCGGTCGTCGTTGTAGAAGTAGATGCCGCCGAGGCCGTTCTCGGCCCACCCGTCGAATGTCCACAGGTCGAGGTCGCTCGGGCCGAAGTGGTTGTACACCACGTCGAGCAGCACGGCGAGGCCGAGCTTGTGGGCCTCCTTGACGAGGCGCTTGAACTCGTCGGGGCCGCCGTACGACGACTCGACGGCGAAGATGTTGGCCGGGTTGTAGCCCCACGAGTAGTCGCCCGCGAACTCGGCGACCGGCATCAGCTGCAGCGCGTTCACCCCGAGGCTGACCACGTGGTCGAGCTTGGTGATCAGGTCGGTGAGGTTGCCGACCCACTCCCCCTCGTCGGTGAACGAGCCCACGTGCGCCTCGTAGATCACGAGCTCGTTGTGCGGCGGACACTGGAAGCTGTCGCCCTCCCAGCTGAACGCGGAGTGGTCGTAGATCACCGAGTTGCCGACGGAGTTCGTCACCTGCATGGCGTACGGATCCATGCGGTCGAACGTGCTGTCGCCGTGGGTGATGAGGAACTTGTACTCGTCGCCCACCGCGGCGCCGGCCACGAACCCGTACCAGAACCCGTTGCCCTCGCTGGCCAGCACGTCGGCGTCGCCGGACCACTCGTTGAAGGACCCCTTGACGGCCACACGATCAGCATGCGGCGCCCAGACCCGGAAGCCGGCTCCCCCCTCGACGGGGATCGCTCCCATTCCCTGGACCGTCTCGTGCTGGTTCGGCGCCGCGCTCATGAGTTCCCTTCGTCAGTCTGCGCAACCTAGCGCACCGGCCGCAACCAGGGCTAAGCGTCCACTACGGCGTGACGACGGCGTGGTCGTACGGCTCCCCTGCTAGCGCGTGGGCGATCTGGCTGGACACGAGCGCGACGACGCGGCCATGCATGGTCGTGGTGCGGCCCCCGACGTGCGGAGTGATCAGCACGCCGGGCGTACGCCACAAAGGGTGCTCCGCCGGCAACGGCTCGGGGTCGGTGACGTCGAGCGCGGCGCGTACGCGACCCGCGGTCGCTGCCTCGACGAGGGCGTCGGTGTCGACGAGCGGGCCACGCCCCACGTTGACCAGCAAGGCACCCTCGGGCATGGCGGCGAGGAAGTCCGCGTCGACCATGTGCCGGGTCTGCTCGGTGAGCGGGGTGACCAGGACGACGATGTCGGAGTGCCGCAGCATGTGCGGCAGGTGCTCGGGGCCGCCGATGGAGCCGTCCTCGTCGGTGCGGGCGCGGGAGGCGGAGCGCAGAACGGCCGCTCCGAACGCGCGCAGCAGGGTCGCGATCGACGTGCCGACTCCGCCGACGCCGACCACGAGGGCCGTACGGCCGAGGAGGCCAGGCGTGAACTTCGTGTTCCAGCGCGCCTCGTCCTGGTCGTGGACGAAGCCCGGGATGTCACGCTGCGCGGCGAGGATCAGGGCCAGGGTGAGCTCGGCGGTGCTGGCCTCGTGCACGCCGACGGCGTTCGAGAACCCGACGCCGCCGGGGAGGTGATCGGCCACCCCGTCGTACCCGAGCGCCTGGCTCTGCACCCACCCGACGTCAGCGCTCTGGAGGACATCGAGCGTGGTCGCGGGTGCCATGTACGGCAGGACGGCCAGGTCGACGTGGCCCTCGGGGGCGGGCTCGGTGAAGTCCCACAGCTCGGTGGTGACCCCCTCGGGGAGATCGGTCATCGCGTCCAGGAGGTCCTGCGTCGGAAGAGTCACTCGCATGGGCTCACCCTAGGTGTAGCGGTGGTGGAGTGTGGGTCTGCTGAGCTTGCCAAGCAGACCCACGTCGAAAGCACGCCGAGCCGAGCGCCAGCGAGGCACGGCGAAACCTCCGTCCCCAGGGCGCCCTGGCTTCGCCCCGCTCAGCCAAGTCGGGTCTCGCCGCGCCTCGTCCTCGTACCTCGGACGAGCCTTGCTCAACCACCGGATCTCAGAGGCGGGCCTGCCACTTGTTCGTCCAGACCAGGTCGTTGTGGCCGCCCTTGAACTCGCTCTTGCCCTCGAGCTTGTCGAGCACGGCGCGGAGGTTCTCCTCGTTGGAGTGGTACGCGTTCACGTAGCACTTCACCATCGTGGCGTCGTGCAGGTGGGTCGTGTAGTTGAGGCTGACCATGAAGGTCGGCACCTCCCAGACGTACCAGGGCACCTCGTTCGACATCGCCGTCTGCCACTGGATGCGGTAGTTGTTCTGAGCGCCGTACCCGACCACGTCGGCGATCACCAGCGCGCAGTCGACCTGGTCGCGGTACTCGAGCGTCGAGCCCTTGATGCGCGTGGTGCCGTCGTTGAGCGTCACCTCGTAGCCCCGCTCGGTCAGCATCGCCGTCAGCTGCTCGACCGTCTTGTCGTTGCCGGAGACGATGCCGCCCTTCTCGCCGGAGAGGTAGTAGAGGCGTACGCGCTTGTGGTCGGTCGGGTTCATCGGCAGCTGGTCGAGCGTGTTCTTGACCAGCGTGATGCCCTTGTCGGCGGCGTTGCGGCGCATCTCCAGGTGCTCCTCGCACCCCACGACCTCGAGCGCGTCGGGCGTCTTCTGCAGCGTGCCGTCGGCCTGCTTCATGTGCAGGTTCAGCTTGGCCTTGAGGCCGAGCACGCGGCGTACGGCGTCGTCGAGGCGCTCGGCGGTGATGACCCCGTTCTTCACGCCGTCGAGCATGAAGCCGAAGTCCTCCTCCATGACGTTGAAGAACAGGAACATGTCGCAGCCGGCGGCGATGGCCAGCGGCACGTAGTCCTGCCGCCGCATCGCCGAGGTCATGCCGAGCATGTGCGAGGCGTCGGTGACGACGAGTCCGTTGAAGCCGAGCCGCTCCTTGAGCAGGTCGGTGGTCAGTTCCTTCGACAGGGTCGCCGGCAGCAGGTCGGCGTCCTTCAGCGAGGGGTTGAGCTGCTTCTGGTACTCCGGCATCACGAAGTGCGCGGCCATGATCATCTCGACGCCGCGGTCGATGTGGTTGCGGAAGACCTTGCCGAACGACGCGTCCCACTCGGCAGGCGGCAGGTCGTTGACGCCCAGGATCAGGTGCTGGTCGCGCTCCTCCACGCCGTCCCCCGGCCAGTGCTTGACACAGCAGACGATCTCGGACTCCTTGAGCCCGTCCACGTACGCGTTCGTGTAGCGGATCACCGTGTCGGCGTCGGTCCCGTACGCACGGGTGTTGACGATGGTGTTCTGCCAGTTCATGAGGATGTCGACGCAGGGGTCGAAGTTCACGTTCACACCCAGAGCGGTCGCCTCGCGCCCGGAGACGTACCCGGCGTCGTGCGCCACCTGCGGGTCGCCGGCGGCCTCGGACTGGGCGCCGGAGGCGATGTACGTGCCGTCGTTGCACGCCCCGTTGCCGCCGGAGTCGCAGTTCGCGGCCACGAGCAGCGGCACCTTCGCGTACGACTGCAGCTCGTTGAGCAAGTTCTGCACCTGCGCCGCCGTGCCGCCCTGGTAGCGCGCGCCGCCGATGCCGTACCTCGTGACCATCTCCTGGTTCGACAGGCTGTTGCCGGAGAAGGCGTCGCCGCCGAAGAAGAACAGGTTGAAGAACAGCTGCCCCACCTTCTCCTCGGTGGTGAGGCCGGCCAGGGTCTGCTCGACCCAGTCGATCTGGGAGGGGTTGAGGTGGTACGGCTTCGCGGTCAGGTCAGCGGTCGTGGGCATCAGCTCTTCACCTTCGGCATCGTCACCGTGGTCGTGCCCGAGAGGGTCTCCCAGGGCACCTGGTCTGGCAGGTGCGACTCGTAGGTCGCGAGGAGCCCGTCGGCGTACGGACCTGCGTACGTGCCGTCGAGCAGCCTCGGCAGCGCCTCCTCGGTGAAGCGCTGCCAGGACTCCTTCTCGGCGCCCGGCACGATCGGGTAGAACAGGCAGCCGACCGCGCGGGCGGCGTCGCGGTCACCCGGGGCGTCGCCGATGAGCATGATCCGCGCGGGGTCGTACTTGCCGGTCGCCGCGTACTGCACGTGCTGCGCCTTCGAGCCCATCTCCTGGCCGGCGATGACCTTCATGTACGGGGCGAGGCCGTGCTCGTTCCACTCCCGGATCAGCGCCTCCATGGGGGTCGCCGAGACGGTCATGCAGTCGACGTCCGGCTGCATGGCGACGATCGCCTCGCGTACGCCCGGGAACGGCCCGCACCCGTGCACCATGTCGGCGATGGCCGCGTTCACGCCGTTGCCCCAGCGGATCGCGCGGGCGATGGTGTCGGACGGGTTCTCCTTGGCGAAGGCGGCGATGCCGGCGTCGCTGAGCGGGTACGGCGACTCGATGAACTGCGTCAGCTCGGGGTAGTCGGGGATGGTGACGCCGCGCTCGGCGACCTCCGTGCGGTCGCGCAGCAGGTCGAGCACCTGGCGCAGCGCCAGCCAGCGGTTGAGGCCGCGGGTGACCGAGTGCAGGTTCGTGAAGATCGCGGTCTCGCGAGCCAGGGTGGAGACGGGCTGCAGGTCCCAGAACCGGATGGTGCACGGCGTGAAGCACTCGTAGTGCTTGATGTCCATGGCGTCGAACGCGCAGCCGTCGGAGTCGATCCCGACGAAGACGTCGTGCTCGGGCACGAAGTCGGTGAGCACGCTCGCCGCGGCGAGGATCTCGGTCACGGCGCTGCCTTCCTCGGGATGTCGGTGAGGGCAGTCTCCACCGGTGAGTGGGGGCAGCCCCGTGGTTGCAGCGCCTTGCCACCCGGGCGCGGGAAGGGTCTCCCGGGGCTGGTCACGGGGGTGACCTGCACAACCGGTGCGCCTACGTGCGCTGGTCCCCTCTGGGGCGAGCAACGCCGCTGTTCGCACCGGTTGTGCAGGTCACGTGACCGAGTCCTGGCTTAGTGGGTGTTCCAGGTGACCTTGCTGGACCCGTCGCTGTAGGTGAGCTTGAACGCGTCGCTGCCCTGGATGAAGGAGTCAGGGGTGGCGAACGAGAGGAACCCCTCGCTGCACTGACCAGCAGCGATCGGGCCGGTCTTGATGGCGGGCTGGTAGCTGGTGCCGGTCGCCCGGGCCGCCTGCTGCCCCTTGGTGTTGCTGAGCGTCCACGCGGCGGGATCGACGGTGCTGGCCGCGCTCGTCGCGCACATCTTCACCCAGTAGCCGGACACCCCCTGGATCCGGCTGGCGGCGTTCGGCGGCTCGGTCACGGCCACGGTGAGCGCAGGCAGTGTCGCGGCGCCCTTGCCGGGCAGGGTGGTCTGCACGGGCGCGGGAGCGGTGGAGGCAAGGCGGGTCGTGGCAGCCGTGGTCGCGGGCTGGGTGGTCTGCGCGGGCTGCGTGGTGGCCGGTGCCGTGGTGGCCGGGGCCGTCGCGGTGGCCGTCGTCACCGGGGCCGTGGTCGCCGGGGCCACGGTCGCGGGGGCGGTGGTCGGCGCCTGCGTCGTGGCCGGCTGGGTCGCGGGCTGCGTGGAGACCGGCGGCGCAGAGGCGGGCTGGGGGGGCGCAGGCGCCGGGGCCGTACTGGCGGGGTTGGCGGTCGTGGGCGCGGGGTCGCGCGTGAACCACCAGGCGGCGAGGACGATGAGCGCCAGCACCACCAGGCCGACGATCACGGGGACGGCGTTGGAGCGCCGCGCAGGGTCGTCGCCGCTCACGGGCGGGGGCGGAGTGGTGCCGCCGGGCGGGGTGGCGGCGGCGTACGGGGTCGGGGCTGCCGGCTCGGCCGGGACCGCATCCGGGTCGATCGGCCCCGCGGCGGCCACCGGGTCGTCGGCGTCGGCGAGCCGCCGGGCCGCGACGGGCTCATCCGGGTCGACGGCAGGCATGGCCCTGGTCGCAACGGGATCAGCCGGCACCAGCTGGGTCGCGTCAGGGTCAGCAGCGGCCATGGCCCGGGTCGCGGCCGCGTCGTCCGGCACCACCTGGGTCGCGTCAGGGTCGGCGGCCGACATCGCCTGGGTGGCGTCGGAAGCGTCCGAGTCGCGCCACAGGTCCTGCGGCATCGCCTGCGTGGCAGCGAGGTCGTCGGCCTGTGCGTGCCGGGCACCGGGGGCCGAGGCGCCGGTCCCGACGCCGCGGGCCGCGTCGCCGTCGGCCAGCACTGCCGGCATCTGCTGAGTCTCGGGCAGGTCGTCCGAGCCGGCCGGGGCTGGGGACGGCTGGGCTCTGTGCTGGATGCGCATCTCCTCCGGCTCGGGCTCGCGGGCACGGCGCGGGGTGGGCGGGTTCTCAGACATGAAACCTCCTCGGTTCGTACCGAATCTCTCACTGTCTAGGGTCTTCGGCCAGCAGGACACGACTACCGGCGCCTGGTGTCCAGAGGTCGCAGGAGGGTCCCGCCCGCCGCAGGTCGCCGGTTGGCCGCCGGGTGCCGTCGAGGCTGAGGGAAGCAGCTGGTGCGCGCCACGGAGGCCAGGGCAGCAGCATCCTGCGGACTGGGCGTCGGGCGTACCTCGGCGAGGCGGGCTCGACGGGCACCGGCGTCGGCAGGAGCGACGCGCAGCGGCCGGTCAACGAGATCAGGGACACGGAGTCGCCTGCGACAAGGTGCAGCACCGTTCTCGGTACCCGATCGAGCGGTCGTGGCCGGTCGGCGCACAGTGGCACGGCGTTCCTCGTACCGCACGCGGCGGGTTTGTGGGAGGGTGACCCCATGGCCCCACGCACGGTGCACTACGTGTTCGCACACCGCGTTCTTCGCGACATCGCCCTCGACCCCAACGTCGACCTCCTGGAGGAGGCGACCGAGGTCGACCTGGGGCCGAAGCTCGCGGACATCTGGGCCGACCTCAACGAGCGCGTTCCCGAGGAGAGCAAGATCCCGGGCGACGGGCTCGCCGCCTACGTCGTGCAGCGTCCCGACTACGCCGCCGTGCTGGTCACCATGCCCGAGCCGCAGCAACCCGCCGAGGCGTACGCGACCATGGTCGTCAGTGGGCCTGACGAGACGCAGACGTTGTACTACACGTGGGAGTACGGCCACGACACCGCCACCGGTGAGCCCGCCGCGTTCCTCTGCGGCTGGGGCCAGGACCCGCACGGCGCCGGCACCACGCACTACAACTACGGATCCCGCGACAACACCTCCATCGACACCTTCGTCGACGAGGTCGGCAAGCACATCACCGAGTCCTGAGCGACCCGCGGTCGGGGCGCTGACCCGACCTGATCGCGCGTCAGTACGAGCTCGTACGCGTTGTCGACAGATGGCGCCCCGCGCTCTCGCGGCTGAGTGAGAGACGTGGTCTCGACGCGTCGTGGCTTGCCGCACCTGATTCCTCGGCGATCCAGCGCGGGTACGGCCGCGTACGGCATGCAGGGACTCACCCCGGCAAGGGGATGCAGTGCGTCGCCGTGGGGGCGCGCCTAGGTTGAGGTCATGGACACGTTCGAGCGCCAGGGACTCCGTTTCGACGTCCGCGACGGAGGCCCCCGGGACGGAGCGGTCGTCGTGCTCCTGCACGGGTTCCCCCAGGACGCCTCGAGCTGGCGCGAGGTCGAGCCGGTGCTCCACGAGGCGGGGCTGCGCACACTGGCGCCCGACCAGCGCGGGTACTCGCCAGCGGCGTCGCCGTCAGGCACGGAGGCGTACACGATCACCGAGCTGGTCGACGACGTCGTCGCGCTGATGGACGAGGCCGGGGCCGACCAGGTGGCCCTCGTGGGCCATGACTGGGGCGGGGCGGTCGCCTGGGCGGCGGCGACCCTGCACCCGCAGCGGGTCGCGACGCTGACGGTGCTGTCGACGCCTCACCCGGCCGCGCTGAGACGAGCGAACCGGAGGCCGTCGCAGTGGCTGCGCGGCTGGTACCGCACGTTCTTCCAGCTGCCCCGGATCCCTGAGCGGCTGCTCGCCGGGCGGGTCGGCGCGATGATGCAGCGCGACCAGGTGCCGGGCGCGGAGGCGTACGGGCGTCGCTTCGCCAGCCCGGAGTCGCTGCACGGCCCGATCACCTGGTACCGCGCCAACCGTGGTCTGGGAGCCGACGTCATGGACCAGCCGGTTCGGGTGCCCACGACGTACGTGTGGGGTTCTCACGACACGGCTCTGCGCCGCAGGGCGGCCGAGCTGACGCGTGAGTACGTCGCCGCCGAGTACAGGTTCGTGGAGCTCGACGCCGACCACTGGCTGCCCGACAAGGAGCCCTCTCGGGTCGCCGCGGAGATCATCAGTCGCAGCACCGAGCACCCCGTCTGAACCATGCCGCGCCGGGCGGGACCTCCGTCGCCGCAGGGCGACGGAGGCCCAAAGCCCGGGTTTTCGGGCGATCAGGCGACGGCCGTGCCCTCCAGCTCGACCATCAGGCCGGGGATCGCCAGCCGGGTCACGCCGAGCATCGTGGTGGACGGCGCGGCTCCGGCCTCGGCCAGGCGGCCCGCCAGGACGCCGTAGTGCTGGAGCAGCAGGTCGACGTCGGTGGCGTACACGGTGAGCCGCACCAGGTCACCGAGCCCCATGCCCGCGCCCTCCAGCACAGCCACCAGGTTGTCGAGGCTCAGCGCGAGCTGGCCCGCCATGTCACCCTCGTGCTGCGGGCTACCGTCTGCCGCCGTCGCGGTCTGCCCGGAGCAGTAGAGCGTGCGGGTCCGGCCCGTCACCAGCTCCCCCTGGTTGAAGCCCATGGGCAGCGACCACGTCACCGGGTTGATGGCGGTTCGTTCGACAGTCATGTTCGTCTCCTGCTGGTCGTGGGGCACGGCCCCGTCACGAGCGCCGTACGGCGCCTCCGCCCCGACAGTTCCGCATCATCCCGCCATCTCCTGTCGTGTTTTGCTGACATTCTTCGCAGGTGCGCGCCGACCGTCTCGTGTCCCTCGTGCTGCTGCTGCGTCAGCGCGGGCAGATGACCGCCGATGCGATCGCCGCCGAGCTGGAGGTCTCGCCACGGACGGTCCTCCGCGACATCGAGGCCCTGTCGGTGGCCGGGGTCCCGGTGTATGCCGAGCGCGGCCGCCACGGCGGGTACGCGCTCCTGCCCGGCTTTCGCACCGAGCTGACCGGGCTCACGCCCGAGGAGGCCGTGGCGCTGCTCACGAGCGGGTCGCACCACGCGCTCGGCCTCGGAGCCGCCCTGGCGTCGGCGATGCGCAAGGTGGTGGACGCCCTGCCAGAGGGCGGTCAGCGCGCGGCCAGCGCGGCTGCCGAGCGGATGCTCGTGGACCCTGGCCCCGCCCTGCTCCCCGACCGGCACGCCGAGCACGTATCGACGGAGGTCCTCGCTGAGGTGCGCCGCGCCGTGCTGGGCGGCACGCGGCTGCGCATCGAGTACGCAGCGGCGGGCCAACCTCCCCGTACCCGCACCGTGGACCCGCTGGGCCTGGTGAGCGTACGCACCCGCGCCTACCTGCTGGCGACGCGCAGGGGCGAGAACCGTACGTACCGTCTCTCGCGCATCGCGGCTGCCCAGTCGCTGCCCGAGCCAGCCGATCGCCCGGCTGGCATCGACCTCGCGCGGCTCTGGCAGGAGCGGTGCGCGTCGTTCCTGTCGGAGGGGCACATCACCGTGCGCGTACGCGTCGACGCGACCCGTCAGGAGCAGCTGATCGCGTCAGCCGAGGCCGTACGCATCGTGGCCATCGAGCCGGACGGCCGGCTGCTGCTCGACGTGACCTACCAGGACCTGTGGCACGCCGAGTGGTCGCTGTGGCAGCTCGGCGCGCAGGCCGAGGCGCTCGAGCCGCAGGCGCTGCGCGACGCCCTGCGGGAGCGGGCGCGAGCGGTCGTTGGCGTCTACGAGGGCTGACGGTCAGCCGAACTCGCCGTCGTACGCCTCCCGCGCCCGCTCCACCTCCACCATGTGCTCCTCGGCCCACCGCTTCAGGTGCCGGATGGGCTGGAGCAACGACCGGCCCAGCGGCGTGAGCCGGTAGTCGACGCGCACCGGCACCGACGGCGTCACCTCGCGCTCGACCAGCCCGTCGCGCTCCAGGGAGCGAAGAGTCTGGGTGAGCATCTTCTGACTGACCCCGGCGAGCTGCCGCGAGATCTCGGAGTACCGCATGGTGCCGTTCTCCCCCAGCGCCGACAGGGTCAGCGTCACCCACTTGTCGGCGATGCGGTCGAGCAGCTTGCGGCTGGGGCAGGTGGCCAGGAAGGCATCGAAGTCGATGCGGGCCTGCTCGTTCTTCTGGGCTGCGGTCATCGTCGCCATGCTTACCTCCTGGTGCGTATCCGACCTTGAAGTTGGCACTTCCTCTTGGGGAGCAACGCGTTCATCTTAGAGATACGTCCTAGTGGAGACAACGAAAGGAACCATCATGCGTGCACTCATCGCCCGCCCGGGCACCCCCGTCCCGCAGCTCGTCGAGGTCGCGGACCCCACCCCCGGCCCAGGTGAGGTCGCCATCCGCACCACCGCCGCCACGGTGAACCCCGTCGATGTCAACGTCGCGTCCGGAGCCGCCCGGGAGCTCTTCGGGCTTGTCGGCGACGTCGGTCTGGGCTGGGACTTCTCCGGCACCGTCGTCGCCGTGGGCGCGGACGTCGCCACGGTGCGTACGGGCCAGCGGGTCGCCGCCGTGACCACCGACCTGAACCAGCTGACCCGCGCCCACGCCGAGGTCGTGGTGGTGCCCGCCCCCTCCGTCGCCGCCGTGCCCGACGGTCTCGACGACGCGGCGGCGGCCACGGTCTCGCTCAACGCCCTCACAGCCGCCCAGATCGTCGACCTGCTCGGCGCCAGCGACGGACGCACTCTGCTGGTCACCGGGGCCGCCGGCGCCGTGGGCGGGTACGTGCTGGTGCTCGCCGCCGACGCCGGCTGGCAGGTGACCGGCTTGGCTCGTGAGACTGACCGCGACTTCGTCACCGGCACCGGCGCCCGCCTGGTGACGGAGCTGCCCGAACGGGCGTACGACGCCGTGGCCGACGCCGGCGCGCTGCAGCAGGACGGGATCGGGGCGGTCGTCGACTCCGGGGTCTTCGTGGGCGTGCTGCCGCCGCTGCCGGTCCCGTCGGAGCGCGGCATCGAGGTGAAGGCTGTCTTCGTGCAGCCCGACGGCGCCCGGCTGGCAGGTCTTCTGGAAAGGTCGGTGACCGGCGAGCTGGGCGTGCGCGTCGCGCAGACCGTGCCGTTCGAGGACTACCAGGAGGCGTACGACGCCGTGGCCGTCCCGCACGGCCGCCGGGGGCGGGTGGTCCTCACCTTCTGAGCACTGTCGGCCGCGCGGTCGTGGGGGCGGGCCACCGCCCGCATGGTCGCCGGGGCCTTGCCCTCACGTTCGGGGTGCACGGGCCACCACGCCGCCCAGGGCCGCTGGCCCCCACGGTCACGGGGCCGATGGTCCTCACCTTCCGAGTGCGTCGGCCCCGCACCGTCACAGGGACGGGACCGTCACCGGGGTCGAAGGGCCTCGCCTCCCGAGCACAACGGCCCCCACCGACACAGGGACGGAACCGTCACCGGGGTCGAGGGGCCTCGCCTCCCGAGCACAACGGCCCCCACCGACACAGGGACGGAACCGCACACGGTCGCAGGGGCCGATGGTCCTTACGTCCGAGCTTTCGGCCCGCCGCCCTCCGGGGTGGCGGGCTCGTCGGCGCGTCTGGCCCGGTGGCGTACGGCTGGATCCCCGTCGACGGCGAGTGATCGGCGCGTTACAGAGTGGGGTGGGGCGATGCGAGTCCCGGACGAGGCGCAGGTGCCGTCCGGAGTCGGGGTGGACGAGCCCGACAACCGGCGCCGTCGTCGCGGGGAGCTGCTGCGTCGCATCTAGAGGAGCTGGCGCGCCAGGGCGACCAGCGCCACCACGACGATGACACCGCGCAGCGCGTTCTGGGCAGTCGCTTGGCGACGTGCGTGCCGAGGTACCCGCCGGCGAGCGAGCCGGTCGCGATCGCGAGGACGGCGGGCCAGACGATCACGGCGCTCAAGACGAGGTGCGCGACGACGTACACCGTGGCGGCCGTCGCGTTGACCAGAAGCCCCAACAGGTTCTTGACGGCGTTGATGCTGGTCATCGGCCGGCCGGTGAATGCGCCGATGATGCCGAGGTAGATGATCCCCTGGGCCGCGGTGAAGTAGCCGCCGTACATCGATGCGGCACCCATCGCTGAGAGCAGCCCCGGAGACCGGTAGACCGCGCTGGCGTCGGGCTCGGCAAGGCCCGCGTCGGCCGCCCGGCGCTCGCGACGGGCGCCCACCGCCCGGCTGATGCGCGGCTGGAACACCACCAGACCCAGGGCGACGACGATCAGGACCGGCACCACGACACGGAGTGCGCTGCCTGGCGAGACCAGGAGCAGGCGGACCCGATGGACGAGCCCACGAGCGTGGTGACCAGCAGCGGGCCGATCCGGTTGGCGCGCTCCGCAGCGATCTCGCGGCGGTAGCCCACGACGGATCCGATCGTCGAGAACAACATCCCGATGGTGTTGCTGCGGACCGCGGCGCCGGGGGACGCCGAGCGCCAGGAGAACCGGCAGCGTGAGCAGGGACCCCGAGCCGACCGCGCTGTTGATCGTGCTCGCGAGCACACCCATGACCGCCAGCAGCAGGAGGTCGGTCGTCTCCACGCTGCTTCTTTCTCGTCTCCGGCTCGTCCGGGGCGCACGCTCATCCCAGTGGCCACTCATCAGTGGTTTACGCACCGGCTGTCGGACTCGACGCGGCCGCGCAGGACGATCCCCTCGACCGCGGAATCGTCCGCTGGCAGCTGGATCCGTGCCTCGAAGGGAACTTTCTGCGCGACCTCCCGCGGATGGCACACACCCTCCAGCCCGGCCCTGCACAAACGCGACCGCCCAGGACGATCCCCTCAACCCCAGAATCGACCGCTTGCAGCCGGATCTGCCCCTCGACGGGAACGTCCTGCGCAACCCCCTCGCTGCCGCGACCCCCCACCCACCCAAAGCCAGCCCTCGACCCCCTGACCGCGCAGATTGATCCCCTCAAGCAGGGAAATCGACCGCTTGCAGCCGGATCTGCCCCTCGAAGGGAACGTCCTGCGCAGACCCTCCCGACAGGGGCGGGCGGCACCCAGGTTCCAACTCTCGACGACAACGACCACGCAGCATGATCCCCTCGACCCCAGAATTGACCGCCGCCGGCCCGATCTGCGCATCGAAGGGAACGTCCCGCGCAACACCTCCCTGCCGCGACCCCACCTACCCATCGGGGAGCTGGGCCCCTCACTTGCCGGCTGCGCAGATCGTTCCCGTCGACCCCAGAGTCAGTCTCTCGAAGCTCCATCTGCCCCTCGAACGGACCGTCTTGCGCAACACCCTCGTGTCGCGCGCTCATCCAGAGCCACCCCCGGCGGCCACGCCTGCGCAGGATGATGCCCTCGACCACGCAAACAGCCCGTACACGCCCGCCTCAGCCATCGGGGGGAACGCTCTGCGCGGGTGGGCGCGGTGCGAACGGGCCACTGGAGCGCAGCAGCGTCCAGGGGCGGCCCGCCCCACGGGGCCCGCTTGTGGTCAGGGCCTGGGCAGCAGGTCCACGGTGACCTCGGCGCCGCCGGTCTCCAGGGCAGCAGCGGTGGCCTCGCAGACCGCGGCGGCGGCGTACCCGTCCCAGGCATCCGCAGCCAGCTCGTCGACCCAGCGCTCCTCGCGGACAGCATCGACCCACCGCTGGACCTCGATGTCGTAGGCAGCAGCGAACCGCGGCCGGAAGTCGGCGTCGACCGGGCCGCCCCACACGCGCCCCGGCAGGTGCGTCGTCACCCGTGACACCCCCAGCCCGATGGTCGCGATGCCCTGCGAGCCGAGCACCTCGGTGCGCACCTCGTAGCCGGAGCCGGTCGCCACGTACAGCTCGTCGGTCACCAGCCGGCCCGACTCCATCGTGAACAGGATCAGCATGGGGTCGTGCAGCCCGGCCGGGGCGTTCGGCCCCGGCCGCGGCAGCACCACGCGCACCGCAGAGATCTCCTCTCCCAGCAGGAACCTCGCCACGTCGACCTCGTGCACCGCGGAGTCAAACACCACAGCCCGATCCACGGTGTTGCCGCCCGCAAACGGGTTGCGGTGCTTGCAGTTCACCAGGATCGGCTCGCCCAGCTCCCCCTCGAGCAGCGACGTCACCAGCGCCGCGTACTCCGGGTCGTAGCGCCGCATGAACCCCACCGTCAGCAGCGGGTGCGGCAGGCGCGCCTCGGTCTGCACGATCTCGTACGCCTCCGCCGCCGTCACCCCCAGCGGCTTCTCGCACAGCACCGGGCGCCCGAGCTCGAAGCACCCGAGCACCTGGTCGTGGTGGAACCGCCCGGGCGAGGCGATCAGCACTGCGTCGGCGTCGTCGGCGCGGATCGCCTCCTCCGCGCTCGCCACCGCGCGAGCCCCGCACGAGGCAGCCACCTCCGCGGCACGCGCCTGATCCGCGTCGTACACGACGGTGACGGATGCCCCCTTCGTGCGCCGGCTGAGCCGCTCGACATGGTCGGCGCCCATCGCCCCGACACCGACGACGGCGACACGCAGATCTGGCATTCAGCTCTCCTCGACAGGCCGCAGGTACGGCCGCTGGATGGACTTCTGGGCGCGGTAGGTCTCGTACGCGGCACGGGTGCTCTCCAGCGCCGACACCTCCGCGACCGGCACCTCCCACCACGCCTCCGACGAGGGCGCGTCGATCATCGGGTCGGTGACGACGTGCACCACGGTGGTGCGCGGGGCGGCCTTGGCGGCGCGTACGGCATCGGTCAGCTGCTCGCGCGAGGTGACCTCGATCACGTCGACGCCGAGGCTGCGGGCGTTGGCGGCCAGGTCGGCGGGCACCACCTCACCGTCGAGACGCCCGCTCTCCGTACGCTGCCGGTAGGCCGTCGCGAACCGCTGCGACCCGAGCGACTCCGAGAGCGCGCCGATTGATGCGTACCCGTAGTTCTGCACCAGCACCACCACCAGCTTGATGCCCTCCTGCACCGCGGTCGCCAGCTCGGTGGCCATCATCAGGTACGACCCGTCACCGACCATCACGATCACGTCGCGCTCCGGCTCGGCCATCGCGACCCCGAGGCCGCCGGCGATCTCGTACCCCATGCACGAGTAGCCGTACTCCACGTGGTAGCCGTCGGCGTCGCGCACCCGCCACATCTTGTGCAGGTCACCGGGCATCGAGCCGGCGGCGCAGACCACGACGTCGGTGGGGTCGCTGGCCTCGTTGACCCGCGCGATCACCTCGTTCTGGCTGAGCGTGGGCTGCGGCTGGGCCACGGCGCGTACGGTGTCGGCCCAGCGCTGCTTCTCGCTAGCCAGCGTCTCGGTGAGGCCAGCGTCGACGTGGTAGCCGTCGAGCGCTGCCGTCAGCGCGACCAGCGTGTCGCGCGCGTCGCCGAGCACCGGGAGCGCACTGTGCTTGTACGCATCCAGCGGCGCGACGTTGATGCCCACGAACCGTACGCCGGGATGCGCGAACAGCGTGCGCGACGCCGTGGTGAAGTCGCTCAGCCGCGTACCGACCGCGATCACCACGTCGGCCTCCCGGGCGGCGGCGTTGGCGGCGGTGGTGCCCGTCGAGCCGACCGCGCCGAGGCAGGTGGGCTCGTCGTCGAGCAATGTGCCGCGCCCGGCCTGCGACTGGGCGACGGGGATGCCGGTGGCCTCGCTGAGCGTACGCAGCGCGTCGACCGCCCCCGAGTAGTGGACGCCACCGCCGGCCACGATCAGGGGGCGCTTCGCCGTACGGATCAGTGCCGCCGCCCTCTCCACCAGCTCCGGCTCCGGCTGGGGCCGCGCGATGCGCCAGGTGCGCTCGGCGAACAGCTCGTCGGGCCAGTCGTGCGCCATCGCCTGCACGTCGTGCGGGAAGCAGACCGTGACCGCGCCCGTCTCCACCGGGTCGGTGAGCACGCGCATCGCGGCGAGCAGCGCCGAGGGCAGCTGCTCGGCGCGCCAGACGCGGTCGAAGTAGCGCGAGACCGGGCGGAAGCAGTCGTTGACGGTGACGTCGCCGGCCTGCGGGTTCTCCAGCTCCTGCAGCAGCGGCGACGCGGAGCGGGTGGCGAACGAGTCGGCGGGCAGCAGCAGCACCGGGATGCGGTTGATGGTGGCGAGCGCGGCGCCGGTGACCATGTTGGTCGCGCCCGGCCCGATCGAGGTGGTGCAGGCCCAGACCTGCCGGCGGCGCTTCTGACGCGCGTACGCGACGGCCGTGTGGACCATGGCCTGCTCGTTGCGGGCGAGGATGTACGGGAGGGCGGCCGGGTCGTCGAGCTCCGACTCCAGCAGCGCCTGGCCGAGGCCCGCGACGTTGCCGTGGCCGAAGATGCCGAGCACACCGGCGAAGAGGCGGCTGCGCTCGCCGTCGCGCTCCACGTACTGCTGCGCCAGGAACCGGATCGTGGCCTGGGCGACGGTGAGTCTCATCGGCGGTCCTCCACTCGCGAGTCGACGGGCTGGTGGGGCCACAAGTCTCGTACCCACGTCTGGTCAGGGTGGTCGGTGATCAGCCACTGCCCGTCGGCGGCGGGGCCGGCCATGACGTTGAGGTAGTACATGTCGTGCCCCGGCGCGGCGACGCAGGGCCCGTGCCAGCCGTGGGGGACGAGGACGGTGTCGCCCGTACGAACCTCGGTGAGCACGTCGATGGGGCGCTGGGGGTCTGTGGAGGTGGTCTGGTGGTAGCCGAAGCCGGGCTGCCCGTCGGGGCCGTCGGCGATCTCGTAGTAGTAGATCTCCTCCAGCTCGCGCTCGGTCGCGGTGTGCTCGTCGTGCTTGTGCGCCGGGTAGCTCGACCAGTTGCCCCCGGGCGTGACGACCTCGCAGACGAGGATCTTCTCGACCCCGGTGAAGTCGCCGCCGAAGGTGATGTTGCGTACGAGCCGGGACGCGGTCCCGGCGCCGCGAGGCGCCACGGCGACCTGCTCGGCGGGGATCGGGGCGCTCGGGCGATGGACATCGGTCGGCGCGTACGCGATCGCGTAGCGACCCGGACCGGACAGCGTGAACCGGTCACCCGTGCCGATGTAGCAGCATGAGGGGACGTGGTCGTACGGGTCGGGCCGGCCGCGCATCACGTGTCCCTTGGCGCCGGGGGGCGTGAGCAGCCACTCCCCCTGCGTGGCCAGCGGCACGACCACGCACTCACGGCCGTCGGCGGTGATCTCGTACGCCTCCTCGCCGATCTCCACCACCTCTAGCCCGGTGTGGTGCCAGTGGGGGCGCACGGCGGGGTCGACATGGGTTCGCACAGGGCCAGTGCCGCGCCGGATCACCAGGTCAGCCACGGCATCTCCTCCCCACGGTCAAATGTCAGCACAAATAGTACGGAGACGGAAGGGGCTGGGCGCAGATTCGTCCGCTCGATCCAGGAGGCAGGTCTCCAACGCACGTCTCCCCCGTCGATCGGACGATTCTGTGCAGGTCACTCCTGGCATCAGGACGCTCACTCACCGGGCAGCTGCGCAGTCACCCCGACGGCCAGACGAGCCGGCTACCCGGCCAGAGTCATCACCAGGCGCATCCGGCCGGGGGCAGCCAGCGAGACGTACAGCCTGGTGCCGTCGACCGCGTCAGTACCGCCGAGGAAGGTGTAGGCCTCGCCGGGGTCATAGGCGGCGCGCGGCTCCGGCTCGTGACCCTCGACAGTGATGTCGAGCGGCTGGCCGTCGACGCTCACCCGGCCGGGCCCGACCAGCCCGAGCTGCCCGTCGGCCAGCGCCACCGTGCAGCCGCCGGAGACCTCGACGTCGCCGAAGCCGATCTCCAGCGACATCAGCACGAGGGGTCCCTCGCTCGTGACCACCAGCTCGAGGCACCCGTCGCCAGGCATCAACCGCACCTGGGTCGTCAGCACCACCTCGTCGGTCGCCCGGCCGGAGAACCCCATCTCGGCAGAGAAGCGGCCCTCGAACTCGTACCCGTCTGCCCCGGCCGCCGGCTGGTAGTACGCAGCCGAGACGCGCTCGCAGAGCAGCAGCGCCCCGTCCTTCACCATCATCTCGGTCGCACGGAACGGCCCGAGCCCGAAGAAGGTGCGCGACAGCCTCAGAGACGTCACTCGCAGCTCGCCTGCTCGCCAGCGGGCGAAGGTCGGGTTGGCCGCGATGCCCGACCCCGCCCGCCTCAGGAGCGACACGTCGCGGGCGGCACGACCGACGAGTCGCCCGCGGCCGCCCTGCCACACCGTTAGCCCGGACGGCTCCAGGACGGTCCACCCCGGCTCGGTCGTCGGGCCGGGGCTCAGCTCCGCGCCCGGCCTCATGCCCGGTTCAGCGCCCGGCTCCGCGTCCCGCTCGGAAGTCGGCAGGTCGTCCGCCAGGTCAGGGTGGAGCAACAGCTCGCCGAGCGCTGCGTACGCGAACCAGGCCGGTACCTCGCCGGCCGAATGGGCGGCGTCGCCGCAGACACGGCACCCCGTGCGAAGCGCCACCGCACGGAAGAACCATGCCAACTCGTCGACCGTGACGCGTAGCTTCTGATCCTGGCGGCGCGACTGGATGGACTCCACCTCGTCGCCGTCGATCAGGAGCAGGTGAGCATGAAGGTTCCGGTGCACGATCTCGGTGAGGTCAGGCCGGTCCAGCAGCGTGGCCAGCCGCAGCAGGCAGGGGTTGGAGACGCGGCCTGCGTAGTGCGGGCTGCGCTCGGAGTAGAGCCCGTCGGCCTGAATGTCGATGCCCTCGGCGAGCCACTCCTCGGCCCGGGACCTCGCTTCCGCGACCCCGTACAGATCGGCCAGCTCCGCGAGCGCGACGGCCATCTCCCACCGATGGTTCGGCGTGTGCACGCCGCCACGCAGGAGACCCGGCACGGTTGCGTGAAGGATGCCCGACGCCTGGCCCTCGATCGCCGCGGTCGCGGCCCCCAGCACGCGGCACACCCGGACCAGGCGAGCCAGGCCGTTGGCCGTGAACGACGAGTCAGGGGGCGAGCAGACGTTGTCGCCGACCTCGAAGAGGCCGTCTTCCCCCTGCTGGGACCTCAACGCGCTCAGACACTGCTCGGCCCTGTCGAGCAGTGCCGGACGGTCGTGGAGCACGCCTGCGTACGTACAAGCCTCAGCCTCGATCTGCAGGGCCCGGTGGGGCACTGGGAGCGGCCGGCCGAGATCGATGCGCGCGGCGACCCGCGCGGCCAGACCCTCGCGCATCAGTCCTTCAGCCCCGAGTTCATGTCGGCGTTCATGATGTGGCGCTGGAACACGAGGAACAGCATGACCATCGGCACCAGTGAGATCACCGAGGCCGACAGCAGCACCGACCAGTCGATGTTTTCGGCTCCCACGATGGAGCGCAGCGCCACCTGCAGCGTGTACTTCTTCTGGTCGTTCAGCACCAGCAGCGGCCAGATGTAATCGTTCCAGCGCCAGTGGAAGCTGAAGATCGCCAGCGTGAACGCGATCGGCTTCGCCAGCGGCAGCATCAGCGAGAAGAAGATGCGCCACTCCGAGGCACCGTCGATGCGCGCTGCCTCCAGCAGCTCGTCGGGCACGGTCATGAAGTATTGACGGAACATGAAGATGCCCGTGGCCGTGACGATCGACGGCACGATGATGCCCGCGAGCTGGTTGTACAGGCCGAGGTTGCGGATCACCGTGAAGGTCGAGGGCATGATCACCTCGGTGGGCAGCATGGTCGTGGCCAGGATGCCCATGAAGAAGACCTTCAGCCACAGCGGCTTGTACTTTGCGAACGCGTACCCGGTCGCCGCGCTCACGATGACCGTCAGTGCCGTGGTGACCAGCGCCACGGTCGCCGTGTTGGCGAAGTAGCGCGCGAAGTCGAAGCGGCTCCAGGCAATGGTGTAGCCGCTCACCGTCCAGCTCTCGGGGAACAGTGTCAGCGGGTACCGGAACAGCTCGCTACCGGGCTTGAACGAGCTGAGCAGGAACCAAAGGATCGGAAAGAAGTACGCAGCCGCGAGCAGCCACACCAGCACCGTCGACAGGGCGACCTTGCCGGTCCCAGAGTTGCGCGGGTGCGTACGCGAGGGAAGCTCAGCAGGAGCGGTCACGTGATGTCTCCCTTGTCGAAGCGCATCTGGATCACGGCGATCACCAGCAGGATCACCATCAGCACCATCGATGCTGCGGAGGCGTACCCGATGCGGGCGTACTCAAAGCCGGTCTGGTAGATGTACTGCACCATCAGCACGTTCTCGGTGCCAGGGCCTCCGCCGTTGAGCGACTGGATGAGCGCGAACTCCTTCATCGATCCGATCGTGCCCAGCAGCGTCACCATGAACAGCGTCGGGCGCAGCAGCGGCAGCGTGATGCGCCAGAACTGCTGCCAGCCAGTCGCCCCGTCGATCGCTGACGCCTCGTAGTAAGAGCGCGGGATGTTCTTCAGCGCAGCGATGAACAGCAGCATCGTGAACGCGGTGCCGCCCCAGGTGCCCGCGAACAGCACCACGGCGAGCGCCAGGTTGCCGTCTGACTGCCACCGCTGCACCGGAAGGTGAGCCAGCTGCAGCACGTAGTTGACGAAGCCGAAGCTCTCACCGAACAGCCACCGCCAGATGATGCCGACGATGATCGGTGAGATCAGCCACGGGAAGAAGAACAGCACCCGCGCGGTGAGTGCGCCCTTGGTGTAGCGGCTCACGACGAGCACCGAGATCGCCAGCGGGATCACGACGTGCAGCGGCACGGCCAGCAGCGTGTAGAGGGCAGTGCGCCCGAGCGCCTTGTAGAAGTTCTCGTCACCGAACAGCTCGGCGTAGTTGGCCACCCCGATCCACTTCGGCGTGCCGACACCGCGGTAGCTGGTGAACGAGTAGTAGAGGCCGAGCGCACCCGGCCACACGAAGAACAGCGCGTACAGCACCATCGTCACGAGCGTGAAGCTGAGCGGCGCCAGATGGCGCTGCACGAACGAGCCCTTGACCCGGCGAGCGGTGACCGGTGCGGTGACGGCCATGGAGGTGCCTCTCTCGATCCCGGCCTGCACCCCGGGAGGCGCCGGCCGAGGAGTCCGACGGGCTACTTGAGACCCTTGGTGAGCGCAGCCCCGATGTTCGTGATCGTCTGGTCGACCGACTGCTCACCGTTGAGGTACTTGACGGTCTCGTCGCGCGTCGGGTCGCCGTCGACGGCCTTGCCGGCCACCTCGAGCCTGAGCGACTGCTGCTTCTGGTCGGCGACGACCTTCGGCGCCGCAGCAATCTCCTTGTTGTAGAGCTCGAAGGCTTCCTGGTTGTTGGCGTACGCGGGGGTGACCCCGTCCACCGCCGGAAGCATGCCGCTGAACTCGCACAGCAGCTTGTAGTTCTCCGGCTTGTACAGCCAGCTCAAGAAGTCCTTGGCCTTCTGCGCCTTCGGGGTCTCGAACACCACCATTTCCGCCGCCATGCCGTAGTTCGTCGCACGCACCGGCTGCTTGGGCAGGTAGACCGGCTGCCACTGAAAGTCCTTGATGTTGGCGGCGAAGTCGGCGATCTGCCACGAGCCGGAGTAGTACGCAGCCACCTGACCCGACTTGAACAGGGCGTTCGGGTCGTCCTTGGCGAGCCACACCGACTTCGGCATGTACTTGTCGTCGTTGAGGTTCTTGAAGTACTCCAGACCCGTCTTGGTGGCGGCGTTCGTCGTGTACGCACCACTGGCGTCCGGCTTCCACAGCTCGGAGCCGAACTCGAACAGGAACGAGTTCAGCCGGTGCGACGACTTGTCCATCACGAGGCCGTACTTCGCGCCCGTCTTCGCTTGGACCTCCTTCGAACGCGCGACGAACTCGTCCCAGGTCCAGATCTCCGAGTCGGACTTCGGGTACGCGACCCCTGCCTTGTCCCACAACGTCTTGTTGATGAACATGCCGACGGCCGTGACGTCGGAGGGGATGGAGAGCACTTTTCCCTTGTCGTCGACGGCGGCGAGGCTCATCTTGACCTTGCCCGCCGTCGCGATGTCCTTGAGGTCGACCGTCGCGTCCTTCCAGATCGGGTCGATCGATCCGATCCGCGCCATGGACGGGAGGTCGTTCGCCTGGGCGGCGTTCTTCAGCTTTGTCTTGATATCGGCGTTCGGGATGTCGACGATCTCGATCTTCTGCCCCGTCTGCTCGGTGTACTTCGCTGCCATCTTGGCGTAGCCGCCGCCCTGGTTGGCGTCGCCGGAGAGGTAGAACTGCAGGGGCTTGCCGTCGTCGGCCGCTGCCCCACCAGCGTCGCCACACCCTGCCGCGACAAGCAGCAGAGAGAGTGAGATCGCTGTCATCGCTATCTGGGTACGCATGTTTCGACTCCTGTCGACGGTGACGGCGGGAAGCGCTTCCCGATGAGCGTCGGAACACGTGAATCGGTGGAATGTCAAGACATGAACGACATGGGGGTGGCGGCTTAGAGCCCGGACCCGGTGGACTGTCGCCCACAGTACAACGCCGCCATCTGACAAGATGCCGGTCATGTCCTCTCTCGACATCGCGGTCGACCGGGCCTCCTCGTCCCCTCTGCACCAGCAGCTGAGCGACGCGCTGCGTTCAGCGATCACCGACGGCACGCTGAAGCCGGGCGACCGGGTCGAGAACGAGGTGGAGCTGGCGAGCCGGCTGGGGTTGTCGCGCCCGACCGTACGTCGTGCCATGGAGGACCTGGTCCGCAGCGGGCTGGTCACCCGCCGCCGCGGCAGCGGGACCGTGGTCTCCCCCACCCAGGTCCATCGCCAGGTGCGGCTGTCGTCCTTGTTCGACGACCTGGCGACCGAGGGCCACGCGCCCACCACGAAGGTGCTGGAGTTCTCGATCTCGCCCGGCTCGGCCGAGGTGCTCGACATGCTGCAGCTGCCCGACGGCAGCGACGTGCTCACGATCCGCCGGCTCCGTCTGGTCGCGGGCGAACCTCTGGCCCTGATGACGAACCAGCTGCCAGCCGACCTCGCCCCCGACTACCGATCGCTGGTCGACTCCGGCCTGTACGCCAGTCTCCGTCGCCTCGGCGTCACCATCGCCGGAGCCACCCAGCGCATCGGTGCCTGCCCGGCCACCGCCGCATGGGCCGAGCTCCTCGACGAGCGCCCAGGCAGCCCGCTGCTGACGCTGGACCGCCTTGCCCACGACTCCTCTGGCCGCATCGTCGAGCACGGCGCCCACCTCTACCGCGCGTCCCGCTACACCTTCGACATGGCCATCACCCACTGAGTGCGTACGGGCACGCGGCGACTGCCCCCACGACGGCCACGTCACCTGCATCTTCTGGCTCCGACGCGCACCACACGCCACATGTGGCACGTGAAGACGCCAGCGACCAGAAGATGCAGGTCAGGTCTGCGGGATCCGCCTCCAACCCGTAGAGCGAGCCCCCTAGACGGCGGATATGTCCGTACATAGGCTGCTCTCACGCGACGAAGGGAGCAGCATGACGCTGTCCGTCATCACGATGGGCCGCAGCGGGGTGGACCTCTACCCCCTGCAGATCGGCGTGGGCCTGGAGGAGGTCAGCAGCTTCGGCAAGTTCCTCGGCGGTAGCTCGACCAACGTCGCGGTCGCCTGCGCCCGGCTCGGCAACGACGACGTGGGCACCATCACCGGGGTCGGGGACGACCCGTTCGGCAGGTGGGTACGCATCGAGATGACCCGCCTCGGCGTCGACGACCGCCACGTCGTCGTCAGCGATGCGTACCTCACCCCCATCACCTTCTGCGAGATCTTCCCGCCCGACCACTTCCCGCTCTACTTCTACCGCCGCCCCAGCGCACCCGACCTCCAGATCACCCCGGCCGACATGCCCCACGACGCGATCACCCAAGCGAGCGTCTTCTGGTTCACCGGCACCGGCCTCTGCCAGGAGCCCAGCTGGTCGGCCCACCAGACCGCGCTCATCTACCGCGACCGCAAGCCACACACGGTTTTCGACCTGGACTGGCGCCCCATGTTCTGGGACGGCACCGCCGAGGCCCGTACGCGGTACGCCTGGTGCCTCGAGCGCGCCACCGTGGCCGTCGGCAACCGTGAGGAGTGCGAGATCGCCGTCGGCGAGACCGACCCCGAGCGCGCCGCCGACGCCCTCCTGGAGCGCGGCGTGGAGGTCGCGATCGTGAAGCAAGGCCCGCTCGGCACGCTCGCCAAGACGCGCGACGAGCGGGTGGTGGTGCCGCCGACGCCCTGCACCCCGTACAACGGTCTCGGAGCCGGCGACGCCTTCGGCGGCTCGCTCGCCGACGGGCTCAAGCGCGGCCTCGACCTCCGCACGACCCTGCAGCGCGCCAGCGCCGCCGGCGCCATCGTCGCCTCCCGCCTGGAGTGCTCCACCGCCATGCCGACCGCCGACGAGATCGACCGCGTGCTCGCCGCCAACCACACCGACGTCCTCGGCGAGCGCCCGTACACGGGAGGCCGGCCGTGATCACCCCCGCCGAGATCGCCGACATCCGCTGGCAGGACCCCCAGCGCGTACGCGCCGCGGTGCGCGAGCGTCGCCGCCCCGAGCCGTACGCGGGCAAGCTGCTCGTCATCGCCTGCGACCACCCCGCCCGCGGCGCCCTCGCCGCCGGCGCGAACCCGACCGCGATGGCTGACCGCTGGGACCTGCTGCAGCGGCTCGCGGTCGCGCTGTCGCGCCCTGGCGTACGCGGCTTCCTCGGCACCGCCGACCTCGTCGAGGACCTGGCGCTCATGGGTGCGCTCGACGACTTGCTGGTCTTCGGGTCCATGAACCGGTCGGGACTGGCCGGGGCCGCGTACGAGATGGACGACCGCCTCACCGGCTACACCGCCGCCGGCATCGAGGAGTCCGGCCTCGACGGCGGCAAGATGCTGCTGCGCATCGACCCGGCCGACCCGGGGAGCAACCTCACCCTGGAGCGCTGCGGCCAGGCCGTCACCGACCTCGCCCGCCGCGACCTGGTGGCCATGGTGGAGCCGTTCCTCAGCGCTCGCGTCGACGGCACCAGCCGCAACGACCTGTCGGCCGACGCGGTCGTGAGGTCGATCGCGATCGCGTCCGGGCTGGGCACCGACGCGTCCCGCACGTGGCTCAAGATCCCCGCCGCCGACGACATGGCCCGTGTCGCCCGCGCCACCACCCTGCCCCTGCTGGTGCTGGGCGGCGAGGTCTCCCCCGCCAACCATGACCGCTGGGCCGAGGCGATGGCCCAGCCGGCCGTACGCGGCCTCGTCATCGGCCGCTCCCTGCTCTACCCCGCCGACGATGACGTGGCCGGCGCTGTCGACCGCGTCGCTGCGCTGACCTGAGAGGCCACCATGACCGACCTGACCCACTGGATCGACGGCGCCGAGACCGTACGCGCCGGTGCCAGCCAGCCGCTGCTCAACCCTGCCACCGGGCAGGAGATCGGGCGCGTCGCGCTCGCCGACGCAGCAGTCGTCGACGAAGCCGTACGCGGCGCCGCGACCGCCGCCGAGTCCTGGGGCCGCACCTCGCTGGCGAAGCGGATGGAGGTGATGTTCGCGTTCCGGCAGCTGCTCGTCGAGCACACCGACGAGCTGGCCGCGATCATCAGCCGCGAGCACGGAAAGACGGTGCCCGACGCCGCCGGGGAGATCGCCCGGGGCCGGGAGTCGGTCGACTTCGCGTGCGGGATCGCGTCGGCACTGAAGGGCGAGTACTCCTCCAACGTGTCGACGGGCGTCGACGTGCACTCCGTGCGCCAGCCGCTCGGCGTCGTCGCCGGCATCACGCCGTTCAACTTTCCCGTCATGGTGCCGCTGTGGATGCACCCGATCGCGATCGCGTGCGGCAACGCGTTCGTGCTGAAGCCCAGCGAGCGCGACCCGTCGGCGTCGAACTTCGTGGCGCGGCTCTACCAGCAGGCGGGCCTGCCCGACGGGGTGTTCCAGGTGGTGCACGGCGGCAAGGACGCGGTCGACGCGCTGCTCACCCACCCCGGCGTGAGCGCGGTGTCGTTCGTGGGGTCGACTGCTGTCGCCACGTACGTGCAGCAGACTGCCGTCGCCCACCACAAGCGCGTGCAGGCGCTCGGCGGGGCCAACAACCACGCCGTGGTGATGCCGGATGCCGACATGGCGTTCGCCGCCGCGCAGATCGCCGCGGGTGCGTTCGGGTCGGCCGGCGAGCGGTGCATGGCGGTGCCGGTGGCGGTCGCCGTGGGCGAGGCGGCCGGTCCGCTGGTCGAGGCGCTGCGCGCGGAGGCTGAGGCGATCGTGGTCGGGCCGGGCGACGAGGACCGTACGACGATGGGCCCGCTCATCACCCGTGCCTCCCGTGACCGGGTGGTGTCGTTCGTCGACGAGGCCGTCGACGGTGGCGCGACGGCCGTGGTCGACGGCCGCGGGCTGACCGTGCCCGGTCACGAGGAGGGTTTCTTCGTCGGCCCGACCGTGCTGACGAAGGTGCAGCCCGACATGAGGGCGTACTGCGAGGAGGTCTTCGGGCCTGTCTTGGTGGTGATGGAGGCCGAGACGCTGGAGGAGGCGATCGCGATGGTGAACGCGACGCCGTACGGCAACGGGACCGCCATCTTCACCGCCTCCGGCGAGGCGGCGCGGGTGTTCACCGAGCAGATCCAGGTCGGGATGGTCGGGGTGAACGTGCCGATCCCGGTGCCGGTCGGCTACTACTCCTTCGGCGGCTGGAAGGACTCGCTGTTCGGCGACCACCACGCCCACGGGCCCGACGCGGTGCGCTTCTACACCCGCGCCAAGGCGATCACCACTCGCTGGCCGCACCAGGAGCAGCGCGCCCTTGCCGCGAGCCTGAACTTCCCCGGCCACAGCTGATCGGTCGACCTCGGTGGGGCAACGACGACGCAAGGCGTCGACGCCCATCGAATAGGGATCCACCGAGCCTTCGAGGTGGATCCGCGTCGAGATCACAGCCCCTTCGCTGATTGAGCAAGGAGGACCTGAGCTTGCGAAGGTCGTCCGCGTCGAGATCACCTAGCCACGTCACGCCGCTTGAGCAAGGATCAACCGAGCTTGCGACGTGATCCGCGTCGAGATCACCTAGCCACGTCACGCCGATTGAGCAAGGAGGACCTGAGCTTGCAAGGTCGTCCGCGTCGAAATCACCCAGCCACGTCACGCCGATTGAGCAAGGAGGACCTGAGCTTGCGAAGGTCGTCCGCGTCGAAATCACCCCTGTCCGAGCGAGCGAGGACAGGGGCCACCACCCCCCAAGCACACCCACCAGACACAATGACCACGTGCCGTACAGACCAGTCTTCGTCCTCCACGAGCACGACCGACCGCGCCACCACTTCGACCTCAGGCTCGAGGAGAACGGCGTGCTCCGGTCCTGGGCCGTACCCAAGGGGATGCCCACCTCCCCCGGCACGAACCGGCTGGCCGTCCCCGTGCCCGACCACGCGCTGGAGCACGCGACGTACACCGACGCCCACAAGCGCATCGCCGACTCCGGCTGGTGGGAGCTCGAAGACCGTACGGACCGCCGGATGCTCTTCGTCCTGCACGGCCAGACCAGGGCACACCGGTACGCCCTCATCGACACTGGCGACCAGGCGCTCCTTCATCTGGTAAAGGACCAGCCTATATAGCGAGCACGCTCGAGCCTGTCGCCGACGCAGTCACGGGCGGTAAGTTCTGAGAGTTGAGGCATGATCGTCAGCCACGCGACCGTCGAAGCGGGAGAGAGTTCAATGGACCCAATTTCACTAGCAGTTTCAGTAGTCGCGCTAATGACATCGTTCGTCGGTCTCGCGTACAACCGACGTGGCGTACTCGAAGCTGGAGCCATTATCCGCATGAGGGCGACCTTGACAACGACTAGTTCCGACGCAGGGATCGAAACTGCGACAGAAGTGGAGTTCACCAACTCGGGCAGAGCGGAAGTGTCAGTGCGCGAACTCGAGCTCCACGTTGCGCTGGCCGATAGAAAAGACTCGACATGCTTGGGCCGACTCCTTTGCCATCTCCCCGTGCCGGGGCTCAGTGCGACCTCGCTAAGACTTCAACTCCCGGGCCTCAGAGAGGTGATGGACGAATACAATCGACGCGGAATCATCAACCTCCGGTTAGCATTCATCGCCCATCTGAGCTCTGGACGCACGGTGCGATGTCAAATTTCCGAGGTGCGGCATCTAATTCTGATGGCGCGCGACTCCGGAAGCGAAATCCCCGCACTAACTGACAATCAGGATGAATTGGAGAAATAGATGGAGGGGGCGGGATCTCTCCCGCCCCCTCCCTTCAAAATCAGCCGCCTGCTCTGCCAATTGAGCTACCGCCCCACGCAGTGGAGCGAACGGGACTCGAACCCGCAACCTGTCGGTTGTGGATCGGGGTTGTGTGAAGAACTTCCGACCCTCTGTTGCGTGGCGAATTATAGCATGTCTCGACCCTGTCCCGCAACCCCAGCCCGGTTGTTGAGTCCACCGGCTTCCTGGCCAGCACAATGGGAACTTCTCCACTCGGGGACTGGCATGGGCCCGTTGCCGGAACCGCTGCGCGCGACTCGATCCGAGCCCGCCTCGGCAAGCGAGTCGAGCTCAGGTCACCGGCGGGCGCTGTCAGAAGCCCTGGTAGATGAACCCGGCAGCACCGCCGTCGAACCAGAACCAGAAGATCACCAGCAGCAGCGTCGCCACGAACGACGACGCCACCCAGAACGCGGTGGAGCGCCGTGGCTCCGGCGGCACCCAGGGCACCTTCTGCGGGTTCACGACCGGCGGCTCGCCCCAGGACTGCACCCGGTCGAGCCACGCGCTAGGCCCGCGCGAAGCGCCAGCAGGCTTCGGTGACATCCAGCCACCCCCTCCAGCCGAGATGGATCGTGTCGAAGAAGTAGTAGGGCGTGTACGCCTGGGTCGTCAGATCGACCAGCTTCACCCCGTTGCGCCCGGCGATGTCACGGATCCGGGCCGCCTCGCCCGTACGCTCCGCGACCGGCAGCCCCGTGTGGTCGCTCCACGGCCCGTTCACCGGCATCGACACCAGCAGCACCTCGACCCCCAGCGCCTTGGCCACGTCGAGGAACAGCTGCAGGTCGTCGTACTCGGTCGACTCCGTGTAGCGCACCCCCTTCTCCTGGCCGACGAGCTGCGTCTCGTAGTCGCGGATCCGCCGGTCGAAGTAGCCGTCGTCGAGCCCGTACGGGTTGTTCGTGACCCGTGACCGCCCGATCTCGTCGGCCCGCCGCCGCTGCGCCTCCCAGTCGATCGCGCTCATCGGCCCGGCGCCCGGCGACCAGGCGCCGGTGTACGACACCGCCTTGCGGTAGTCGGTCGCCTTGTACGTCTCCCGCAGCACGGCCATCCGGTTGCTGACCGCCGTGTACGGGGTGTCGACGATCTCCTTGAACGTGCCCGTGGCCGTCGTCGAGCAGTCCGCCCGCAGCGTGCACAGCTCGGGCATGAGCTCGCCCGTACGCTCCGCCACCCGCTGCCGCAGCTCGGCCGGCAGCCGCGGGTTGTCGAGCATCGCGTGCCAGGCGTGGTACGAGAACACCGACTGGAACGCGCCCGCCTTGATGCCACCCGGGGTGAACCACTGCGGCGACACCAGAAGCGCCACCTTCGGGCTGCGCAGGGCAGGCTCCACGGCGGCCAGCTCGATGGCGTGGTACAGCGACTGCTGGTAGCCGCGCCCCGACTCGTACATGTCGAAGTCGTTGGCGTTGGCCTGCAGCCACCGCGAGGGGTTCTGCTCGACAGGGACGCCGAACTCGGAGCTGCCCATCACGTACAGGCTCGTCACGTCCTCGGGCGTGCCCGTGATCGCGCGCCGGTAGAGGTCGGTCGTCAGCTCGCGCCGCCCCGGGCTCTCGTAGTTGAGCACCCGCACCGACCGCACCTCGGGGTTGCGCTGCCGGGCGAGCGCGCCCACGGCCGAGTCGGAGAGCGGGCTCAGCATCAGAGCGAGAGCCAGCACCACCCCGACGACCAGGCCGAGCGCGCGACGCACGTCAGAGCCGCTCGTCCACGAAGTGCAGGATCTGGTTCACCGTCGACACCTCGTCACGGTCGACCGCGGTCGGTGCGACGTCGACGCCCAGGTCGTCAGACAGCCCGACCAGCAGCTCGGTGAACCCGAGCGAGTCGAGCAGGCCTGCCTCGAACAGGTCGACGTCGCGCTCGGCGAGGATCTCGTCGGTGCCGCAGACCTGCACCAGCAGGTCGAGCACCTTCTGCTCAGCGGTGGCGTCCATGTGACTCCTTAGATCTTGATGAGGTGGCCGGAGAAGATGAGGAACCCGAAGATCACGAGCTGGATGGTGAGAAGGATGGCCACCACTCTGTACCAGAGACGGTCCCGGTACGCATAGAGGCGGCTCTTCTTCTCGTACACGTCGTTGGCCACCAGCAGCAGGCCGTGGTAGAGCCCGTACACGACGTAGTGGACGGTGAACCCGTGCCAGAACCCCATCAGCAGCATGTTCAGCACCATGGCGACGCGGCCGGCGGTGACGCGGGAGGCGAAGATCTTCTTCTTCATCAGGTACATCGTCATGCGCGTGTAGAGGTAGTCGCGGAACCAGAACGACAAGGTGATGTGCCAGCGGTTCCAGAACTCCTTGATCGACTCGCTCGCGAACGGCAGGCGGAAGTTCGGCGGGGTGCGGATGCCGAAGACGTACGAGAGCCCGACCGCCATCGCCGAGTAGCCGGCGAAGTCGAAGAACAGCTGGCCGGAGTAGAGGTACATGTAGGCGAGGCTCCGCGGCCAGCCCGTCGCCCACTCGAGCTTGTCGGCGAACCAGGCGGCGAGGATGAACTTGTACACCGCCCCCTGCAGCAGCAGCGTCAGCCCGCGGCCGAGCAGGTAGCCGTACTCGCTCCGCGTCCACACCCGATTCATGTCCTGCTCGAACCGCCGCGAGCGGTCGATGGGGCCGCTGGTGAGGGTGGGGAAGAACAGCACGAAGTACGCCAGGTCGGCCAGCCGCATCCGCTTCAGCAGGCCGTCGGTGGTCTCCAGCACGACCTGGATGACGCGGAAGGAGAGGTACGAGACCCCCAGGAACCCGATGCTGAGCGTCGGGAACAGGTTGGCGATCTTCGCCACCACCAGGGGCAACGTCGCTGCGACGGCGACGCCGCGGGCGAGGTAGCGGTGCACGTCGGGGCGCGCCTCGCGGTAGCGCTGCCACCACATCACCAGGCCCAGCTCGAACACGCAGAACACCGCCAGCGACGCCAGCTGCCAGGGCTGGTGGACCATCAGCAGCACGGCCACCAGCACGCTCGCCACGAGGCCGTACCGGCGGATCGGCCGCTGCAGCAGCCCCAGCACCACGGCCGGGAGGGTGATGAGGCCGGTGATGTAGAAGGAGTAGAAGTTGCCGTACGCCTCGATCACGGATGCTCTTCCGCAAGCCGGCGCCGGTCGGCCTTGCCGTTGGCGGTGAGCGGGAACGCGTCGACCACGGTGAGCACCTTCGGCACCATGTAGTCGGGCACCAGCTCCTTGAGCCGCTTCTTGAGGGCGGTCGCGAAGGCGAGCGGGCTGGTGGTCGGGGGCTCGGTGAGCTGCAGGTACGCCCGGAGGTGGGTCACGGTGCCCTCGGCGTCGCGCACGGGGAGCACCGCCGCGTGCACCAGCCCGTCGAGGCGGCGCAGGTTGTTCTCGATGTCCTCGCACTCGATGCGGTAGCCGTGCAGCTTCACCTGGTTGTCGACCCGGCCCTGGAAGTGCAGCGTGCCGGTCTCGTCGAGGCGTCCGAGGTCACCCGTCTTGTACGCAGGGGTCGGCCGCCCGTCGATCTCCACCGTGGTGAACGCGCGCTCGGTGAGGTCGGGACGGTGCAGGTAGCCGAGCGAGACCGTGTCGCCGGCGATGACGATCTCGCCTGCGGTGCTCGGCGGAAGGTCGTGGCCGTCGGCGTCGCGGATCAGGATGCTGGTGCCGGGCTTGGGGGTGCCGACGGGGAGCGGGCCGGGCTGGGAGAGGACGTGGTCGTCGACGAGCACCGATGTCACGGCGACGGTGGACTCCGTCGGGCCGTACGTGTTGTAGACCGCCACCCCCGGGAAGCGGGCGCGCAGGCCGCGTACGGTCGTCGGCGTCAGCGTCTCGCCGCAGAACAGGAACACGCTGAGCCGCGGCAGCAGGGCGGCGTCGAAGGACGGGTCGGCGAGGCAGAGGTCGGCGAACGAGGGCGTGCTCACCCAGACGGAGACGCCGGAGGTGGCGAGGTCGGCGTACAGGTCGGCGGGCCGCGCGATCTGCTGCTTGTCGACGGCGTGCAGGGTGGCGCCGCTGGCGAGCGCGCCGTAGAGGTCCATGACGGAGAGGTCAAACGAGTACGGCGCCTGGTTCAGCCAGACGGCGTCGGTGCGGGCGGGCTCCGGCACGCGCTCGTCGCCGGTGAGCGTGAGCGCCCAGTCGGTGAACCGCTCCAGGGCGTCGGCCGAGATCTGCACGCCCTTGGGCCGGCCGGTGGAGCCGGAGGTGTAGATGACGTAGTACGGGTCGGTGCCGCTGACCGGTCGAGGCTGGGGGGTGTACGGGCCGGGCTGAGCGTCGGTGTCGAACCCGGGGCGCTCGGGTGCGGCCGCACCGGCAAGACCCGTCTCCTCGGCGAGCCCGGAGCCGTCCAGCACCCGTACCTGCCCTGCCGCAGCGAGCGGCTCGACGGCGATGACCAGGTGCGTGCGGGACTCCTCGATCACCCCGGCGATCCGGTCGTCGGGCCAGGAGGAGTCGATCGGCACGTACGGATGGCCGGACTTCACCACGCCCAGGAACGCGACCAGCATGGCCGCCTGCTTGTGGCCGTGGACCACGACCGGGGAGCCATCGGCGGCGAGGGCCCGGGCGAGGTGGCGGGCCAGGGCGTCGGATGCGCGGGCGAGGGTCCCGTACGTCAGTCGTTCGTCGCGGTGCGTGTACGCCAGCCGCTCAGGTGCCACCCGTGCCACCTGGTCGATCCCCGCGATGATCCGCACCCCGCCCCCTTGCCTCGCGCCGATGCTACCGAGGGCTCACTTGGGCGGCAGGCTCTTGACGTACGCGACCCCGCGACCCACCCAGGTGGTGAGCTGCCGCTTGGTGCGCAGCTCGTCGGTGCCAACCAGCAGCCAGCCCTTCAGCGGGCGGTTCTGCATCACCATGGGCTCGGCCTTGCCGTCGGCGGTGAGCCGGGCTCCGTCGTCGGGGTCGACCCGCACCATCAGCGACCCGGACGACGCCGCGGCGACGGCCATGTGCCCGTGCACCAGGAACGCCAGACCGCCGAACATCTTCTTCTCGACGACGTCCTCGCTGACGAGCACGTCGCGGATGCGGACTGCCAGGTCTTCGTCGTACGCCATGGCGAGATCCTAGGAGCGAGGTCTGACAGAACGCCTAGGCGTTCTCGGCCGTCTCGGCCAGCCGGTCGACGGAGGCCTGCAGCTTGGCGGTCGTCGTGTTCCGCGCCCGCTCCATGCGCGACTCGTCGGTGAGCTGCGACCAGTCGTACGTGTGAGTGACCCGCGTGCGGCGCTCTCCCAGGGGCTCGAGCTCCCAGCGCCAGAGATGGCCAGGCTGGGGGGCGTCCATGGGCGACGGGCGCCAGGCGATGAGGCGACCCTCCTCGAACTCGACGACGTGGTTCTGACGCTGGGCACCGTCCTTGGTCAGCGTCATCACGAAGACGTCGCCCACGGCGCGTACGCGCTGGTCGGCCGCCGCCTCTTGCAGGTTGCCGTTGCCGTCCCACCGCGGCTGCTGGCTGGGGTCGGCGATGAGCTCGAAGATGCGGTCGGCCGGGGCGTCGATCTCACGGCTCGCGCTGACGACCTTGGACGAGGGCTCTGGTGTGGTCACAGGGACATGCAAGCACGTCCGGGCCGGCCGGGCCACGAGGTTCGGCAGGTGGCGTTCAGCGCACTCGCAGGTCGGCCACGAGGCCCAGGTGGTCAGACCCCGAGAGCCGGAACGCGGTCACACCCACCGCGGTGACGCGAGACCCGACGAGCACGTGATCGATGGCGATCAACGGCGGCACGGGGCTGGTCTCGGTGGAGAACGTCGGCAACCAGCCCGCGCCGGACTGGTCGGCGGCATCCGTCAGACCGGCGCTCAGCATGCGGCGTAGCGTGTAGTGCTCCAGCGTGGCGTTCAGGTCGCCGGCGAGCACCAGGGGCTGGTCGCGGTAGCGCTGCGCGGCGTCTCGGAGCACCTCGGCGTCATCGCGCCAGCTGGCCGTCCCGAACACCGGGTTCACAGGGTGGGCGGCGATCAGCGTGACCGCGACGCCCGGCCGTGCGACCCGCACCACAAGCCCGTCGAACTGGGTCGGCAGCTTCTCGAGCTGTGACACGGGGGTCTTGCTGAACACCACGGTGCCGGCGGCCGACCAGTCGGACCCGGCAGGGGAGCCCGCGCGGTACGGGTACGACGCCACAGCGGCACTCGCGCGGGCGAGGAACGCGTCAGTGGCCTCGGTGATGACGAGCACATCGGGCGCGGTCCTCTGGATCTCGGCCGCCAGCTGGTCGGCGTCGCCACGCCCGAACTGCACGTTGATCGCCAGCACCCGGAGCGGGGTCCCGGTCGCCTCGGGCGGGTCGTGCGGTGCGTACGGCAGCGCCCAGACCGTCTGCGCGATCAGGCCGACACCGACCGGAATCGCCCAGAGCCGGCCCTTGCCGCGGCCGCCGAGCAGGACGAGCAGCAGACTGATCGCCCAGAGCGGGAGCGCGAACGGGATGAACGACGCGGCCATCGCGAGCAGCCGGTGCTTCAGCTGCAGCGACGGGGCCGCGTACAGGACCACCATGCCCGCCGCCGGAACGGTCGCCAGGACCGCCGCTCCCAGGGCCACCCGACGCGTCGCGCTCACACCCCCCAGCCTGCCAGAGGCGCCCTAGACCTCCGGCGGCTGGTCAGCCCTCGGTGGCGGACCCGGGGATGTTGATGCCAGCTGATGCCGAACCTGTCGGTCAGCAGCCCGTACACAGCGCCCCCACACCTGCTTCTCCAGCGGCATCTGCACCTGGCCGCCGTCGCTCAGCCGGTCCCACATCCCACGCAGCGCGTCGGCGTCGTCGCCCGACAGGCTGATCTGCACGTTGTTGCCTGACGCCCGGCATGTCCCATGCCGAACTCCTTGAACGTGGTGATGCTCACCTCGCCGCCGAGCACGTCGGCGTAGAACCGCATCGCCTCCTCCGCGTTGCCCGGGAAGGTGAGGTAAGGAATGAGCTGCATGGACATGCGATCTCCTTCGAGTGGGTCCGTCGCGGCGACCCTAGAGACGGCCACTGACAGTCCAGAAGGGTCAGTTGCGCGCCGCGGAGTGTGGCGCCCGGCCTTCGGCCGCATCGAGACCTGCTCTCAGATCCCTCAGCAGGTCGTCGGTGTCCTCGATGCCGACGGAGATGCGGAGCAGGCCCTCAGTGATGCCCGCGGCCTGCTGCACCACCGGCGGCATCGCGGCGTGGGTCATCGTCGCGGGGTGGCAGACGAGGCTCTCGACGCCGCCGAGCGACTCCGCGATGGTGAAGCAGGTGAGGCTCTCGAGGCACTGCTTGACGGCCGCGAGGTCCGCGAGCTCGAACGACAGCATGCCGCCAAACCCGTCCTGCTGGCGGCGGGCCAGGTCATGGCCGGGGTGGTCGCTCAAGCCTGGGTAGTGCACCGCCCTCACGGCGGGGTGCTGCGCCAGCAGCTCGGCCAGGGCCTGCGCGTTGTCGTTGTGGGCGCGCATGCGGACGCCGAGGGTCCGTACGCCGCGCAGCGTCTGGTAGGCGTCGAACGGCGACCCGGGGGTGCCGAGGCAGTTGGCCCACCAGCGCAGCGTGGTGACCAGCTCGTCGGTGGCCCCGACGACCACGCCGCCCACGACGTCGGAGTGCCCGTTGAGGTACTTCGTCGTGGAGTGCACGACCACGTCGGCGCCCTGCTCGATCGGCCGCTGCAGCGCCGGGGAGAGGAAGGTGTTGTCGACCGCGACCACGGCGCCGGCCGCATGGGCGGCCTCGGCGACGGCCGCGATGTCGGTGATGCGCAGCAGCGGGTTGGAGGGCGTCTCCAGCCACACCAGCGACGGGCGGCGCTCCCACAGCGAGGTCAGCGACGCCGGGTCGGCGAAGTCCGCGAGGACCAGCTCGATCATGCCCCGCTCGGCCATGGCGTTGAACAGGCGCCAGGTGCCGCCGTACGCATCCACCGGGATCGCCACCACCGACCCCTGCGTCGCGAAAGCGTGCAGCACCGTGGTCGCCGCGGCCATCCCCGACGCGGTGATCTCGCCGCCGGCCCCGCTCTCCAGCTCGGCGAGGGTCTCGGCGACCAGGTTGCGGGTGGGGTTGCTGGTGCGGCTGTACTCGTACCGCGGTGGCTGGCCGAACCCGGAGAACCGGAAGGTGGTCGACAGGTAGAGGGGTGGGACCACCGAGCTGTGCTGCTCGTCCCAGCTCAGCCCTGCACGCGCTGCCCGCGTGCGCTGCGACTGCCGGTCATCTGGCGACATCTTCATCCTCCGTGATCGGTTCCGACGAGGTTACGGTGCCGAGGCCCCGCCTGCCCGCGCCGGTCCAGGACGTGGGCGCCGACCAGCGCCGCCCGGGCAGGTGACTCGCTTGACCAGGAGCGGTCACGACGGCAGGGTTCGCCGTACGGAAGTCGGTTCCAGGAGGTGGCATGCAGCTCGTCAAGCGCACGCTTGCTGTGCTGCGTATCCTCGGCGACTCGCCCGGCCTGACCATGCAGGAGCTCGCCACCTCCCTCGACGTCCCGCTGCCCTCGATGCACCGTCTGCTGGCCACGCTGACCGAGGAGGAGTTCGTCGTCCGCACCGACGAGCGGCAGTTCGTGCTCGGCCCGGCCGCCCTGGCCCTGGCCCGGGGCAGGCGGCAGCTGGAAGACGTGGCGCGGCCCTTCATGCGGGAGCTGTCGGCAACCACCGGCGAGACCGTGTTCCTCACCCGCCTCGTCGGCCGGCGGGCGATCTGCGTCGCCATGGTCGAGGGCACCCGCGCGTTGCGGCTGTTCGTGGCGGTGGGCCAGTCGATGCCCTTCCACGCGGCGGCCTCGGCACGCGTGCTCCTGGTCGACCGCTCCCCGGACGAGGTGGCCGCCCTGCTCGGGGAGGGGCCGCCGGAGGCGTACACGGCGACCACCCCGACCACGCCGGCTGCTGTCGCTCGGCACCTCGACGACGTCCGCCGCGACGGCTACGACGTCTGCCGCGAGGAGCTGGACCCGAACGTGCTGGCCGTCAGCGCTCCGATCCGCAACGCCGCCGGCGAGGTGGAGGCGAGCCTCACCGTCGCCGCCCCGTGGGACCGTCACGAGGGCGCCGAGACGGCCTGGGCACCGGACCTGGTCGCGGCGACCACCGCGATCTCCCGCGAGCTGGGCGGCCCGGCACCCGCGAGGTCTTGACGACCGCGCACGGCGCTGCCAGGATTCCATCTCTCGGTACCTACTTTCGTGAGGCGGAAGTGATGGGTGTGAATCTCGGCGTGGCCATCGGCGACCTGCGCCTGGCCAATCCGGTGATGCCCGCGTCCGGATGCTTCGGCCCCGAGCTCGCGCCGATGATCCCGCTCGACCGCCTGGGCGCCGTCGTCACCAAGACCGTCTTCGCCCGGCTGCGGTCGGGCAACCCCAGCCACCGGCTCACCGAGACGCCGTACGGGATGATCAACGCCGTCGGCATCCCCAGCCACGGCACCGCGTACTTCGTGGAGAAGATCCTCCCCGGCTACACCGCGAGCGGGGTGCCGGTGGTCGTCAGCGTCGGCGGTCTGGCGGTCTCCGAGTACGGCACGGTGGTGGACGAGCTCGGCGACAGTGCGTACGACGCGCTGGAGGTCAACGTCTCCTGTCCCAACCTGGAGCACGGCGGGCTGGAGATCGGTGCCGACCCCCGCTCGGTCCACGAGGTGACCTCGCTGGTGGTCGCCCGCACCGACAAGCCGGTGCTCGTGAAGCTGACGCCCAACGTCGCCCGCATCGACGACATCGCCCGCGCCGCCGAAGACGCCGGAGCCGCCGGGATCACGGTCGCCAACACGTTCGTGGGGCTAGCCGTCGACCTCCGCCGTCGCCGCCCGGTGCTCGGCAACACCACCGGCGGCGTCTCGGGCCCAGCCATCAAGCCCATCGCGCTGCGCCTCGTCTGGCAGGCTGCACACGCCGTCAGCATCCCGGTGATCGGGTGCGGCGGCATCGCGACGGCGGCGGACGCCGCGGAGTTCCTCATGGCGGGCGCCAGCGCGGTGCAGGTGGGCACGGCCACCTTCACCCGCCCCGACGCCATGATCCGCGTCGTCGACGACCTGCCACCGCTGCTTGAGTCGCTGGGCGTCGACAGCGTCGCGAGCCTCGTGGGCACCCTCACGGTGCCGACCCCGCCGCAGCCCGACACGGGCGGCGGCACCGACACACGCACGTCAGGAGGACGGCATGAGTGAGACCACGCCCACGGTGACCGAGGTCGTACGTTCGGACAGGCCCGACAAATACGCCTGGAAGGCCCTGACCGCCTCGGTCGTCGGCTATGCCATGGACGGTTTCGACTTCCTGATCCTCTCGGTGGCACTGGGGGCCATCACCGCCGCCCTTCACCTGACGCCGACGCAGGCCGGGTCCCTGGCGACCATCACCTTGTGGGGCGCCGTGATCGGTGGCGTCATCGGAGGCATCCTCAGCGACCGGATCGGCCGGGTCCGCGTGCTGACGTACTCGATCGTGCTGTTCGCCGTCTTCACGTTCCTCAGCGGCCTGGCACCGAACTACGGCCTGCTGGCGACCGCCCGGTTCATCGCCGGCATCGGCCTGGGCGCCGAGTTCGGCGTCGGCATGACTCTGGCCGCCGAGGCGTGGCCCGCGCGTCTCCGCGCCCGTGCCACCTCGCTGGTCGGCCTGGGCTGGCAGTCGGGCGTGCTGCTCGCCAACCTGGTCGGTCTGTGGGCCCTCAGCACCCCCGCCATCGGTTGGCGAGGCCTGTTCATGCTGGGCGCCATCCCCGCCGTGGCCGCCGCGCTGGTGCGCCACGGCGTCGAGGAGCCCGCGATGTTCGTGGAGCGCCAGGCGACCGCCAAGAAGACCTTCCAGATCGGCCAGCTGTTCCGCGGCGCGGAGAACATCAAGTCGTCGATCGCCATGATCGTGCTCACCTCGGTGCAGAACTTCGGCTACTACGGCGTCATGATCTGGCTGCCGAGCTACCTGTCCAACCGGTTCGGGTTCAGCCTCACGAAGTCGGTGGTCTGGACCATCGTCACCGTGCTCGGCATGGCGGTCGGCATCATGCTGTTCGGCATCCTGGCCGACCACATCGGCCGCAAGCCCAGCCTGCTGATCTTCCAGGTCGGCGCCTTCGCCTCCGTGCTCGCCTACAGCCAGCTCGACAACCCCTCCACCCTGCTGATCGGCGGCGCCGTGATGGGTGCGTTCGTCAACGGCATGCTCGGCGGGTATGGCGCCCTGATGGCCGAGCTCTACCCGACCGAGGCCCGCGCCACCGCGCAGAACGTGCTCTTCAACGTCGGCCGCGGCATCGGCGGCCTGGGCCCGATCGTCGTGGGCGCGCTGGCGGCCAGCCGCGGTTTCGGGTTCGCGATCGCGCTGCTCGCCTCGATCTACCTGCTGGACGTCATCGTCACGGTGTTCCTCATCCGCGAGCGCAAGGGCGCGGAGCTCGAGTGATGAGCGACCTGGTCGAGTTCGACGTACGGGCTGACGCGGCCTCCCGCGACCGGCTGCGGGGCGAGGTGGCCTCCGACCTTGTGGCCGCCTCCTACCTGCGGGGCGACTTCACGCTGTCGAGCGGGGAGCGCACCAGCTTCTACTTCGACAAGTACCTGTTCGAGACCAAGCCGACCATCCTGCGCCGGGTGGCCGACATGCTCGCCGAGCAGGTCTCGCCCGACGTGGAGCGGCTCGCGGCCACCGAGGGCGGCGGCGTCGCCCTGGCGGCAGCGGTGTCGCTGGCGACGGGGCTCTCGTTCGTCATCATCCGCCGCTCCGCCGAGGCCGGGGCACCGCCGGTCAGGGGCGAGCTGCACGCCGGGGAGCGGGTGGTCCTCGTGGAGGACGTCGTCAGCCTCGGCAACCAGGCCCTCACCTCGATCGCCCGCCTGACCGAGCTGGGCGCGACGGTGACCGGGGTGATCGCCGTGATCGACCGTGAGGCCGGAGGCCGTACGGCGCTCGAGTCCGCAGGCCACCACTACGCGCCGCTCTTCACCCTGAGCGAGCTGGACGTCTGACCCACGAAGGAGCTGCCATGACCATCGAGGAAGCACTCGCCGCCAGCGGCCTGGCCGGGTCGACCGACGCCTCCTACTCGCCGCTGCCGAGCCCGGAGGCCACCGAGACGCTGGGGCGCGCGCTCGCCGAGTCGCTCGACGCCGACGTCGTCTGCTACTGGGACGACGACGACCTGGCCCTCGCCCACGTCGTGGCGCGCGAGCTCGGCGCCCGCCTGGTGCAGGGCCTCGACGCCCAGGGTGTGGCCGAGCTCGAGGGCGAGGTGAACGCCGGTGACCGCGTGGTCGTGGTCGCCTCGCTGCTGCGCAACAAGCACCACCTCCTCGCCGTACGTGCCGTGGTCGCCGCCCGGGGTGGCGAGGTGGTCGGCGTCACCGTCTGCCAGGGCTCCACCGCCGTACGCGACGGTGCCGGCGACCTCCCCGTACGCGCCCTCGTGGAGGCGTGAGCGTGACGCAGACCGCCGCGGTCGAGGAGCTGCGCATCGACCCTGACCGGGTGCACGCGCTCCTGGAGCAGATCGCCCAGATCAGCACCACCTCTGGCGATCAGGGCGTGAGCCGGCTCGCGTTCACGCCGCTGGAGCGCGAGGCGCACCAGGTCTTCGCCGACCACATGACCGGCCTCGGGCTGCGGGTGTGGACCGACAGCATCGGCAACACGTACGCCGAGCGGCCCGGCCGCACCGAGGGCGCCCCCGCCATCGGCACCGGATCGCACCTGGACTCGGTGCCCCAGGGCGGTCGGTTTGACGGCATCGTGGGCGTGGTCGCGGCCATGGAGGTCGCCCGCCTGCTGGTAGAGAACGACGTCGCCCACGAGCACCCGATGCGCTTCGTCGCGTTCGCGTGCGAGGAGGGTGCCCGCTTCGGGCAGGCGTGCGTGGGCAGCAAGGCGGCCGCGGGCGACTGGACGCCCGAGGCGCTGGCGCAGATGACCGACGCCGACGGCATCAGCATCGCGCAGGCGATGACCGAGCTGGGCATGGACCCGTCACGGGTCGGCGAGGCGGCCTGGGACGCGGCCGAGTGGGGCGCCTGGCTGGAGCTGCACATCGAGCAGGGCCAGGTGCTGGAGCACCACCAGCTACCGATCGGCCTCGTCGACCTCATCAGCGGCAGCACGCGCTTCCAGCTGTCGTTCTCCGGCGTCGCCTCCCACACCGGCAGCACGCCGATGGCGCTGCGTCACGACGCCCTCGCGGCGGCCAGCGAGGTGGTGCTGACGGCCGAGCGGCTCGCCAACGACGCCCAGCACCGCGGCACCCGGGTCACCATCGGCAAGCTGGAGGTGGCGCCCGGGAGCATCACGACCATCCCGGGCACGGTGACCGCCTGGGTCGACGTGCGCGACATCGACTCGCGCCGGCAGCGCGACACGGCCAACGAGCTCGTACGCCGCACGCGCCAGATCTGCGCCCGTCGCGGGATCGAGCTGGGTGTCCGGCTGCTCAGCGACGCCTCCCCCGCCGTGATCCCCGCCTGGGTGCGGGAGACCACCGCGGCGGTGTGCACGGAGATGGGCCTGCCCTACCGGGTGATGTACTCCGGCGCCTCCCACGACTCGCAGATGATCGGCCGGGTGGTGCCGGTGGGCATGATCTTCGTGCCCAGCCGCGGCGGGCTCAGCCACGTGCCGCAGGAGTGGACCTCGTCGGCCCAGATCGCGGTCGGCACCGAGGTGCTGCTGCGATCGCTGCTGGCCCTCGACGCCGACCTCGCCCGCCGGAGCGCCTCGTGAGCGGCGGTTCGGCCGACCTGGCCGAGCGCCTGGTCGTGATGCCGCCGTGGGCCGACGGGCCTTCTCCCCGGCTCGACCACGCGGTCGTGGTGGTCAACCGCCACGTCGCCGACCGCTACTGGCAGCTGCAGGTGCGCTCCCCCGAGATCGCGCGCACGGCCCGCGCGGGCCAGTTCGTCATGATCACCGTCCCCGGCCCGGGCGAGACCGGGCCCGTGCTGCCGCGGCCGATGGCGATCTACTCGGTCGACCCGGCGGCAGGCACGTTGGAGGTCCTGTACGGGGTCGTGGGCGACGGCACCCGGGCGCTGAGCCGGCGGGCCGCCGGGGGCACCATCACCGTGGTCGGGCCGCTCGGACGGGGCTTCGAGCTGCGGGCCGAGACCCGGCGGCTGCTGCTGGTGGGCCGCGGCATCGGCACCTGCTCGCTGACCACGGTGGCCGCCGACGCCGTACGCGCCGGGGTGCAGGTCACCGCGCTCGACTCGGCACGGACGGCCCACGCGCTGGTGGCCGACGCCGAATACCAGCGGGTCGGGGTGCAGCGCCGGCTGCAGGTCGTCGACAGCGACGGCTCGTCGGACCCGGCGGCGGTGCGTGAGCTCCTCCTGGAGGCGTACGCGGACGCCCCGCCCGAGCAGGTCTTCGTCTGCGGCTCGGAGCGTCTGACGCGGCTCTCGGAGGACCTCGGTGCCGTGTGGGGCGCCGATGTACAGGTGTCGCTGGAGGCCCACATGGCCTGCGGCCTGGGTTACTGCCACGGCTGCGCCACCGGCGAGCGCACGCCGACCGCGGAGTCCCCGCTGATCTGCCGTGAGGGGCCGGTGTTCCGGCTCGCGGCCGGAGGCGACCGAGCGGGCAGCAGAGACTGAGCGCGCGAGACTGAGCAGGCGCCCGCAGCCGTACGCGCGGCTTCGCCGACCGTCGTCTCCCGCGCCGCCTGCCCTTCCAGCCCCTCTTCTCGCATCCCCACAGCCCGAATCGATCCCCGCAGCCTCCACGCGCGCTGCTCGGATCGATCCGGGTTGCGCGGACGCCGGTGGTGGGGGCGCGTACGGGCGACGCGGTCGGCGCAGGCGCACATGCCACCTTCCCGGGGCCCTGCACCCCCATCTCCCCATCCCCACAGCCCGAATCCACCCCCGCAGCCTCCATGCACGCTGCTCGGATCGATCCGGGCTGTGCGGACGCGGATCAGGAGCTGGCCTCAGACGCGTACGGCTTCCGGGCGCCATCCGCGCCCTTCGCCTGATGCGTCAGGGGCAGGCCTGTGTCGCGGGGTCCTCACCCGGAGGCGTGTGCGTCTCCACCCATTCGCGGAGGGCGCGCAGCGGCTCGGCGGCGCTCCGGCCGAGGTCGGTGAGCGCGTAGTCGACGCGAGCCGGCACCTCGGCGTACACCGTCCTGGTCACCAGGTCGCGGTCCTCCAGGCGGCGGAGCGTCTGGGTCAGCACCTTCGGGCTGACGCCCTCCAGCCGCGCACGCAGCTGGCCGAACCGCTGCGGTCCGGCCTCCATGGCTCCGATGGCCAGGGCGGCCCAGCGCTGCGACAGCAGGTCGAGCATGTCGCGGCAGGGGCACAGTGCGGCGTACGCATCGCCGCGGCGCTCATCTGTGGTCGTCACGGACATCATGGTATCTGTCAGAAAGCAATGGCCCTTGCGGGAAACCACACCTCCTGGGTCACGGTGGAGCCATGACGACCACCACAGCCATCGGGTACCGCACCTGCCACCCCGTCACCGCGCCGGACTGCCTCGTGCAGGAGGAGATCACCGTCGCCGAGCCCGGCCCCCACGACCTCCTGGTCGAGGTCGCGGCTGTCTCGGTCAACCCCGTCGACGTGAAGCTGCGCGCCGGCTCGGAGCCCGACGGCCTGCGGGTCCTCGGCTTCGACGCCGCCGGCACGGTCACCGCGGTCGGCGACGAGGTCTCCCTGTTCCAGCCCGGTGACGAGGTCTACTACGCCGGGGCCATCAACCGGCCGGGCACGAACCAGCGTCTCCACCTCGTCGACGACGGGCGCGTACGACCGGTCATCGCCCACGAGCTCGGGCCCATCTCGGTCGAGTCGCTCACCGAGGGCCACCGGCTCGTCGAGGCCGGAGACCTGGCCGGGACGGTCGTGCTGCAGGGCTGGTGACGTCTCCCCCTGAGCCGTCGGGTTGGGGCATCGTCGGCGGTCGTCGACGGTGGGTACGGCTCAGGGGGCACCCAGGCTCGATGGATGTGCCCAGGGCTGGTGACCCCATGTCGGGGCCGCGCCTGGGCGCTAACCCGCCTCGCTACCGCTGATCTCGTCTGCACAACCGGTGCGCACAGGTGCGCACCTCGCCCCACGGGCCACCTGCGCACGGATGCGCACCGGTTGTGCCGACCACCTGGCCGCGACGTGCACGGATCAGGGCGCGGGCCGGGCGCCTCCCGGGGATCAGGGGACGCAGCCGCTACCGTGAGCGCTCGACGGAGGAGGACACCAGTGCAGAGTTTCGTGAGGGTCCTGCAGGACATCGGCCTGCTCATCGCCCGGGTCATCTTCGGTGCGGTCATGGTCTACCACGGGTGGAACCGCTGGCAGGGCGGCATCCAGGCGCAGGCCGACTACCTGACCCAGTACGGCCTGCCGGAGCCCCAGCTGTTCGCCTGGGGGTCGGTGGTGCTGGAGGTGGTCGGCGGCATCCTCATGATCTTCGGCGTGCTCACCCCCGCCGTGGCCGCCGTCTTCTTCGCGCAGTTCCTGATGATCGTGCTCTGGGTGCAGTGGCGCAACGGCTTCAACGTGCACAACAACGGGTACGAGTACAACGCGATCCTCGCTGCCCTGTCGCTGATGTTCGTCGTCTTCGGGGCCGGACGGGCAGGGGTCGACAACCTGTTCCGCAACCCCCGGCGGGAGCGCGACGCGAGCGGGCGAGTCATCCGGGACCACGACCCCGCCTGAACCGCGGGGAGACCTTGGCCCACCCCCGCGCACGCTGCCGGTCGTGGGCCTTCCCTCCATCGCTCCACCGCCCCCGAGGGCCCGCGTCGCAGCGCACCCTGGCCGTCGACGCCGCGCTGGTGAAGCGCCGGGGGCCGCGTGCTCGCCGACGCGCAGCTGACGGGGCCCGCAGGCCTCCTGGGCCAGGCGATCGCCGTCGTCCTCACGATCACGTACGGGCTCTCCGGCCGGTCGCTCGATCCCCGGGCCGCCGCCGTCGAGCAGGTACGGCTGCGCGGTGGCTTCCTCCTGCTCACGCTGCGGGCCCGCGCCATGCTCCTCGCGATCCCCCGGGAGCTCCTGACCGACGCCGAGGTGCTCACCATCACCGCATGGGCGCACCAGCGCGTCGCTCCCTCGATGCCGCCCGTGCCGTCGTCCGGTCTCGTGTACGAGACCCTGCTGACCCGGCGGTCGTCGGCCGCCTCCGCCGGGCTGGTCACCGCCGTGCTGCCCATCGAGCTGAACCCGCCTCAGGAGTGGCACCGGTTCCCCGTGACCGCGCACGACCACCTCAGCCCCTGAGCTTCACAGAGAACGCACAGGTGGCTCATGGCTGGGGACTCGCCAGGGCTGGGAGGATCGGGACATGGCCAGACCAGACACGCACGAGGGGCTCACGCGGCCTGACGGCAGCCCGATCCGGGTGCTCACCGTCGACGACGAGAGCAGCCTCACCGAGCTGCTCGCGATGGCGATGCGGTACGAGGGGTGGGCGGTGTCGACCGCCGCGTCCGGCACCGAGGCGGTCAAGGTGGCCCGGGAGACCCGCCCTGACGCCCTGGTGCTCGACATGATGCTGCCCGACTTCGACGGGCTCGAGGTGATGCGGCGCGTACGCACGGACCTGCCCGACGTGCCGGTGCTGTTCCTGACCGCCAAGGACGCGGTGGAGGACCGGATCGGGGGGCTCACCGCCGGTGGCGACGACTACGTCACCAAGCCGTTCTCGCTGGAGGAGGTGATCGCCCGGATGCGCGGCCTGCTGCGTCGCACGGGCGCCACCGTCGTACGCTCCGAGGCGATGCTGGTCGTCGGTGACCTGACGCTCGACGAGGACTCGCACGAGGTGACCCGGGGCGGTGAGGACATCTCGCTCACGGCCACCGAGTTCGAGCTGCTGCGCTACCTGATGCGCAACCCGCGCCGGGTGCTCAGCAAGGCACAGATCCTGGACCGGGTCTGGAACTACGACTTCGGAGGCCAGGCCAACGTCGTGGAGCTCTACATCTCCTACCTGCGCAAGAAGATCGATGCTGGCCGGGCGCCCATGATCCACACCCTGCGCGGCGCAGGGTACGTGCTGAGGCCGGCCGCGGAATGACTGTCGCCGCCGTCGAGCGACCCCCCAGCCCGATCGGCAGAGGCACCCTCGGGCGACGCCTGGTGCTGCAGGTCGCCGCCATCGTGGCCGCCACCGCGCTGCTGGTGTCGATGGTGTCGTTGACCGCGGTGCGGCAGGTCGCGTACGGGCGGACCGACGCCCAGCTGCGCGACCTGCTGGTGCGGGTCTCCCAGGCGCCGCTGGAGGACGAGGGCCCGCGCGGCGGGCGCCTGCCCGGCATGCCCGTCGGGTCGTTCGTCATCGCCCGCGAGGGGCAGCAGTCACGGGCCACGTACCTGACGCGCGACGGCCGGGTGCCGGTCACGGCCGAGGCCATGGAGTACTGCCTCATCTACGCCCGGCCGGAGCCGAAGAGCCTGGAGGTGCCGGGGCTCGGCTCCTACCGGGTGGCGAGCTTCACGGGGAAGAATGGCGCGATGTACGTGGTGGCGCTCCCGCTCGACGACGTCCGCCGCACGGTGAAGACGATGATGTGGATCGAGGTGGTGCTCGCCCTGCTCGCCATCGGCGTCGCCATCCTCGTCACCCGGCTCGTGGTGACGCGCGCGCTCCGCCCCCTTCGCGACGTCGCCGGCGTCGCGGCCGAGGTCTCGCGTCGCCGCCTCGACCGGGGCGAGGTCGACCTCGCGCTGCGCGTCGGGTCGCACGCGGTCGACGGGCAGAACGAGGTCGGGCGCGTGGCCCTGGCGCTCAACACCATGCTCGGCAACGTCGAGCAGGCACTGGCCGCCCGGCAGGCGAGCGAGACCAAGGTGCGCCAGTTCGTCGCCGACGCGTCGCACGAGCTGCGCAACCCGCTCGCGGCGATCCGTGGCTACGCCGAGCTGACCCGGCGCGGGCGGTCCGATCTCCCGGCGGACACGCAGTTCGCCATGAGCCGCATCGAGTCCGAGTCGGAGCGCATGAGCCGCCTCGTCGAGGACATGCTGCTGCTCGCCCGCCTCGACAACGGCCCGGACCTGTCGCTCAGCAAGGTCGACCTGACGGAGGTTGTGATGAACGCCACCGCCGACGCGCAGGTGGCAGGGCCCGACCACGAGTGGGAGGTCGACCTGCCCGAGGAGCCGGTGGCCGTCGTCGGTGACCGGTTCCGTCTCCACCAGGTGGTGGCGAACCTCCTCGCCAACGCGCGCACCCACACGCCGCCGGGCACGCTGGTGACCGCAGGCGTACGGGTCGAGGGCGACGAGGTCGTCGCGTCCGTCACCGACACCGGGCCCGGCATCCCCGCCGAGCTGCTGCCGAAGGTCTTCGAGCGCTTCGTCCGGGCCGACGCGTCGCGCGTACGCAAGCAGGGCCAGTCCACCGGGCTCGGGCTCTCGATCGTGGCCGCCGTCGTGCAGGCGCACGGCGGGTCGGTCTCGGTGGAGTCGGTGCCAGGGCGTACGCGGTTCGAGGTCAGGCTGCGGCGCGCCGTCCAGGACTGAGCGTCAGGCGTTCTCGCGCTGCACGTAGTGCCCTCGCCGGCCGCGGGACGTGCGTCAGGTCTCACACCTGACGCACAGAGTCACCCGAGCAGCGCGACAGCCGGGGCCGCGACGGTTCTTCTCGTGACCACCTCAACCTTGAGCGCCCCGGGCGCCACCGCACTCAGCTCAGCGCGCGACGCGCACTCGATCAGCCGCGCCACGGTCGCCGCCTCCCTGGGCGCCACCCTGGTCGTGGTCCTAGCCCTCTACACCGTCGGCCTGTCGGCGTCGGGGTACGCGAACTCCTTCTACTCCGCCGCTGCGCAGGCCGGATCGATGTCGTGGAAGGCGTTCTTCTTCGGGTCGCTCGACCCGGGCAACGCCATCACCGTCGACAAGACCCCTGGCGCGCTCTGGATCATGGCCCTGTCCGTACGCCTCTTCGGCCTCAGCTCCTGGAGCATCCTTCTCCCACAAGCACTGATGGGGGTCGCGACGGCCGCGATCCTGTACATCACCGTGCGCCGTACGCTCTCGGGCCCGGCCAGCCGCTACGCGGGGGCACCGTCCCCGGCCCGCGCCCACTGGGCCGGCATCGTGGCGGCCCTGGCCTTCGCGCTCACGCCGTCGGCGACGCTGATGTTCCGCTTCAACAACCCCGACGCGTTGATGGTGCTCTGCTACGTGGCCGCCTCCGCGATGACGCTGCGGGCCGCCGAGACCGCCTCCCGCTGGAAGCTCGTCGGCGCCGGCGCGATCGTCGGCCTGGGCTTCCTGGCGAAGATGCTGCAGGCGTTCGTGATCCTGCCGTCGCTGGTCCTCGCGTACGCGGTCGCAGCCCCCGCCTCCTGGAGGAAGAAGGTGGTCGACCTGCTGGCCGCCTTCGCGGCGATGGTGGTCGCGTTCGGCTGGTGGATCGCGATCGTGGAGCTGATGCCGGCGTCGGCCCGCCCGTACGTCGGTGGCTCCCAGACCAACTCTGTCCTGGAGCTGACGTTCGGCTACAACGGCCTCGGCCGGCTCAACGGCAACGAGACCGGCTCAGTCGCTGGCGGGGGCGGCACGGGCGGCCGCTGGGGCACCACCGGCATCAGCCGCATGTTCACGACGGTGTCGGGCGAGATGGTCTCGTGGCTGATCCCTGCCGCGCTGGTGCTGGCCGTGGCGGGTCTGCTCCTGCTGGGCCGGAGGGCCTGGGCGACCACGCTCCGCTCCGGTGAGGGGTCGGCAGCGACCCGTACGGCCGGCGCGCTCGTGCTCTTCACCAGCTGGCTCGTGGTCAACGGTTTGGTGTTCAGCCTCATGGCCGGCATCTACCACGACTACTACACGGTGGCGCTGTCTCCCGCGATCGCGGGTGCCTTCGCGCTCGGCGGTGCGGTGGCGTGGTCGCGACGGGACACGTTCGTGGGCCGGCTCGGGCTTGCCGTCGCCGCGCTGGCGACCTGCGCCTGGGGAGTCGCGCTGGCCAGCGTCGCCGGCGGCGTGTACCTGATGGTCTCGGTCGCGGCCGCGGCCGTCCTGCTGCTGGCCGCCGTCGCGTTCCTGCTCGGCAGCCGGCTCCCCGACGCGCTGCGTTCGCTCGTCGTGGGCCTCGCGGTCGTCGCGTCGCTCGCCGGCCCCGGGGCGTACTCCCTCAACACCGCGGCCACCGCGCACACCGGGTCGATCGTGACGGCGGGGCCGGCACGTACGGGCCTGGTGGCGACGTCGGGTGGGCCCGGCAGTGCCGGTGGCCGTGGGATGCCCGGGCAGCAGGGTCAGCCCGGTCAGGTGCCTGGGGACGGGCGCATCGACGGTCGCGGCGCGCAGGGCCAGGCGGAGACGGGGCCCACGCCTGCCGGCCAGACCGGGCAGCGTGGGGCGGGCGGCGGTCTCCTCAACGGCGCGAAGGCGTCGGCGGAGCTGGTCGCCCTGCTGCAGCAGGACGCGGCTGCGTACACCTGGACCGCCGCCACCACCGGTGCCCAGAACGCCGCCAGCTACCAGCTCGCCAGCGAGACCGCGGTCATGGCGATCGGAGGCTTCAACGGGTCTGACCCGGCGCCCACGCTGGCGGAGTTCCAGGCAGACGTCGCCGCGGGTCGAATCCACTACTACATCGCCGGCACCAGCGTCCCGTCGTTCTCTCCCGTCGGGGGCGGACCGGCCGGCATGGGCGGCACGGGTGGCGGCCAGACCGGTGGCAGCCGCGCCGCGTCGGAGATCGAGAGCTGGGTCGCCAGCACCTACACGGCCACGACCGTGGGCGGGGCCACCGTGTACGACCTGACGAGCGGGCGGTGATCCCCGTGACCACGATGGAGCGGGCCACAGTGCCGGCCAGCGACGTATGGCAGGCCACCGTCCAGATCGTCGTCCCCGTGTACAACGAGGCAGTCGACCTGGAGCGGGCCGTGCGCACCCTGACGGCCTACCTCGAGTCGTCCCTCCCGTACCGCTGGCGGGTCACGATCGCCGACAACGCGTCGACCGACGAGACGTACGCGATCGCGGCGCGGCTGGCGCGTCAGGTGCCGGGTGTACGGGTCGTGCACCTGGACGCGAAGGGCCGCGGGCGCGCACTGAAGGAGGTGTGGCTGACCAGCGAGGCTGACGTGGTGGCGTACATGGATGTCGACCTGTCGACAGACCTGGCCGCACTGCTGCCGCTCATCGCGCCGCTGCTGAGCGGGCACTCCGACGTCGCGATCGGCACGCGGCTGGCACGCGGGTCGCGGGTGGTGCGCGGGCCGAAGCGAGAGGTGATCTCGCGCTGCTACAACCTCATCCTGCGCGGGTCGCTCGGGGTGACGTTCTCCGATGCGCAGTGCGGGTTCAAGGCGCTGCGGCGCGAGGCGGCGCGACAGCTGCTGCCGCTGGTCGAGGACACCAACTGGTTCTTCGACACCGAGCTGCTGGTGCTGGCGCAGCGGGCCGGGCTGCGGATCCACGAGGTGCCCGTCGACTGGACCGACGACCCCGGTACCACGGTGCACATCGTGAGCACTGCCACCGAGGACCTGCGGGGCGTGTGGCGGCTGCTCACGGGCCTGACGAGCGGCCGGATCCCGGTGTCGCGCGTGCGTGCGGAGCTCGCCCGCCCGTCGCTGCCGGCGACGGTGCCAGGGGTGCCGCGGGGGCTGCTGGCCCAGGTCGTGCGGTTCGGGGCGGTCGGCGTCGCCTCCACGGTGGCGTACTTCGTGCTGTTCCTGCTGCTGCGCCACGTCATGGGACCGCAGGCGGCCAACCTCGTGTCGCTGGTGATGACGGCGGTGGGGAACACGGCGGCGAACCGGGTCTTCACGTTCGGCGTGAGGGGCCGCGAGGGGGCCGTCGAGCACCACCTCACCGGGCTGTTCGCGTTCGCTGTGGCGCTGGGGCTGACGAGCGGGTCGCTGGTGGCACTGCATGCGGCGTTCGGTCAGGTCGCGACCTGGGTGGAGGTGGCCGTGCTGACGGGCGCGAACGCCGCGGCCACGGTGGTCCGGTTCCTGGCTCTGCGGATGGTGATGGGGCGCTCGGGGACCAGGTGATGTGCGGCTCGACCCGCCGCGGGCGCCCGACACACTCGACCAGGCATCGGGTCGTCTGCACAACCGGTGCGAATACTGGCGCGGGTCGGCCAGGGGCAGAGCAGCGCACGTCTGCGCACCGGTTGTGCAGGTGGGTCTGCGCAGGTGGTCTCCCGGGGCGGCGGCCGGGGGTGGCGGAGCGGGGGATGACCGCGTCCGCCGTACGCGACCTGCTCACCTTCTCAGCGGCACAGTGGTGCCGCGCGCCACGGCCCCACGCGGGCGGCGACCTACCAGGCGCTCCTGATTCCTACCTGGCGCACAGGAACCTCCGGGCAGCCATACAGCGTGGGTCGGGAGAGTCGCCTCATGAGCACCACGGCCATCCGCGTCAGCGCCCCCAGCACGACGATCCGGCTGTCGGCGACGGGCCGAGTCTCCCCCCGCGCGCGGGAGCTGTGACACCTAATGGGCCAGCTGGCGCGGTTCGTCGCTGTCGGCACGGTGTCGACGATGGCGTACGCCGCGCTCTACCTGCTGCTCAGCGAGCCGATGGGCAGCCAGGCGGCCAACCTGGTGGCGATGCTGACGACGACGGTCGCGAGCACGGCCGGGAACCGGCTGTTCACGTTCGGGGTGCGCGGCGCCGACGGGGCGGTGGGCCACCACCTCATCGGTCTGGCGGTGTTCGGAGTGGGGGTCGGGCTGACGAGCGGGTCGCTGGGGGCCCTCGACGCCGTCGTCAACGAGCCCGGCCAGACCCTCGGGCTCGTCGTGCTGACCGCGGCGTCGGCGGTGGCGGGGTTGATGCGGTTCTGGAGCCTCCGGCTGGCCATCGGGCGCACCGCCCAGGTCTGACCCCGGGGTTCACGAGACGCACGCACCTACTCATCTGCGGTGCAGGCGGTGGGGTGCTTCTCGGTGCGCCCAGGCGGGTCAGCCGAGGAGGAGTCCCCGCACGTACGCGGCCTGGCCACCGTGCTGCGCGGCGTCGTCGACCACGCTGACGAGGCGGACGGCCAGGGTGACCGGGGGGTCGTACGACTCGTCGACCACCTTCTCCCACTCCGCGTCAGCGAGGCCCTCCAGGTAGGTGGCGGTGCGCTCGTGGACGGCCCGCTGGTAGGCGAGCAGGTCGTCGGCGGCGACGGCCGGGAACTTGGCCACCTCCTCATCGGTCATGCCGTAGCCCATCGCGTCAGCGGCGTACGGCAGCTTGAGCCGCTCGTGCCAGCCGTCGGCCCACACCTCGTCGGACCCGGCGAGCTGCGCGACCTGCGCGTCCTCCTGCCGGCTGAGGTGCCAGACCAGCCAGCCGATGGAGTTGTTCGGGCCCTGACCGAGATCGGGCTGTGTCGCCAGCTGTTCCGGCGACAGACCGTCGAGCGCACCCTCGACGGTCTCGGGGATGCGGGAGTGCGCCTCATGAAGGAGGTCGGCTGCGGTGATCATGCCGCCACCCTACGCAGACCGACCCCTGCCTCGTCGCGTACGTGGGCACTCGTCCCCACAGCCCGGATCGATCCGTGCAGCCTTCATGGCGGCTGCGCGGATCGATGCGTGCTGCGAGGAAAAGGCCCCGGCGTGGGCGTTCTCAGTCGCCGGGGCCGGCGCGAGGTCAGTCCGTCGGAGCGTCGGCGAGCACGTCGGCGGAGGCAGACATGCCGAGCCGGCTCGCACCGGCGGCGACCAGGGCAGCGGCCTGCTCGTACGTCTTGATCCCGCCCGACGCCTTCACGCCGATCGCGTCGCCGACGGTTGCCCGCATCAGCCGCACCGCCTCGACCGTCGCGCCCCCCGCGGCGTGGAAGCCCGTGGAGGTCTTCACGAAGTCCGCGCCGCCGTCGAGGGCCGCCTGGCACGCCAGCACGATCTCGTCGTCGGACAGCGCCGCCGACTCGATGATCACCTTCAGCAGCGGGACCTCCGCCCGCACCGCGGCGATCTCGTGGGCGAGCTCGCGGCGCCGACCCGTACGCACCATGCCCAGGTCGATCACCATGTCCACCTCGTCGGCGCCCAGCCGGGTGGACTCCGCCGCCTCGGCCACCTTCATCTCGGTGGTGTGCTTGCCCGACGGGAACCCGCACACCGTCGCGAGCAGCAGCGAGCGCGGCAGGTCGGGCAGCGGCAGCATCGACGGCGACACGCACACCGCCAGCACGTCGAGATCCTCGGCCTCCTCGACGAGCGCGAGCACGTCGGCGTGCGTCGCGTCCGTACGCAGCAGCGTGTGGTCGATCAGCGAGGCGAGGTCGTCGCGGGAGATGCTCACGTGCTGACCGTAGCGGCGAGCGCTGCTGGTCGCTGGCTCAGGGCGCGTACGGGAGCGGGGCTGGTGCGCTTCGCTGCTGACTCCGTCAGGCCTCGCTCCGCTCGGCCTGCCGTGGTTTCGACGCGGATCCGCCTCGCAAGCTCGGCTGATCCTTGCTCAACCAGCCCAACACGACCGCGGGCTCAGACTGCCTCGCAAGCTCGGTAGGTCCTGGCTCACGCAGCGCAGGTCACTCCTCGATGCGCGTGCGGTGGAAGTTCAGGTGGCTGCGGCTCGCCGTCGGGCCGCGCTGGCCCTGGTAGCGCGAGAGGTTGACGGCGCTCCCGTACGGGTTCTCGGCCGCCGAGGAGAGCTGGAAGAAGCACAGCTGGCCGATCTTCATGCCGGGCCAGAGCATGATCGGCAGGGTCGCCATGTTCGACAGCTCGAGGGTGATGTGGCCGGTGAAACCAGGGTCGACGAAGCCCGCGGTGGAGTGGGTCAGCAGGCCCAGCCGGCCGAGCGACGACTTGCCCTCCAGGCGCGCGGCGATGTCGTCGCCGAGGGTGACCTTCTCGTACGTGGCCCCCAGCACGAACTCACCCGGGTGGAGAATGAACGGCTCGTCGGGGCCGCACACGATCTCGCGCGTCAGGTCGGGTTGCTCGACCGACGGGTCGATGTGCGGGTAGCGGTGGTTCTCGAAGACCCGGAAGAACCGGTCCAGCCGTACGTCGACGCTGGACGGCTGCACCATCGCCCGGTCGGACGGCTCCAGGACCACCCGCCCGGAGTCCAGCGCAGCGGTGATGTCACGGTCGGAGAGCAGCACAGCGAGACCCTACTAAACCGCGTCCAGGCACGGCAGGCAGACTCATGTCCCGGCCCCACGGTCGTCCCGGCGAGGATCCCCCGTCCGTCGGCATCCCCGCCGCGGTGGCGCTGGCTGGCTCAGCCCGTCGGGCAACGTCCCGTCACACCGGCGGGGCCGCGGACCCGCTCTCGACGCCTCCCTACCGAGGCTCGGGCGCCCGCCGCCGCACCTCGAGGTAGTGGTCGCCGAACGAGACCACCTGCCCCTCCCGCACCCGCACCGGGTCACCCGGCGCGCACGGCTCATACTCGCCGTTCGCGTTGGCGATCGCCGTGCCGTTGGTGGAGTTGCGGTCCATCACGTACACGCCGCGGTGGTCGAGCCCGACCGCCAGGTGAGTCTTGGAGACCATCCGGCTGCCCTGCCCGGCCTCGACCAGCTGCGCCTGCTCCCCCTCGCGCCCGCTCGGCTTGCGCCCGATCAGCACCAGCCCGTCGACGTCGACCACCCGGCCGTCGTCGAGCCGCAGCTGCCAGCCCTCGGTCGCCGACCGCTGGATCCCAGACGTCAGCGTCGCCGGCGCGAGGTGGGTGTGGAAGCCGTCGTCCTCCGGTTCTGTCGTCGGAGGCGCCGCGACCGGTGCGTACGAGGCCGGCGACCGCCCGGAGCCCTGGCCCGCGTCCTGCTCGTACGACTGCCGCGGCACACCCCCCAGCGGGGCGTCCGGCTCCGGCCCAGTGCCGCTCTGCGCGTACGCCGCCGCGCCCGACGATCCTCCCGGCACCTGGGTCACCACGGGGCCCGTCGGCGCGCTCGGCTGCCCGGCCGGCGTGTACGGACCAGCCTGCGGCCCCCCAGGCCGGCCCGCCCCCTGCTGGGCACCTGCCTGGCCGGGCCCCGTCGGCATCCCGACCGCACCCCCCTGCGGAGACCCCCCCTGACCGGGCCCCTGCGGAGCCCCCGGCTGGCCTGCCGGACCCGTCAGCGGGACCTGCTGCACCGGACGCGCCGGCTGCACGGAGGGCGCGCCGGCCCCCCACTCCTCCCACGGCACGGTCGGGCCGGCGGCCGG
>CAKZHP010000135.1 GCA_936924635.1 uncultured Propionibacteriaceae bacterium
ACGCGCCCGTCGACGGCACCGTCCTGCGCCCCCAGGGACCACCTGCGCCCCACGCCCCCCTCGACGGCACCGTCCTCCGCCCCCGGGGAGTCGCGCCCGACGGCCCGCCGCGCAGGACCGCCCCTTCGACCGCGGGAGCCGCCCTGCGCCCCCAGGGGCCAGCCCTTGACAGCACCGTCCTGCGCCCAGCAGGCCCTGCGGAGGTGCCCCCGCCGCGGGCAGACGGGACCGTGCTGCGTCAGCCCGTACCCGCCGACGGGACGGTCCTTCGCCCCACTGGGCCCGTCGACACCACCGCGTTCCAGCCCAGCGCGGCCACGATCGCGTCGCCAGGTGTGGGGGCCCGGCGGTTCCGCCCCGACGAGGAGGCCTGGTCAGCCACCAGCCTCACCCCTCCTCCCTCCGGCTGGGTGGGCGGCGACGCCGCGGGCGACCCCGAGCCCCCCGGCTGGGTCCCCGACGTGGACCCGCGGGCCGGGTCGGCCTTCTCCCCCGAGGAGGGTGGCCGCCGCGTGGCGCCTGCGCTCGCCACGGACATCGTGGTGCCGAAGGTGCAGCGTGGCCTGCCGGTGGACGAGCCGGAGGGTGGCCGCTATGAGCGACCGCAGGTGGTCGCCCCGCGGGAACGGATCAGGCTCGCGGTGCGCCCGGCGTGGATCGTCGCCGCCGTCATGATCGTGCTCGGGGGCGTGGGTGGCGCCGCCTTCTGGCAGAGCCGCCGGCCGGTGGTCGTCGATCCGGAGATCCCCACCGTCGAGACCACCCAGGTGGCTGGCTTCGGCCGCGGCGACGAGGCCGTCAGGGCGTACCTCACCGCCCTGTCGGAGGGGAACATCGAGAAGGCCCTCTCGTACGGCCCCATGGGCGGCCAGGGCAGCCAGGTGCTGCTGCAGCCCGCCGCCGTGCGTGCTTCGATGGCCGAGGGCAGGATCTCTGCCATCAACGTGCCGCCGACCGCCGATGCCAACGCGAGCCAGATCCGTGCCAGCTACACCGTCGGCAGCCAGGCGGTGGACACGGTGTTCCGCGTGGTCAAGGCCGAGTCGGGCAGCTGGCGCCTCGCCAAGACCACCACCACCGTGCCGATCACGGCAAAGCGGAGCGAACGGCTGCGGCTGTTCATCAACGGTCAGGACATCCCGCTCAACATCCGTGAGCTGGAGGTGGTGCCGGGCACGTACACCCTCAGTACCACGCTGCCGCTCATCGAGTACCTGCCCACCTCGAAGTTCACGGTGCAGAACCTCGACTACAGCGCGGCGCTCAAGGACCTGCCTGCCGCCATCACCCCCGCGGGCAAGCAGGCGCTGACCCAGGCGGCGCAGGAGTCGTTCCGCAGCTGCATGGAGCGTCAGGAGCTGGCGCCTCAGAACTGCCCGCACCGGCTGCTGATCAGGTCACCGGACCAGGCTCCACGCCCCGGCACGGTGAAGCGCCGTCTCACCGCGCCGGACCCCATCCCGGACGCCACCTGGACGGTGTCGCCGTCAGACCCCGCCATCGTCGAGGCCGTGGTGACGATCAGCATCGACACCGAGTACACGATGCAGAACGGCGACGAGACCAAGGGCAACCCGGAGACCGGGTCCTGGACCATCACCGCCGACGTCACCAAGGCGCGGTGGCAGGACATCCCGATCGAGTGGCGTTCGCGCTGACGCCACTAGCATGACGCAGGTGAGCACCCCGATCGCGTACGAGAACTTCGACCCGGGCGTCCGTATCGCCGACGACCTCTACCGGCACGTGAACGGGCGCTGGCTGCAGACGGCGCAGATCCCGCCCGACAAGCCGATCTGGGGCTCGTTCATGAAGCTCGCGGAGGACTCGGAGAAGGCCGTCCACGACATCCTCACCGGTCTGGGTGCCGCCGACCCGGCGAGCCTGTCGGCCGAGGAGGCCAAGATCGCGGCGCTCTACTCCGACTTCATGGACGCCGAGCGCGCCGAGCGTCTCGACGCCGAGCCGCTGCGACCTTTGCTGGAGCGGGTCGACGCGATCCGCTCGGTGAGCGACCTGCAGGCGCATCTCGGCTGGTCGCTGCGGCACGGGATCGCGTCACTGCTCGGCGCCGACGTGGAGGCCGACCCGGGTGACCCGACGCGCTACGTGTTCTTCGTGGCGCAGGACGGGCTCGGGCTCCCCGACGAGTCGTACTACCGGGAGGACCAGCACGCCAGCATCCTCGCCGAGTACCGCGGTCACGTCGAGCGCAGCCTGGCGCTCGTCGGTCAGGCCGACGCCGCCGCGCTGGCCGAGGTCGTGGTGGCGCTGGAGACCGAGATCGCGGCCTGCCACTGGGACCGGGTGCGCACCCGTGACATGCGCGAGATGTACAACCTGCGCAGCGTCAACGACCTGGTGGCCGAGGCGCCCGGGTTCGGCTGGCAGACCGTGCTGGCCGGGGCCGACATGGTGGGCCTGTTCGGTGAGGCGGTGAGCTGCCAGCCCTCGTTCTTCTCCGACGTGGCCTCGCTGCTCACCGAGGAGCGGCTGCCGCAGTGGCGGGCCTGGGCGCGCTGGAAGATGGTCTCCTCGCTGTCGTCGTACCTCTCGTCGCGCTTCGTCGACGAGCGGTTCGGCTTCTACGAGCGCACGCTGCAGGGCACCCCCCAGCTGCGGGACCGCTGGAAGCGCGCGGTCGGGCTCGCCGAGCGCGTGATGGGCGAGGCGATCGGCAAGATCTACGTACGCAGCCACTTCGTCCCCGCCGCCAAGGAGCGCATGGACGTGCTGGTGGCGAACCTCGTGGAGGCGTACCGGCAGTCGATCACGGCCCTCGACTGGATGACCGATGCGACGAAGGCCGAGGCGCTGACGAAGCTCGCCAACTTCACGCCGAAGATCGGCTACCCCGACAAGTGGCGCGACTACTCGGCGCTGGAGGTGGAGCGGGGTGATCTGGTGGGCAACGTGCTGCGCGCCTCCGCGTTCGAGACCGCGCACGCCCTGTCCAAGCTCGACGGCCCCATCGACCCCGACGAGTGGCTGATGTTCCCGCAGACGGTGAACGCGTACTACCACCCGCTGCGCAACGAGATCGTGTTCCCGGCCGCGATCCTGCAGCCGCCGTTCTTCTCCTTCGACGCCGACGACGCGGTCAACTACGGCGGCATCGGCGCGGTGATCGGCCACGAGATCGGGCACGGGTTCGACGACCAGGGCTCCACGTGCGACGGCGAGGGCAGGCTGCGCAACTGGTGGACCGACGCCGACCGGGCCGCGTTCGAGGAGCGTACGAACGCCCTGATCGGCCAGTACGACGCGCTGGAGCCGGCCCAGACCCCCGGCCGGCACGTCAACGGCAAGCTCACCATCGGTGAGAACATCGGTGACCTGGGCGGTCTGGCCATCGCCATCAAGGCCTGGCGGCTGGCGGGCGGCGAGAGCGCGCCCGACATCGACGGCTACACGGCCCTGCAGCGGATCTTCCTCTCCTGGGCCTCGATCTGGCAAAGCAAGGCGCGTGACGAGATGGTCCTGCAGCGGCTCACGACCGACGTGCACTCCCCGCCGGAGTTCCGCTGCAACCAGATCGTGCGCAACGTCGACGACTTCTACGCAGCGTTCGACGTGACCGAGGGCGACCAGCTGTGGCTGCGGCCGGAGGAGCGGGTCAGCATCTGGTGAGTCTCGGTTCGGTGCGTACGCCTCTGCTCGACCTGTCGAGCAGAGGCGTACGTGCTCTCAGCGTCGGGCCACGAGCTGGCTGATGTCGGCGGCGATCTCCTCGGGGAGCTCACCGTTGATGGCGTGGGTGGCGGTGGGGTAGACCTTCACGACATCAGTGCCCGTGAACACCCGCCGCGCGAGCTGCTCGGCCGTGGCCGGGTCGTGCATGACGGACCTCCCGGCCACGATCGCCAGCACGGGCATCGGCAGGGCGGCGAGCTGGTCCTCTGGGATCAGCGACGGCTGCGGCAGACGCATCCGGTAGTGCTGCATCCCGGCCTCGATCATGCGGGCCACGGGGACGTCTCTCACGGGGGCGCCGCCGGCGGTGTACGAGGTGAACGAGTCGCGCCAGGAGCGGGGTGCCCAGGGCGCCGACACCGGGATCGCGCGCAGCATCGTGCCCAGCGGGATCTCCCCATACACGAGGGCCGGGTCGAGGAGCGTCAGCGACGCCACCTGCTCCGGGTGCCGCACGGCGAGGTTCGTCGCCGTCCAGCCGCCGATCGACAGCCCCACCAGGTTGAACCGCTGCTCGGGCAGCCCGGCCAGCGTCTGGTCGAGCCACCTGGCCTCGTCCTCGTGGGAGGCGATGGGGCGTTCCTGCACGCTGCGCCCGGGCTCGCCGAGCAGATCGAGGGCGTACACGTCGCCCACGCGCAGCAACGACGCCATGTTGTCCGCCCAGACGGGGGCGCCGGAGGTGGTGCCGGGCAGCAGCACCAGGGGCTCCGCGGCCCTACCCGAGCCGGTGAAGCGGTAGACGCGGACGACGCCGTAGTCGGTGCGGACGTCCAGCGTCTGCGCGGGCCTGGGCATGGTGGCGAAGACCTCCTCGTACGCGGCGAGGTGGGCGTCCTGCCCCTCCGCGCTGTCCCAGCTGCCCACCGCCGCGCCACCGCTCGTCAGCAGGGTCGCCAGCACGGCTCCCGCGACCCCTGCACCGATCAGACCGAGCCAGCCTCGGCCGCGCCTGCTCCACGGCCTCGTGATCCGCGTGCTCGCCATGCTCACTCTCCTCGCTCGACTCGCCTGACCGATCGGTCAGTTCTATGACCGTACGGTAACATCGGCCCATGAGCACCCCTGAGCGACGGCCGACCTTCACCGAGCAGGCGCGGCGCGAGCAGCTGATCGAGGTCACGATCGACCAGGTGGCCGAACACGGGTTCGCCGGTGCCTCGCTCTCGACCATCGCGTCAGCGGCCGGCGTCTCCAAGGCCGCCGTGCTCTACCACGTGAAGAACAAGGACGAGCTGGTACGGGCAGCGCGGGCGCGGGTCATCGACGCAATGGTCGAGGCCGTGGGATCTGCTGTCGACGCAGCCACGCCTCGGGAGGCGCCGGCGGCGTACGTGCGCAGCATGGTGGCCCACCTGCGTGACCACCCACGGCACGTACGGATGCTGATCGAGTCCGGAGCCCCGGTCGACTCGGAGGGCCGCTGGGGGCCGCTGGCCGACCTGCTGGTCGCCGCTGACCTGGCACCCGCGCCCGCGCGTGACGGCGAGGCGAGGCACCTCGCGGTCGTGGTCAGCGGAGGCATCGACGCGATCATCAGCGAGCTCGTCGGCGACCCCGCGTACGACTCCGCTGCCGCCGCCGACCTGCTCGCCCGCCGGCTGGTCGGTGGCTGACCAGCGGCCGGTCAACGGGCTCGGCGTCACCAGACGCCCGCCGACCCCCGGCGGTGCGAGCCGACCAGGTGGGTGTCGACGATGCCCAGCGCCTCCATCAGCGCATGCATCGTCGTCGGGCCTACGAACGAGAACCCCTCCTGCTTGAGCCTCCTCGACAGGGCGATCGACTCAGGGCTGGTGGTGGGCACGTCGGCGTACGTCACCGGGGCCGGGGTCGCCTCCGGCTGGAACGACCAGACCACGGTCTCCAGCCCGCCCTTGGCCCGCAGCGCCACCGTGGCCCGTGCGTTGCCGATGGTGGCCAGGATCTTGCCCCGGTTCCGGACGATGCCAGGGTCATCCAAGAGGCGTACGACGTCGTCATCGTCGAACGCGGCCACGGGGTCGGGGTCGAAGCCGGCGAACGCCGCGCGGAAGCCCTCCCGTTTGCGCAGGATCGTCGCCCAGGAGAGCCCCGACTGGAACGCCTCCAGGCTGAGCCGCTCGAACACGCCGCGCTCGTCGCGGACCGGCATGCCCCACTCGGTGTCGTAGTAGTCCCGCAGCAGCGGGTCGCTGGCCGCCCAGACCGGACGGGCCAGCCCGTCCTCACCAACGATCAAATCGTTCATCTTCGTCCTCCTATCGTGACCGCCCCGGATCCCGCACCGCCATGATGGCGGCCCAGATGCGTCAAGGGTTTTCCTTCACAGCGAGCCGCTGATTTTGTCGCACGCAGAATCTGATGCCGCATGCCCACCGAACGGCCGGGGGCCGCGTCGCCTCGTCGGGCGGCCCCGCGCGGCCGGCCACGCACAAATTCACTGGTCGGGCGCCCTTGCCACTACGCATCATGACGATTATCCTGACAATATGTCGAACCCACCCACCCCCGGGGAATTTTTCGTCGGCAGAGTCTTCGGACTTCAAGAAGACCCAACGCCAGCCATGATGTCCGTCACTGAATCGGGCGCCACAATCACCCTCCCCCACGACGACACTTTCTCACCGGACATCGAGAAACAACTCCAAGTCCCTGAGGCTTTGACTTTTCAAGGGCCACAAGGACTCGTCCTTCTTCAGGGCTGCCGCCACAGAGGTGGCTCCTTCGCCTTCGGCGGATATGCCATGAGTCAGACCTTGATCGATTCTTTCAGGCTCATATCCGGAGTTCACCAAGTATTCGACTATTCACAAATAAACGGACTCAAGACCGAAGTGGAAGGACTCGCCCAGTGGGTGGGAAGGACCGGTGTAACCACCTCCCTCGAATACGGCGATACGAACAATTTCAAGGGCTTAAATCTGCGAGCGGAGAATGTCGAGACCCGCAGTCTCGGGGGTGCGTTTAATCTAGCGCTCGACACATCCATCAAGTACAGCCCTCCGCAGAGCGGAGGAGAGCACCACATCGAGGAAGCACTCTTTATTTCAACACGGACTACTGAGCTCCAAGGACTTCGTCACCACGCTCGCGTCCATCGGATGGTGCAGGACCTCATGTGCCTCGTCTACGGGCAGGCACTCAGAGCTCGAGCGCTGGCAGTCATGCGGGACGACGATCAACCGTCCATGATCGATCCGCTCGGTTCAGCCCGGGAGTGGAAGAACTTGTACGAGCCGCATTTCGGTCGCTACGTGGATGTCCCGACAGACATCGAAAGTCGGAAACGCCCGATGTTCACGCTTGCCGATACGGAGCAAGGCCGCGTTGTCGAATGGATGACCGACTGGGATCGCTGGTCCCGACCCACATCTATCGCCGTCACAACACTCTTTCAGCGGGGGACAACTGTTGAAGCAGACTTGCTGCAAGTTGCCGTCGCTCTAGAGGCCCTCGGTTACGAAATCAGGAGCCAATGCACGGGGAGACGTGAGTCGTTGAATAATTTTAACGGGGCCTTGGCAGCGATCTTCCAACGGGTCCGCTGGGACTGGAAAGCGATCCTTGGGCGGAAGCACACCGATTGGTCGAGCGAAATTCGCGTCGCCTACATCGGCGTCAAACACGCCGATAATCCAATGCCGGAACCACGTGCCGCTCATCGACTTGCCCGCGAGGGAATGATGGTGCTGAGAGTTTGGCAAGCACACCAGCTCGGAGTACCCGAGGAGGTTGTTCAGCAGTATGTGGAACTCGAACATTGATGACATGCCTCGGCGCCATGCTCACCAGGCGTGATCTTTGGGCCGACGCTTCGAGATGACTGGAGATCAAGAGGAGGAAGAGCCGTCCCGTGGTGGGGCACTTAGCTGGTACGGCTGACGACCGTGGTGCAGAGCTCCTCCAGCCCCGAGCGGGCCGGGCCGGCCGGCAGGTCCGCGAGCAGTGCCCGCGCGGCCTCGGCGCGACGGATGATCTCCTCGCGAGCGCGCTGCACCGTCGGGTGGCCCTCCAGCAGGGCGAGGGCACGAGCAACCTCGGGCTCGGCGAGCGGGCGGGAGACCAGGTCTCGAAGCTCCGCGTCGGCAGGGTCGTCGCCCGCAGAGACGTACAGGGTCGCCAAGGTGCGCACGCCCTCACGCAGGTCGGTGCCGCGAGTCTTGCCGGCCACGTCGCTGGTGAGGTCGATGAGGTCGTCGGAGAGCTGGAAGACGACGCCGATCTCCTCGCCGAACTGGGTCAGCGCGTCCAGCTGGGGCTCGCTGAGCCCGGCCACCATGCCGCCGAACCGGGCCGAGGTGGCGATCAGGGACCCGGTCTTGTCGGCGATCACGGCGAGGTAGTGCTCGAGCGGATCGGCGTCCTTGGGGCCCAGCAGCTCGGCGATCTGCCCCTGCACCAGCCGGGCGAAGGTCTCGGCCTGTAAGGAGACGTACTCGACGCCCAGCGTCGCCACGATGCTCGACGCGCGCGCGAACAGCAGGTCGCCGACCATGATGGCCACGGAGTTGTCCCACAGGGCGTTGGCCGAGGGCGCAGCGCGGCGGAGTTCCGCGGAGTCCATGACGTCGTCGTGGTAGAGCGAGGCGACGTGGGTCAGCTCGACCACGAGAGCGGCGCGCTCCACCGCGTCGTCGTCGACCTCGACGCCCAGGTCACGCCCCACGGCTGCCGCCAGGGCGACCAGCGCCGGGCGGAAACGCTTGCCACCGGCCGCGGTGAGGTGCCGGGCCGCCTCGGTGACGAACGGCGTACGGCCGGTCGCCGCCTCCTGCAGCCGCACCTCGATGCTGGCGAGGCGCTGCTGCGTCCAGGACTGCAACGCCTCCCCCGACCGGGTCACGGCCCTGCTCACCTGAGGAGCTGCACGCTGGAGGCGGCCAGGTCGAGCGCCCACCCCGGAGCGATGCCCAGGAACAGGGTCATGGCCGCGCCCACCACGATGACGATGGTGGTCGCCAGACCCGGCGCGACAGCCTCGCCGGAGTCCTCGGTGCCCTCACGGAAGTACATGACCACGATCAGGCGCAGGTAGAAGAACGCGGTCACCAGGCTCATCAGCACCGCGACCAGCACCAGCCACCAGTAGCCCCCACGCCAGGCTGCGCCGAACGCCGCCCACTTGCCGATGAAACCGGCGGTCAGGGGGATGCCAGCGAAGCTCAGCATGAACAGCGACATCGCCCCGGCGATCCACGGGTGGCGACGGCCGAGGCCGGCCCAGGCGTCGATGTCGTTCTCCTCGACGGCCCCGTGGCGCACCAGGGTGACGATGCCGAAGGCGCCCAGCGTCGCGAAGCCGTACGCGAGCATGTAGAAGGCGATCCCGGAGACGCTGCCGATCTGGCCGACGGGCAGCTGGGTCTCGGGCATCGACGCTCCGGCGACAGCCGTCAGCAGGAAGCCAGCGTGAGCGATCGACGAGTAGGCCAGCATGCGCTTCACGTCCTGCTGCACGATGCCGAGGACGGCACCCACCAGCATCGTGATCACGGCGATGCCAGCGACCAGGGGCTGCCAGTCCCACCGCATCCCGCCGAGGGCCACGAACAGCACGCGGACCGTCGCGGCCACGGCCGCCAGCTTGGTGCAGATGGCCATGAAGGCGGTCACGGGGGTGGGGGCGCCCATGTAGACGTCAGGCGTCCAGGAGTGGAACGGCACCGCGCCCAGCTTGAACAGTAGGCCGACCATCACGAACAGCGAGCCGGCGACGAGCAGCCCGGAGCCCTGGGTCGGGGCGGAGATCGCCACGACCACGGCGCCGAAGTCGAAGGAGCCCGTGTAGCCGTACAGGAGCGCGACGCCGAACAGGAAGATGGCGCTGGAGAGCGACCCGAGCAGGAAGTACTTGAGTGCGGCCTCCTGGCTCAGCAGACGGCGACGACGCGCCAGGCCGCACAGCAGGTAGAGCGGCAGCGAGAAGATCTCCAGCGCCACGAACAGCATCAGGAAGTCGTTGGCGGCGGGGAACAGCATCATGCCCGTGACCGCGAACATCAGCAGCGGGAAGACCTCGGTGTGCTCGACGCGCGCAGCGATGGCGTCACGCTCGAGACCCGACCCGGGGACGGCAGCGGCCATCGGGGTGAAGGCCGTCACTCCCCCGTACGCACGGCGCTCGGCGAACAGCAGCACGCTGAGCAGGCTGAACACCAGCAGCATGGCCCAGAAGACCTGGGTGGGGCCGTCGACCGACAGGGAGCCGACACCGGCCACCGTCTGCCACGAGCCGCCCCAGGTGCGCACCAGGACGAACAGCGAGGCCAGCAGCCCGACCACGGACACGATCACCTGGCCCTCGTCGCGCAGGTGTCGGGGCGCGAACGCCTCGATCAGCACGCCCATGCAGGCGGCGATGAAGGGGATGAAGATCGGGCCCAGCAGCCGGTACTCGATGACGGGGGCCTGGATCTCCAGGAGCGTCGAGATCATCGCTTGCCTCCGTTGCCGACGACGGGCGCCGGGTCTGTTGCCTGTACGTGGGACATGGCCTGCTTCGCCACCGGCTCGATCACGTCGAGGACGGGCTTCGGGAACAGGCCCGTGATCAGCAGCAGGATCATCACGGGAGCGACGGCGAGCCGCTCCCAGCCGCTGAGGTCGGTGGTGATGTGACGCCTCGTCTGCTCGGTGACCGGGCCGGTGTGGACGCGCTGGTACATGATCAGGATGTACAGCGCGGCCAGCACCATCGCGATCGTGGAGATCGCCGCCACCCAGGGCAGGCGTGACCAGGTGCCCGCGATCACCAGGAACTCGCCGACGAAGCTGCCCAGGCCAGGCAGCGACAGGCCGGCGAGACCGGCGAACAGCGTGACACCGGCCGCGACGGGAGCCACCTGCATCACTCCGCCGAAGGCGCCGATGTCGGCGCTCCCCCGGCGGCGTACGAGGTAGCCGACGGCCAGGAACAGCGCGGCCGTCGAGAAGCCGTGGTTGAGCATGTAGAAGATCGACCCGTTGATCGACTGGGTGGTGAACACGAAGATGCCCATCACCATGAAGCCGAAGTGGCTGACCGAGGTGAACGCGATCAGGCGCATCAGGTTGGTCTGCCCGATCGCGGCGAGCGCGCCGTAGATGATCGAGATCACGGCCAGGGTGATGACGATCGGCGCCGCCTGCTTCGAGGCGACCGGGAACAGCGCCAGGCAGAACTTGATCATGCCGAAGGTGCCGATCTTGTCGAGCACGCCGACGAGCAGCGTCGAGGTGCCCGGGGTGGCCTCCTCCGTGGTGGCCGGCAGCCAGGTGTGCACGGGCACCATCGGCGCCTTGATCGCGAACGCCACGAAGAAGGAGACGAACAGCGCCATCTCCAGCCCCGGCGCGAGCGGGATCCGCGCCAGGTCCTCGACCAGGTAGCTCGGCGCCCCCACCGAGGCGGAGGCGAACCCCAGCCCGATGACGCCGAACAGCATCACCAGACCGCCGGCCAGCGAGTAGAGGAGGAACTTCACCGCCGCGGCGGCCCGCCTGGGGCCGCCCCTGCCGGCGATCAGGAAGTACATCGGGATCAGCGTGGCCTCGAAGAACACGTAGAACAGCAGCACGTCGGAGGCCATGAAGACGAACAGCGCGAACGACTCCAGCACCAGCACCAGGGCGGTGAAGGTGTGGGCGCCCCAACGGCCGTTGGTCTCGTCGAGGTGGCGCTCCGCCACCAGCACGACGGGCACCAGGATGGCGGTCAGCACCACCATCAGCAGGCCCATGCCGTCGACGTCGAGCGCGTAGTAGGCCCCGAACGACTTGATCCACAGGGCGTACTCGGACAGCTCAGCGCCGCGGGAGTGCAGCACGGCGACGACGACCGCCAGCACCAGGGTGGCCAGGCTGACGACGAGCCCGACGGCACGGCCGGTGGAGCCCTTCAAAAAGGCGACCAGGATGCCGCCGACGAGCGGCAGCAGGGCCAGGAGGGTGAGCCAGGTCATGTCAGATCCCTTCTCAGGCCAGCCGGCCGATGACGACGACGAGCCCCAGCAGAACGACACCGGCGATCATCGTCAGCGCGTACGACCTGACGTAGCCGTTCTGCAGCTTGCGCAGGCCGGCACCGAGGCCGAGCGCCATCCCGGCGCTCCCGTTGACCACCCCGTCGACGACCCCGTCGTCGACCGAGACCACGCCGCGGGTGAGCGCTTGGCCGGGCCGCATGAAGACCGCCTCGTTGAACGCGTCGCCGAACAGGTCGTGACGGCCCGCGATGGTGAACGGGTTGGAGGTGTACGGAGCAGCGGCCGGGACGGGACGGCGACCGAACATCAGGTAGGCCACCACGACACCCACCGCGACGACCGCCGTGGTGAGGACGCTCATCAGGCTCAGGTGCGGGTACCACTCCAGGTGCGGCACCTCGGCGTCGACGGCCGGGGCGAGCCAGCCGCTGATCCAGGCGTTCAGCAGCACGCCGGCGATGACCGACGGGATGGCGAGGATCACCAGCGGCAGCCACATCACCAGCGGCGACTCGTGAGGGTGCACCCCCTCGAGCCAGCGCTTGTTGCCGAAGAACGTCATGATCATCAGCCGCGTCATGTAGAACGCGGTGACGCCGGCGCCGATGAGCGCGAGGACGCCGAGCGCCGGGCGCGTCTCGAAGGCGGCCTCGATGATGTGGTCCTTGGAGTAGAACCCGCTGAACATCGGGAAGCCGATGATCGCGAGGTAGCCCATCGCGAACGTGGCGAAGGTGATCGGCATGGCCCGGCGTAGCGCACCGTAGTGACGCATGTTCACGTCGTCGTTCATGCCGTGCATCACCGAGCCGGCACCGAGGAACATGTTGGCCTTGAAGAAGCCGTGGGTGATGAGGTGGAAGATCGCGAACGCGTACCCCACAGGCCCCAGGCCCGCGGCCAGCATCATGTAGCCGATCTGCGACATGGTGGAGCCGGCCAGCACCTTCTTGATGTCGTCCTTGGCGCATCCGATCCAGGCGCCGGCGAGCAGCGTCACGGTGCCCACGATCGCGACGGCGAGCTGAGCGTTCGGCGTCTGTGCGTACACGGCGTGCGAGCGGACCACCAGGTAGACGCCCGCGGTCACCATCGTCGCCGCGTGGATCAGGGCCGACACCGGGGTCGGGCCCTCCATGGCGTCGAGCAGCCAGGACTGGAGCGGCACCTGGGCGGACTTGCCGCACGCGCCCACCAGCAGGAACAGACCGAGCATCGTGGCCCACGAGGGCCCGCCGGGCCAGACCGGGCCGGCACCCGCCAGGCCCGCGGCACCGGCGTTGACGTCGACGAACGCGCTGGAGCCGAACAGCGCCAGCATCGTGAAGATCGCCATGGTCATGCCGAGGTCACCGACGCGGTTCACCACGAAGGCCTTCTTGCCGGCGGTGGCGGCCGAGGGGCGCTCCTGCCAGAAGGAGATCAGCAGGTACGACGCCAGGCCCACGCCCTCCCAGCCCACGAACAGGACCAGGTAGTTGTCGGCCAGCACCAGGATCAGCATGGCGGCCACGAACAGGTTGAGGAAGCCGAAGAAGCGGCGACGGTTGGGGTCGTGCGCCATGTAGCCGATCGAGTAGATGTGGATCAGCGAGCCCACACCGGTGATCAGCAGCGCGAACAGGATGCTCAGCGGGTCGATCAGCAGCCCCGCGGAGACCGACCAGTCACCGGTGGCGATCCACGTGTACAGGTGCTTGACGACCGCACGCTGCTCGGGCGCGCGACCGAGCATGTCGACGAACAGCAGCACCGCGATCACGAACGACGTGATCGGCGCCAGCGTCGCGAGCAGATGGCCCCAGGCGTTGGTGGCCCGGCCGCCGACGAGCAGCAGGCCCGCGATCACCAGCGGCACCGCGATCATCAGCCAGCTCAGGTCGAACAGGCCGGTGGCGGGCACGGGGGTCAGGGTCTCGAGAAGGTTCACCGTCACCACCTCAGCAGGTTCGCGTTGTCAACAGAGGCGGAGCGCCGGGAGCGGAAGATCGTGACGATGATCGACAGGCCGACCACGACCTCGGCGGCGGCCACCACCATCACGAAGAAGGAGGCGACCTGGCCGTCGAGCCCACCGTGCACGGTGGAGAACGTGACGAGCAGCAGGTTGCACGCGTTCAGCATCAGCTCGACCGACATGAAGACGACCAGTGCGTTGCGCCGCACCAGGAAGCCGACGACGCCGATCGTGAACAGGATCGATGCCAGCACGACGTAGTAGTCGGGGTTCACTCCTCGTCCTCCTTGCCGCCCTGGACGGCCTCGAGCTCGGCGAACGAGCGCTGCGCGGGCTCGGCGAGCGCACGCGGGTCCTTCACACCTGTGCGCTGCGTCAGCACCTCCGACACCGACGCGGGGGCGACGCTGCCGTCGGGCAGCAGGGCGGGCACGTCGATGGCGTTGTGACGGGCGAAGACACCCGACGCCGGGCGCGGGCCGGGGTGGGCACCGGCCGCCGCGTAGGCCTTCGTGCGGGCTGCCGCCCGCATCGTCTGCGTGGCACGGGCTCGGAGCCGCTCGCCGTGGGCGAAGACCATGGCGCCGACCGCGGCGGTGATGAGCAGGGCGGAGGTGGCCTCGAAGGCCACCACGTACCGGTTGAAGATGAGCGCCGCGAGGCCCTGGACGTTGCCGCCGAAGGCCTCGTTCGCCCCGCCGACCCCGACCGGCACCGTGGCCACGCCGCGGGCGATCGCCGAGACCAGCAGGATGACCAGGCCCAGCCCGGCCAGCACCGACGCGGTCTTGTGACCGCGGATGGTCTCGATCATCGACTCGTCCGTGTCGACGCCGACCAGCATCACGACGAACAGGAACAGCATCAGGATCGCGCCCGTGTAGACGATGATCTGCACGACGAACAGGAACGGAGCGTTCAGCGAGGCGTAGACGATCGCCAGGTTCACCATCACCAGCGCCAGCGAGAGCGCCGAGTAGACGGCCTTGCGGAACATCACCATGCCGATGGCGCCGAGCACCATCAGCGGCGCGCAGATCCAGAACGCCACGCTCGTCGCGGTGACGAGAGGCACCAGCTGCGGGGTCATCGGGCCGAGCCCTCCTTCTCGGGGGTGCGCAGGTCGGGCTCGCCGGTCTTCGGCAGGCCCAGGAAGTACGCCTGCTCGTCGTCGCCGAGGCGACGCGGGTGCGGAGGCTCCTCCATGCCCGGCAGCAGCGGGGCCAGCAGCTCTTCCTTGGTGTAGATGAGCTTTCCTCGCGAGGTGTCCGCCAGCTTGAACCCGTTGGTCATCGTGAGGGCCCGGGTCGGGCACGCCTCGATGCACATGCCGCAGAAGATGCAGCGCAGGTAGTTGATCTGGTAGACGCGGCCGTAGCGCTCACCCGGGGAGAAGCGGTCCTCGGGGGTGTTGCTCGCACCCTCGACGTAGATCGCGTCGGCCGGGCACGCCCAGGCGCACAGCTCGCAGCCCACGCACTTCTCCAGGCCGTCGGGCCAGCGGTTGAGCTGGTGCCGGCCGTGGAACCGCGGCGCGGTGACCTTCTCCTTGGCGTTCTTGGTGCCCCACTTCTCCGGGTAGCCCTGGGTGAAGGTGGGGCGGAACATGGTCTTGAACGTGACCCCGAACCCTGCCCAGGCGTCGAACATCCCCATCAGATGTGCTCCTTCTCGCTCATGGGCGTCGTGTCTGCCGCAGTACGGCTGGTGTCAGCGGACCCGCGCAGCACACCCGCGAGCTCTGGGATGACCTGCCCCGGCATCGGGGGCACGGGGTATCCGCCCGCGAAGGGGTCGAACTCCCCCTGCTCGTAGGCGACCGAGCGGGACATCTCGCCCTGGTCCTCGTCCTCGTCCGGGGCCCCGCGGTCGCGGAGCCAGGAGATGACGAACCAGGCGAGCGCGAGCAGGAAGAACCCGCCCAGGACCAGCAGCAGCGTGTTGCCGCCGCCCCGCATCGCGGTCCGCAGCACGGCGACCAGCACGATCCAGGCCAGGGAGACCGGGAGCAGCACCTTCCAGCCCAGGTCCATCAGCTGGTCGTACTTGAACCGGGGCAGCGTGCCGCGCAGCCAGACGAACCAGGCGATGAACAGCAGCACCTTGCCCAGGAACCAGACCACGCCCATCCAGCCGGAGTCGAGCCAGGCCATGCCGGGCACGTGGGCAGCGACCCAGCTGAAGGGCCACATGATGTGGTAGCCGCCGAAGAACAGCGTGGTCGCGACGGCCGAGACCGTCGCCATGTTGATGTACTCGGCGAGGAAGTAGATGGCGTAGCGGAAGCCGGAGTAGTCGGTGAGGAAGCCCGAGACCAGCTCCTGCTCGCACTCCACCAGGTCGAACGGTGCCCGGTTGCACTCGGCCACCATGGCGATCATGTAGACGATGCAGCTGGGGAGCAGCAGCAGCGAGTACCAGCCAGGGATCTCGAGGGCGGACAGGAACGGGACGTTCGCCAGGATCGGCTGCTGCTGGGCATCCACGATGGCGCTGGTGGACATCGACTGCGAGTACAGGAAGACCGCGACCAGCGAGAGGCCCATCGCGATCTCGTACGAGATCATCTGGGCCGTCGCGCGCAGCCCGCCGAGCAGCGAGTACGTCGAGGAGGACGCCCAGCCGGCGAGCACGATGCCGTAGATGCCGATGGAGGCGATGGCCAGCACGAACAGCACCGCGACGGGGAGGTCGGTGACCTGCAGCGGCGTGTAGTACGGCTCGGCCTCGAAACGGAGCAGGCTCCAGTTGAACACCGGCAGCGGCACCCGACCCGCGAGCGGGATCACCGACCAGGAGGTGAACGCGGCCACGCCGGTCAGCATGGGGGCGATGTTGAAGATCCACTTGTCGGTGCCGGCGGGGCGGAAGTCCTCCTTGAAGATCAGCTTCGCGCCGTCGGCGAGAGCCTGACCGAGACCACCGGGACCGTTCATGATCGGGCCGAGGCGGTGCTGCATCTTGCCGACCAGCCGCCGCTCGTACCAGACGTTGAAGATCGTCACCACGAGCAGGAGCACGAAGACGAGCACGACCTTGATGAGGACGACCCACCAGGGCTCGTTGCCGAACACGTGGATGTCGAGCGGGTTCATGCGACCACTCCGTCCTTGGCTGCAGCGATGGTGACCGAGTCACCGGGCCGGCCGCCCAGTCGCTCGGGAACCGAGGCGCCGACGGGCCGCGCCGGCACCCAGACGACGCCGTCGACCACGGTCTCGTCGATCACGAGGGGGTACGTCACCGAGCCGTGCGGCGTGGCCACGGCGACCAGCACCTCCGCGGCGAGACCGTGACGCTCGGCGGTCGCGGGCGAGAGCCGGGCGACCGGGGTCTTGGCGGTGGCGAGCAGCTCGTCGGCGCCGTCGTTGTGGCGGGAGTCGTCGATCAGCTCCCGCCAGGTGGCCAGGCGCAGGTCGTACGCGGCGCTGCCGCTGGTCTCTGCCTCCTGGGTCGGCCCGCTGACGCGGACCCCGTCCCAGGCGCCCAGCTCGGCGAGCTCGGCACGGGCCTGGCCGGGGTTGCGCACGACGAGGTCGCGGCCCATGGCGTCGGCGAGCGACGCCAGGGTGCGGATGTCGGTCATCGGCGAGGCCAGCTCGCGGTTGACGCGGGCGACCGGACGGGGGCGGTGCTCCCAGTTCACGAACGTGCCGCTCTGCTCCTCCAGGAGCGCCACCGGCAGCACCACGTCGGCCATGGTCGCGGCCTCCGAGAGCCGCTGCTCCAGGCAGAGGACGAAGTCGACGTGCTCGACAGCCGCACGGGCGGCCGCCGGGTCGGCGAGGTCGGCCAGCTCCAGCCCGCCGATCACCAGCGCCTTGAGGCGGCCGGTGGTGGCGGCGGCCAGCATGGCGTCGGTGTCGAGGCCCGGCTCGGTCGGCAGCGACGCGACGCCCCAGGTAGTGGCGGCATCCACGCGGGCGGCGCCGTCGGTGACCGGGCGGCCGCCGGGGAGCAGCGAGGGCAGGCAGCCGGCGTCGAT
>CAKZHP010000136.1 GCA_936924635.1 uncultured Propionibacteriaceae bacterium
CGTAGGAGGAGGCGCCGCTCTGGTCGGACCCGGTGGTGCCGTAGGAGGACGCGGGGGACCCGTAGGAGGAGGCGCCGCTCTGGTCGGACCCGGTGGTGCCGTAGGAGGACGCGGGTGAGCCGTAGGAGGAGGCGCCGCTCTGGTCAGAGCCGGTGGTCCCGTACGAGGACGAGGGTGAGCCGTAGGAGGGCGCGCCCTGGCTGGAGGCCGCGGTCGACCCCTGCCCGCCCCCGGCGGAGCCGTACGCGCCGGAGTCCGGAGCCGTGTACCCACCCGTGGCGGAGCTCTGCGAGCCGTACCCACCCTGATTGCCGTCGGGAGCGGTGTAGCCCGAGGCGGAGCCGTACCCGCCCTGGTTGCTGTCAGGGGCGGAGTAGCCGCCGCTGGAGGAGCCCTGGGAGCCGTAGCCGCCCTGGTTGCTGCCGTACCCCGAGCCCGAGCCGTAGCCCTGGTTGCTGTCGGGGGCCGTGTAGCCGGAGGCGGACCCGTACGATCCGGCTCCCTGCTGGCCGTTGGCGCCCGACCCGGTGTCGCCCGTGGGGGAACCGTACGATCCGTACGCCCCACCGCCCTGGTTGCTGTCGGGTGGGGTGTAGCCGGAGGCGGAGCCGTAGGAGCCGGCCGACTGCTCGCCCGGGGCGTTGTACCCGGGGGTGCCGGACTGTCCGTCAGGCTGCTGCGGCTGACCCTGGCTGCCCGAGGGGTCGTTCCAGTTCTGAGTCACGAGTGAGATCCTCTCAAGGGCGGATGCTGCGGACACCCTAGCCAATCGGGAGGCTCACAGGCGAGGACCGTCGTGTCTAACCCGCACGCGCCTTTGGAGCGTCTGCTGCCGCGGGCAATACTGACCTGGTGGCGGTGGTGGTGGCGGCTCCTCGGGCGACGGCGCGCGATGCGCTGCGGCGGTGCGTCGCCGCAGGCGCGGGCGGGGTCGCCGTCGCGGGCCTGTACAAGGTTACCGGGCTCGGGTTCCCCTGCCCCTTCCTGATCGCGACGGGCCTGCAGTGCCCGTTCTGCGGCGGTACGCGGATGGGCTCCGCCCTGCTCGCCGGGGACCTGGCCGCCGCATGGGCCTTCAACCCGCTGCTTCTGCTGGTGGGCGTCGCCCTCCTGGCCCGGGCGGTGGGCTGGGTCGTCGAGGCCGTACGACACCCTGCCGACCGCCCAGCGGCCAGATGGCTGCCGGGGTGGGTGCACCGTCACTGGGAGTGGGTGCTGGCCGTGGTGGGTGTCGGCTACATCGTCGGGCGGGCCCTGCTCTAGACCCTGGCACCGCCGGCGGCCGGGATGAGACGTGGGGCTCAGCTCTGCGCTCGGGGTGACCACGTCGTGGACAGGGCCAGGCGCTGGTCGCGTGGCGCCTGTCCCACCGTCCGCATCGCGTGCCGGCTCGACGAGGTGCGCCGTGGGGGATGGCGGGTCTGGTGCCGCCCGCTCACCGTGACGCTCCGTGCGCGTCGTGGCCTGGGGCGACACGCCGGGGCGTGATTGACATAGGGATGCGGTGGGGGCAGGATCACTACATCTAGTGGTTGCATCTATGTAGTTCACCCACAGGTTGGGGTGGCGGTGCACAGGTCGTCCACCGGTTGCCCACACCTCGATCCACAGTCCGACAAGGAGAAGCGCGTGTTCTGCCCATACTGCAAGCACACCGACTCCCGCGTGCTCGACTCACGTGTGGCCGAGGACGGCACCAGCATCCGCCGCCGGCGGCAGTGCCCCGCGTGCGAGCGCCGGTTCACCACGATGGAGCAGACCCAGCTGGTCGTGGTGAAGCGGTCGGGAGTGGTGGAGGCGTTCAACCGCGACAAGGTGGTCGCCGGCGTGCGCAAGGCGTGCAAGGGCCGTCCGGTCACCGATGACGACCTCGCCAGGCTGGGGCAGCAGGTCGAGGACACGCTGCGGGCGGCCGGCCAGTCGGAGGTCAACGCAGACGACGTGGGCGTGGCGATCCTCGCACCGCTCAAGGAGCTCGACCCCGTGGCGTACCTGCGGTTCGCCTCGGTCTACCAGCACTACGACTCCGTCGACGACTTCGAGAGGGCCATCGCCGAGCTCCGGCGCGCGCCCGCCGGGGTCTGACGGCCGTTCTCCCCAAAAACTGTCAGACCCTCCGTACAGACTCCTCATCACCTCAGATCCGCGCAGGAAGGCGATCCATGACCGAGACGACAGCCAAGTCGCGCACCCGGGGCCGTAGCTCAGGCGGCCTCACCATCGAGCGCGTCTTCACGACCGCCGGTGTGCATCCCTACGAGGAGGTGACCTGGGAGCACCGCGACGTGGTCCAGCAGAACTGGAAGACGGGCGAGACCGTCTTCGAGCAGCGGGGCGTCGAGTTCCCGACCAGCTGGAGCGTCAACGCGTCGACGATCGTGACGACGAAGTACTTCCGGGGCGCCCTGGGCAGCGAGACCCGGGAGAAGAGCCTCAAGGACCTGATCGACCGCGTGGTGCGTACGTACCGCAAGGCCGGCGAGGACAACGGCTACTTCGCGACCCCGGCCGACGCCGAGATCTTCGACCACGAGCTCACCTACATGCTTCTGCACCAGGTGTTCTCCTTCAACTCCCCGGTCTGGTTCAACGTCGGCACCGCGAGCCCGCAGCAGGTGAGCGCATGCTTCATCCTGTCGGTCGACGACTCGATGGACTCCATCCTGAACTGGTACAAGGAGGAGGGCTTCATCTTCAAGGGCGGCTCCGGCGCCGGCCTCAACCTCTCCCGCATCCGCTCTTCCAAGGAGCTGCTGAGCTCCGGCGGCACCGCCTCGGGCCCGGTCTCCTTCATGCGGGGCGCCGACGCGTCGGCCGGCACCATCAAGTCGGGTGGCGCCACGCGCCGCGCGGCCAAGATGGTCGTGCTCGACGTCGACCACCCCGACATCGAGGAGTTCGTCGAGACCAAGGCGCGCGAGGAGCACAAGATCCGCGCGCTGCGTGACGCCGGCTTCGACATGGACCTCGGCGGTCAGGACATCACGAGCGTCCAGTACCAGAACGCCAACAACTCGGTGCGCGTCAACGACGAGTTCATGCGTGCGGTCGAGGAGGGTGCCGAGTTCGGCCTGCGCGCCCGCAAGGACGGTCAGGTCATCGAGACCGTCGACGCCCGCGAGCTGTTCCGCAAGATCGCGAAGGCCGCCTGGGAGTGCGCCGACCCGGGCATCCAGTACGACGACACGATCAACGCCTGGCACACCAACCCGGAGACGGGCCGCATCACCGCGTCGAACCCGTGCTCGGAGTACATGAGCCTCGACAACAGCTCGTGCAACCTCGCCTCGCTGAACCTGATGAAGTTCCTGCGCGACGACGACTCGTTCGACACCGACACCTTCGTGAAGGCCGTCGAGCTGATCATCACCGCGATGGACATCTCCATCACCTTCGCCGACTTCCCGACCGAGAAGATCACCGAGACCACCAAGGCGTTCCGCCAGCTGGGCATCGGGTACGCCAACCTGGGCGCGCTGCTGATGGCGATCGGCCTCGGGTACGACTCCGAGGGGGGCCGCGCGGTCGCCGCCGCCATCACCTCGGTGATGACCGGTGCGGCGTACCGTCGCTCCGCCGAGCTCGCGGCCGTCGTGGGCCCGTACGAGGGCTACGCCCGCAACGCCGATGCCCACAAGAAGGTGATGCGCAAGCACCGGGCGGCCAACGACGAGCTGCGCACCACGACCAACGGCATCGACGGCGCCATCCACAAGGTGGCGACGCAGGAGTGGGAGAAGGTCGTCGCCCTGGGCGACCAGAACGGCTTCCGCAACGCACAGGCCTCGCTGCTCGCCCCGACCGGCACCATCGGCTTCATGATGGACTGCGACACCACCGGCATCGAGCCCGACTTCTCCCTGGTGAAGTTCAAGAAGCTCGTCGGCGGCGGCTCCATGCAGATCGTCAACAACACGGTCAGCCGCGCGCTGAAGAACCTCGGCTACACCGAGGAGACCCGCGAGGCGATCGTCGAGTACATCGCCGAGCACGGCCACGTCGTCGGCGCCCCGGGCCTGAAGGAGTCCGACTACCCGGTCTTCGACTGCGCCATGGGCGAGCGGGCCATCAAGCCCATGGGCCACGTCCGCATGATGTCGGCCGTCCAGCCGTACCTCTCGGGCGCCATCTCCAAGACCGTCAACCTGCCGGAGTCCGCCACGATCGACGAGATCGAGGAGGTCTACCTCGAGGGCTGGAAGCAGGGCCTCAAGGCGCTCGCCGTCTACCGCGACAACTGCAAGGTCGGCCAGCCCCTGTCCGACGGCAAGAAGAAGGCCGAGCCGGTCGCCTCGACCACGGCTCCCGCCGCGGCGCCCGAGGTGCGGATCGAGTACCGGCCGCGTCGCCAGCGGCTCCCGAAGTCGCGGGTGGGCCGCACGACCTCGTTCGCCGTCAGCGGCGCCGAGGGCTACATCACCTCGAACGCGTACGATGACGGCCGCCTCGGCGAGGTCTTCCTGAAGCTGGGCAAGCAGGGCTCGACCCTGGCCGGTGTGATGGACGCGTTCTCGATCGCCATCTCCATCGCGCTCCAGTACGGCGTGCCGCTGGAGACCTACGTGCAGAAGTTCACGAACCTCAAGTTCGAGCCGGCCGGCATGACCGACGACAGCGACATCCGCATGGCGCAGTCGATCATGGACTACATCTTCCGGCGCCTGGCGCTCGACTACCTCTCGTTCGACGAGCGGGCCGAGCTGGGCATCTACACGGCGGGGGAGCGGGCACGCTACGTCGAGACCGGCTCCTACCTGTCGGAGGAGGACGAGGCCCAGCTGCTCGAGTCGGAGACGCTGCGCAACGACGACGCCGACAACCGGCGGATCGATGAGTCCGGCCCCCAGCAGCCGGCGCTGGTCGACGCTCCCCACACGAGCGCCGAGGTGATGGAGAAGTCGTTCGGCATGGCCGTCGACGCCCCGCTCTGCCTCAACTGCGGCACCAAGATGCGCCCCGCCGGCAGCTGCTACGCCTGCGAGGGCTGCGGCTCGACCAGCGGGTGCAGCTGATCTGACCAGCTGATCTGACCATCGAGGGCCCGGCGGAGACGCCGGGCCCTCGATGGTTTCCAGAGCTCAAGAACGTCTGGTGACCCCACGCTCGCCTGGCGCGCCAAGGGCAATGGAGCCGGCGACGCGGCTTGAGTGGTTGGGGCGTGTGGCTCCTCTGGAGCTGTGACAGGGGGACGGAATGGAGACGCTCGCGGATCGTCAGGGCTGGGCTCACAAGGCTGTCGAGGACTACGTGGACCCGCGACGGCACTTTGCCTTCACTACGTACGACATTCAGCCGCTCCACGACAGGGTGCGCCCAAAGGACATTCTCGGCGCGAACCTGTTTCTCCTCCGCCTCGGCTGGCGGGAGGTCATCCCGCTCTTTGCCCACGGTGACGGCCCGGCCCAGCCTTCTCGTACCCCAAGTGGTTCACCCGGAACGGCGGTGCGCGCGTCACGGGGTCGTCGCCAGTCTCCCGGCTCTTCGTCCAGCGCTCGCCAGTTAGAGTCCTGGGGTGCGCGTGGACGTGGTGACGATCTTCCCCGACTACCTGGCACCGTTGCGCCTGTCGCTGCTCGGCAAGGCTGGGGTGGCGGGTCTGCTGGACCTCCACGTGCACGACCTGCGCGACCACACCCACGACCGGCACCGCACGGTGGACGACACGCCGTACGGCGGAGGCGCGGGGATGGTGATGCGTCCCGAGCCGTGGGGCGAGGCTCTCGATGCGGTGCTGGCGGCGGGGCCGGAGGGTCGTACGCCTCATCTGCTGGTGCCCTCGCCAGCCGGCCGGCCGTTCACGCAGGCGATGGCGCACGAGCTGGCCGCCGAACCCTGGCTGGTGTTCGCGTGCGGACGGTACGAGGGGATCGACGAGCGGGTGCTCGACGACGCCGCCTCGCGCATGCGTGTGACGCCGGTCAGCCTGGGCGACTACGTGCTCAACGGCGGTGAGGTCGCCGCGATGGCGGTGATCGAGGCGGTCGGGCGGCTCATCCCCGGAGTGGTCGGCAACCCGCACTCGCTGGTGGAGGAGTCGCACAGCGACGGGCTGCTCGAGTACCCGAGCTACACCAAGCCCGTCGAGTGGCGGGGGCGCCGGGTGCCGGAGGTGCTCACCTCGGGCAACCACGCCGCCATCGCCGCCTGGCGACGGGAGCAGCAGGTGCAGCGTACGGCCGCGCGGCGTCCGGACCTGCTGCCACGGGCGGCCGCCGCCAGCCCCGACGAGGGGGAGCTGCGCCCCGCCACGCTGGCCGACGCCGGCGAGCTGCTCACCCTCACCCGCGCGTGCTGGGTGCAGGAGGCGATCAGCAACGAGACCCTGGCGATCCCCGGCATCCACGAGACGTTCGACGGGATCCGTACGTCGCTGGGGGAGTGGAGCACCCTCGTTCTCCGCATCGGCGGCCGCCTCGTCGGGTCGGTGCGGGGGCGTCCCCACGCCGAGCGCGCGGGCGTGTGGGAGATCGGCCGGCTGATGGTCGCCCCCGATCTGCAGGGCCGCGGGCTGGGCCGGCACCTGCTCGCCGCCGGCGAGGCGTTGGCGCCTGACGGGACGACGACGTACGAGCTCTTCACCGGCGCCCGCAGCACCGACAACCTCCGCATGTACAAGAAGGCGGGCTACACCAAGGTCCGCGCCGAGGCGCCCCCCGTCGCGGTGGTGCTGCGCAAGCACGTACGCGGCGTCCAGCCGGGCCGGCAGCCGACCGACGGGTGAGTCTCCGAGACCGGCAGGCTGCCGTACGCCGCTGGCAGCGTCGCGTGCCGGTGACACCGCGCGGGAGCTGTTGGTCTACTGCAGGGGGTTCTGCGTCACCCTCGATGCGCACCACCGCGGCGAGGAGCACATGCTGTTCACCGCCAACGAGGAGCAGCACCCCCAGCTGCGCCCACTGCTGGGCCGCCTCCAGCAGGGCCACTCCATGATCGGCCACCTGATCGGCGGGCTGGAGGCCGCGGTCGGGCGCCGCTCCTCGCCTGAGCTTGAGCGTCACCTCGACGGTCTGCCGCCGTGAGGGAGAGACACTTCCGGTTCGAGGAGCGCGAGCTGCTCACCGTGCTAAAGACATTGTCCTGCAGGCGAGCGTCGATGACGCGTACGGCCCCTGGTGATCGCACGTGAGCGGGATCCGGGAGCCGGCAGGGCCGGGGGCCGGGCTCACTGCGTGACCTGGAGCCTGCGACGCACCGATGCCATCGGGGAGGGGTTGGTTGCGTCCATGGCCCTCAGCTGGGGTCGGTGGTGGCGGGGAGGTCCTCGTTGGTCCGTCGCGCGATGGCGTCGCCCACCGTGGTGAGGAGCCTGACCACGCCGCCCGTACGCTCACGCGCGTCGCGCCCGGCGACCGGCGGCTGGCCCCGACCAGCACGCGGGAGCAGCCGCCCGGCCAGTCCTGCGGCACGTACGGTCGTGGCCGGGGCCAGGCCGTGCACCCGCAGCGCCAGGTGCGTCATCCACGACAACCCGACGATCGGACGACCGGCCAGCACCCCGGCCACGATCCGCCGCGCCGCCTTCTCCGGGGCCAGCGTGAGCACCGGGGCGGAGGCAGACGGGCCGAACCAGGCGAACTCCTTCTCGGGCTGCCCCACGAACTGGGCGTGGAGGTGCGATCCCGTACGCATCAGCGGCGGGAGGATCGTCGAGACCGTGACCCCGGTGCCCGAGAGCTCGGCGTGCAGGCCCTGGCCGAGGCCGGCAGCGGCGAACTTCGCGGTCGAGTACGGCACCAGGTGTGGGACGCTCACCACCCCGCCGACCGACGACACGATGCCGATGCGGCCGTGCCCGCGCTCGCGCATCCCCGGCAGCACCGCGAGGCTCAGGTGCACCGGGCCGCGGGCCATGATGTCGAGGCACTGGTCGAAGACCTCGACCCCGGCGACCTCGGCGGGCCCGACCTGGATCACCCCGGCCACATGGATCGCCACCGTCGTCGGCCGCTCCGGGTCGGCCGTGGCGGCCACCCAGTCATCGACCTCGTCGGCCGACGTCACGTCGCACACGGTGGTGCCGATCCGCAGCCCACGATCCGCCAGCATTGACGCACCCCGCTCGAGCTCCTCGGCGTCGCGGGCGCACACCTCGACGTGGAACCCCCGCTCGGCGAGCTCGGCCGCCACCAGCAGCCCCAGCCCGCGCGACCCGCCGGCCACCAGGGCCGTCTCGCGCCTCATGCCGCGGCCGGGTCGAGGACGACCTTGATGCAGCCGTCATCCTTCCTCTGGAACATCGCGTACGCCTCCGGCGCCGCGTCCAGCGGGAGCCGGTGCGTGGCGAGGTTCTCCAGGTCCAAGATGTCCCGGTGCTGGTCCATGACGCCGAGCAGCTCGTCGGTCCAGCGGCGTACGTTCGCCTGCCCCATCCGCAGCGTGAGCTGCTTGTCGAACATCGTCATCATCGGCATCGGGTCGGCCGACCCTCCGTACACGCCGCTGAGCGACACCGTCCCACCCCGCCGGCACATCTCGATGGCGGAGTGCAGGGCGGCGAGCCTGTCGATGCCGGCGTGCTCGATCATGGTCTTGCCGATCGTCTTCGGCAGCCGGGACACCGCCCCGAGCACGCCCTCGACGACGGGGTTGCCGTGGGCCTCCATGCCCACCGCCTCCACCACGCAGTCCGCACCACGGCCGTCGGTGAGGTCACGGACGGCGGCCGCGACGTCCTCGTGCTCCCGCAGGTCCAGCGCCTCGATGCCGTGGCGGCGTGCCGCCTCCAGCCGCTCGTCGACCAGGTCGATCCCGATCACGCGGCCCGCACCCTGGATCCGCGCCGCCCGGCTCGCCAGCTGACCGACCGGGCCGAGGCCCACCACCGCGACGGTGTCGCCCTCGGTGACCCCGGCGTACGTGACGCCCTGCCACGCCGTGGGCAGGATGTCGGACAGGTAGAGGTACTGCTCGTCGGAGCCGTCGTGGGGCAGCTTCACGGGCCCGTACTGGGCCTGCGGCACACGGATCCGCTCCGCCTGGCCGCCGGGCACCGCGCCGTACAGGGAGGTGTAGCCGAGCAGCGCGGCGCCCGAGCCCTGCTCGCGCACCTGGGTGGTCTCGCACTGCGACTGGAGACCGCGCTCGCACATGAAGCAGCGGCCGCACGAGATGGTGAACGGCACCACCACGCGGTCGCCGACGCTGAGGTTGCCGACCGCCGAGCCGACCTCCTCGACGATGCCCATGCACTCGTGGCCGAGGATGTCGCCCTTGGCGAGGTAGGGGGCGAGCACCTTGTACAGGTGCAGGTCGGACCCGCAGATCGCGGTCGACGTCACCCGGACCACCGCGTCGGTCGGCTCCTGGATCACCGGGTCCGGAACCTCACGGACCTCGACCTTTTCGATCCCTTGCCACGTTACTGCGCGCACGCCGATCCCCTTTCCTCGTCCCGAGCCGCCCGGGTCTGTTTCCGTGGCCATGCTAACCGGGCGGGCGAGACACCGGCGGGGCATCCCTCCACGGGGGTGTGGACCGGCGCCGGACGCGGCGCGACCGCCGCACCGAGACGGGGAGGCGGTCGCAGGGATGAGGTCGACTGACGGCGACGTGGGGCTCGGGCAGATGTGTCGCGGCCGGCCCCCAGGGGGATCAGTACGCCGAGTGGCCGGCGCGGGGGAGTCGGCCGAGGAGCCGGCGCGTACGGGTGCCGGTGTCGGCGACCACGAACTGCCGGGTAAGCGCGCGGGCGGTGTCCGGGGTCCAGCCGTGGGTCACTTGGCGAGGTCCTCGTCGAGCAGGTAGGCGAGGGGGACGTGGGTCTGCAGGCCGCTGGCGCTCATCAGCGACAGCGCGAGGGCCATCTTCTTCCAGTCGAGCAGGCGTCGTGTGGTGGTCATGTATCTAGTGTCCGAGACCTATAACGATGCGTCCAGTAACCACCTTGCAGCTGATCCATGACGTACGGTTATGGGATGGACGACCAGGTGCTCCGCTGGTTCCAGCAGGTGGCCGACGGTGCCACGGTGACCGAGGTCGCCGGGCTGGAGATGGTCTCCCAGCCCGCGGTGTCGCGGGCCCTGACACGTCTCGAGGACGAGGTGGGGGCACCACTCCTGGAGCGGCACGGCCGGGTCCTGCGGATGACCCACGCGGGCGTGGCGTTCAAGCATCACGTCGACGCGGTGATCCACCATCTCGACGACGGGTTGGCAGCGGTGCAGCAGCTCGTGGAGCCGGAGACCGGCGTGGTCACGGTGCGCTTCCAGCCCTCGCTCGGCACCTGGCTGGTGCCCGACCTGGTCGGCAGCTTCCGCCGGGTCCACCCCGGGATCAGCTTCGACCTCAAGGCCAAGGGCGACGAGTTCGTCCACGTCACCCGGGCCCGCGGAGACATCGACCTGGAGCTCACCACGCTGCGGCCGCCCCCCAGCGACTACGCGTGGCAGCAGGTCGCCACCGAGCCCCTGCGGCTGCTGGTCCCGGCCGACGACCCGTTGGCGACCCAGGTGAGGACCGACCTGGCGGCGGTGGCCGACGCGCGGTTCGTCATGATGAGCCCTACGTCGCTGCTGAGCGCCCAGACCGACGCGCTCTGCCGGGCCGCGGGGTTCACGCCGGAGATCGCGCTGGTCGCCGACGACCTGCCGACCGTGAGGGGCTACGTCGCCGCGGGGCTCGGGGTCGCCGTCGTCCCGGCCCTGTGGGAGGGCACGGGGGAGCCTGCCAGCGGACGCGTCCGTTACCTCGCCATCACCGACGAAGGAGCGACCCGCGACGTCGGCATGGTCTGGGCCCGGGAGCGTCAGATGCTGCCCGCGGCCGAGCTCTTCCGCGCCCACGTCATCGACCGCGTCCGACGAGGCCGGCTGCCCTCGCCCGTCGCGGTCGGGGAGGCGTGACCGGCAGGCACTGGGTCTGCCCTTCGTCAGCGTCGACCTGGCTCGCGGGCTCGACCGGTGGTGGGACGTCAAGATCGGCGAGGGGCAGGTGCGACCTCCACCGGACGGCCGACCCCACGGTGCAGCTGGCGGCGCTCGCCGCAGCCTGACCGCACGGGGGCTCGCGAGGCTCCTTGCCGGCTCGCGCGCCCGCCACGATGTCAACCCTCCGGGCGGTCGGGGCGTCCTGTGTGCGTCGAGTCGTCGATGCGAAGGGAAGCTCCATGACAGTCACCACCAGGCTGGCCGGCGCGGCGCTGGCAGGCGCGCTGCTGCTGGGGGGATGCAGCATGGCGTCACCGGCCTCCACCGCGGGGGCAGGCGCGCCGATGGACAAGGCGGGCCCGCAGGCCACTGCCGCGGGTGGCACCGCCGAGAAGGCCCCGGGCGCCCCCCAGGCCGACGGTCGTCAGATCGCGCGTACGGCCGCGGTCACGCTGTCGGTCGAGGACGTGCCCGAGGCCGCGTCCCGGCTGCGGCGGGTGGCCGAGGCCCGTGGCGGCGTCATCACCGCCGAGAACATCCAGATCACCGACAGCGGGTCGTCGCGGAGCTCGACCGTGACGCTGAGCGTGCCGGCCGACCAGCTGGACGCGACCCTCGGTGACGTCGCCGGGGTCGGCAAGGTCGTGGTGCGCACAGTCTCGAGCCAGGACGTGACCACGAAGGTCGCCGACGTGGAGGCGCGCATCCGCACCCTGCGAGAGTCCATCGCCCGGATGCAGGCGCTGCTCCAGCGGGCCGGCTCCGTGGCCGAGATCGCCCAGGTGGAGGCGGAGCTCACCAAGCGGCAGGCCGAGCTGGAGTCCCTCCTGGCGCAGCAGAAGGCGCTGTCGCAGATGGTGGACCGCAGCCCGGTGACCGTCACCCTGGTGACCCCGACCCACGTGCCCCAGGTCGACGAGCCCAAGCCCGGCTTCCTCGGCGGCCTGCAGACCGGGTGGCGCATGCTGGGGAGCTTCATGACCGGCCTGCTCACCGTCGTCGGCGCGCTGATCCCGTTCCTGATCCCGGCCGCGGTGGTCGGCGTGCCGCTGATCTGGTTCCTGCGCCGTCGGCGGGCCGCACGAGCTGCGGCGGCGCCGGTGCCCGGGCCCGACGGGCCCCAGCCGTTCGTGGCTCGTACGCTGCGCGAGCCCAGGGCCGGCGGTCAGCGGCCGGGTGAAGGCTCTACCGCGGCCCCCAGGCACACCGTGGGGCCCGGTGAGGAACCGGGACGCACCGAGGGAGCCAGCCCCGGCCAGGAGGAGTGACCGGAGGCCGGGCCAGACGCACGGCACCAGGTAGCGGGACCGGGCGGTCGCTGCGAAGGCAGCGGCTGCCCGGCTGCATTGTCGCCGCGATGCCCGCAGGGGGCTCCGAGGGCTCGGTGACCCGCGGCGGGAAGGCCGCTCCGCGGGACAGCGCGGTACAGACGGGCCGACGGGCCACCACCCCTCGTACGGGGAAAGAGGCGGAAACCGCGGGTAGCACCGAGGCGGGGTCGGCAGGATCGGCGTGAGAACCGCGCGCGCTCCGGCGCGCCTGAGCGAAGGACCCTCCATGCAGCTGCGTGACGACGCCCAGTGGGCGATGTGCATCCCGACGTCGATGGGTGTGCGCATCACCCCGGAGAACCAGCAGCCGGTGCACACGACCGACCGCTACTACATGCAGGCGACGTCGGCGGAGTCGAACGTGGCCAGCGTCGTGTCGTACCTCGGTCTGCCGACCATGGTGCTCACCAACTTCGTGGCCGACAGCCCGATCTCGCAGTTCATCAAGGCGAACCTGCGCTCGCGCGGCATGTCCTTTCGCGGCCCCGACAAGGAGCAGGGCGACGCCTGGGGCTACCGGCACCAGTTCAACATCGCCGACTCCGGGTACGGCAACCGCGGCCCCCGCGTGTGGAACGACCGCGCCGGCGAGGTCGGCCTCGACCTGGACACGGCCGACTTCGACCTCGACACGCTGTTCGCCACCGAGGGCGTGAAGATCCTCCACATGTCCGGCCTCGTGGCCGCGCTGTCGGAGAAGTCCACCAAGTTCTGCCTCGACGTGGCCCGCGCCGCCAAGGCGAACGGCTGCGCCATCTCCATGGACATGAACTACCGTGCCTCCTTCTGGAAGGGCCGCGAGGAGCAGCTGCGCAAGGCCTTCGCCGAGATCGCCGCCGAGTGCGACATCCTCATCGGCAACGAGGAGGACTTCCAGCTCTGCCTCGGCATCGAGGGCCCCGAGGCCGGCGGCGAGGACCTCCACGGGAAGATCGACTCCTTCAAGGAGATGATCGGCCGCATCCGGGAGGCCTACCCGAACGCCCAGTTCATCGCCACCACGCTGCGCGAGGTGATCTCGGCCAACCGTCACATGTGGGGCATGGTCGTGTACGGGGACGGCGAGTTCCACGTCGCCGAGCCGCGCGAGATCGGCGTGTACGACCGCATCGGCGGCGGCGACGGCTCCGTGGGCGGGATGCTGTACGGCATCCTCCAGGGCTGGCCGGCCGAGAAGTGCATGCAGTTCGGCTGGGCCACCGGTGCCCTCGCGGCGACCAGCATCAACGACTACGGCGCTCCTGCCGACGAGGAGCAGGTCTGGTCGATCTGGAAGGGCAACGCGCGCGTCAAGCGCTGAGCCGCTGAGCAGCAGCACCCTCGGGCCCCCGGCGCATCCCGGCGCCGGAGGTCCGCCCGTCGTCGATCAGAGGGCGGCCCCCGGCCGAGTCGCCCCAGGTCCGACACGCTTCACCCCTCCCGCACTAGCCTGTGCCACGACGAGGAAGGGGGCGGTCGTGAGCTATGACCCTTTCGGGATCGGCCAGCGCACCGAACGCGGCACGTACGACCCGCGGCGCGAGCCGCGCATCGGGGCGACGCCGACCGGCTCGTCCACCGCTGACATCTTCGGCACCCTGGCCCCGGCGGCCCCCGTGGAGCAGCCCGCGGCGCGGGGCAGGGCGCGTGCCGACAGCCCTGTGCTCCCCATGGTGCTGCTCGCCGTCAGTGTTGTCCTCTCCGTGCTCGTGGGGGCCTTCGTCTTCGCCGCGCTGAACGTGATCCGCGTTGCGGATGCCGAGGCGACCCTGGCGACGTCCCGCGCGTTCGTCGACGCGACGATCGTCGTCGCCGTGCTGCTGCTCGCGACCCTCGTCGGCCACATCGTGATGCGGGGCCGGACGCACCCACCGACCGTGCCCCGCGTGGGCTTCTGGCTCCCCCTCCTGCTCCCGTGGCTGTCCCTCGTGATCGGGCTCCGGGCAGGTGTCGGGGCACTGGCAGCCCACCTGCGGGCCGACGCAACTGTGGGAGCAGACCTCCGCGGCACCTTCGAGCGACTCCTCCAGCAGGCGGGCGTCGATCCGGGCTGGGCGACCGACCTCGTCTCGTACCTGCTCGGGCTGGTGAGTTGATGCCGTACTCGAACCCGTTCGACTCCCCGCCGATGGCCTCGCAGGCCCCCGGGACATCCCAGACACCCGCGCCGTACGGGTCGCTCGGTACCGCGCCCACGCCTCCAGACCAGGCACGCCCGGATCAGGCTCCGGCGCTCCCTGGCCCCTTCGGCAGCACCCCCGTCTCCGCAGCGCCCAGCCCGTTCCGGGCAGGGTCCGCCGGGGTCGCCGCGGCCACCGGCCTGACCGTGCACCGGCCGCCGGTGCTGATCCTCGCCGCCGGCGTGCTGCTGGCTGTGGCGGGGGCGCTCGGTGCCTGGCTGTCGGGAGCCGTGCCCGTCGCAGCCGTCGGCTGGCTGCTCGCCGGCCCGGTGGCGTTCGGCCTGCTCGCGCTCTACCAGCACCGTGACGCCGTCGCCCAGTCCCGCGGCGTTTACACCCGTGACCCGTGGGTCGCGCCCGCCTTCTACGCAGGAGTCGCCCTGTGCTTCGTCGCGGTCTGCGTGTGCGCCATCCGTATCGCCCTCTGGGCGGGGCGGCTGTGAGGCGCGTCCTCGCCGGGCTGGCCGCTGCCGCACTGGCCCTCGCCCTGGCCCTGCTGCCGACGCCTGCCCGGGCCGACGAGCAGCCCACGACCGCCGCCGGGCGCTTCGGCGCCTGTCTCGCCAGCGGCAAGCAGGGCGACCTGCTGCTGCTGGTCGACGAGTCCGCCTCCCTCAAGACCAACGACCCCGGCAAGGGCAGGGTCGCCGCCTCCGAGCAGCTGATGCGCGGCCTCGCGGCGCTGGCCGCCCAGGGCGTCACCGTCGACGTGCGGATCGACACGTTCGCGACGGCGTACGCGAACGGGGCGGGCTGGGCCACGCTGAACGAAGCGGCCCTGCCGGGCGTGCTCTCCCAGGTGGCCGCTCTGGCGGGCAAGGAGAACGGCACCGGCACCGACTACTGGCTCGCCCTCGACGGCGCCCGGATGCACCTCGCCGAGAAGGCCGCCGGGGGGCCGCGCTGCCAGGCTGTGCTCTTCTTCAGCGACGGCGAGATGGACATCGACCGGGGGCCGGGGGAGAACGACTACAACGTCGCACCGAGGCCGTACGACCCGGGCAACAAGCTGCGCACCCCGGCAGACCGGGCCCAGGCCAACGCCCGCGCCACCGAGTCCCTGTGCCGTGCGGGCGGACTCGCCGACCAGCTCCGCTCCTCGGGCGTGGCCCTGTTCGGCATCGGTCTCCAGGGCCCCAACCCCGGCAAGTTCGACCTGATGCGGGGGATCGTCACCGGCCGGAACACGGCTGGGGCCTGCGGAGCGGTGCAAGACCCGGTGCCAGGTGACTTCTACCTCGCCACGGGTGTCGGCGACCTGCTGCTCGCCTTTGACCAGGTGACCCGCCCGGGCCGCATCACCGAGCGTGACGTCTGCCAGGGTGACGTGTGCCCCCAGGGCGCCCACGCCTTCGTGCTCGACGCCTCCGTGGGCCGGGTGGAGGTGCTGGCTACCTCGTCCGGCCAGGGGCCGGCGCCACAGGTCGTGGTCATCGACCCGGCCGGGCGGCGGCTCGTCGTGCCTCCGGGCACCTCCGGGGTGCAGAAGCTCGGCCTGCCCGGCACGAACGCGACCGCCGAGTGGCTCGAGCCCAGGTCGACTCGTCTGGTGATGGCCCGCGACGGGTCGCAGACCTGGACCGGCCAGTGGCAGGTCGTGTTCGTCGACCCGACGTCGCAGAGCAACGGCGCCAAGAGCAAGACCAGCCTGCGGATCGTCGGCGACCTGCGACCGGCCTGGGTGGAGCAAGAGGCGCCGAGGGAGTGGCGGCAGGGCGGCGACCCGGTGCGCCTGCAGATCGGGCTGGTCGACGGGGCGGGCAAGCAGGTGCCGGCCACATCGGTCCTCGGCTCCATGCGTCTCTCGGTCGACGTCGTCACCGCCGCCGGCACCTCCAAGCGGCTGGCCACGCTCGACCAGTCGAGCATCGCGGCCCCCGTGGTCGTGCGCCCTGACGACCTGGCCCTGGACACCACGACGCTGTCGCTGGTGCTCGACGTGACCACCCGGGGCACCACGGACCCGCAGGGGCGGCCCGTCAGCGGCACCGCCCTCGCCACGCAGCGGGTCGACGTGCCGGTCTCGGTGCTGCCGCCGCTCGGCTACCCGTCGGTCGCCGCCGCCCCCGTGCAGTTCGGTCGCGCGGAAGGGCCCGCGCGGCTCAGCGCCGCTGTCACCGTGACCGGCGGCGGGTGCGTGTGGCTCCCGGATGGCACCACGCAGGTCAGGGGTGCACCCGACGGCGTCACCGACATCGCGGTGAGCAGCACCGCCAACGCGGCCGGCAGCTGCGTGAAGGTGGCGGACGGCCAGCGCGCCGAGCTGCCCGTCACGCTGACCACCGGCCAGGCCGGCAACGGCGGCGTCACCGGGGAGATGACCGTCTGGTTCGCCCCGCGGGAGGACCCGTCCCAGCCGCGCCAGGTGCAGGTGCCCTTCCAGGCGTCGCTGGTCAAGCCCCTCAACCAGACGAACTTCTTGCTCGTGCTGATCGCCGGGCTGCTGCTGGGGCCGGGCATCCCCCTGGCTCTGCTCTACCTCTTCCGTCACCTGGTGGCCGCCAGGATCCCGGGGGAGTCCCTGCTCGTCACCCCGGTGTCCGTGTCGCTCGGCAGCGGCGGCCGCCTGCTGCGAGAGGGGGCACCGCTCGCACCGCAGCCCGGTGATCTCTCGCAGATCCTTCCCGGCACGGGCCGCCCCCTGCGTTCGGTCGACGTCGCGTCGGGCGTGCGGCTGCGCACCCGCACCGGCTGGTCTCCGATCGCTGCGCCGTACGTCGTCGCCGAGACCCCTGGCGCCGTGGCGGTGTCTGACACGGCCCGGGCCCCGGAGGCCAAGACCGGCTTCGCGCGGCTGCCCGTCGCCGTGCAGAACCACTGGCTGCTCGTGCAGCGGCACGACGAGCCAGCCGACCGCGCCACCCTGGTGCTGATCGCGGGCGCGAGCGCGTCGGCGGCGCAGCGGCAGGAGCTGTACGACTCCGCAGCAGCACGCGCCGAGCAGTCGTTCACCGCCCTCGCTGCCGCCCGCCCTGCCGGAGGAGCCGAGAACGGGCCCGCAGCGACGCCGTTCGGGAGCGGGCCGGTCGCGCCCGTCGACAACCCGTTCGGCGGGGCCACTCAGGCGCCCCCGCCGGGTTCGGCTGGCCCCGACAACCCCTTCGGCGGAGCCCAGACGACCGCGGCTGGCGGCCCCTTCGGAGCGGCGTCCTCGGGCGACCCGTTCGGCACCGGACGTCCCGCGACCGGGCAGGCCACGCACCCCGCGGCGCCGGCACAACCGGCCCCCACCGGGCCGGGCCA
>CAKZHP010000137.1 GCA_936924635.1 uncultured Propionibacteriaceae bacterium
GAGGACTCGCACGCCGACCGTACGTAGTCGCGGTCACCGCGGACCGCCTTCTCCCCCGGCGCCGGCTGCGACCCGACGGGCGCGTTGATGCCGAACTTGGTCGCCAGCTGTACGTCGTCGCGCCGCGTCGCGAGCACCCGGCCCACGAGGTCCTCGTTGTCGCCGTACACGTCGGCGGTGTCGACGAACGTGATGCCCGCGTCGATCACCTCGTTCAGCGTGCGCTCCGCGTCGGCCTCGGGCATCCCGCCGTACACGGGCGTCAGCGCCATGCCGCCGAAGCCGATCCGGCTCACGGTGAGCCCCGGGGCGAGGTCGATGGTGGGAATCATGCTGTTCTCCTCTGGTGCTCGATGACCGCCGGGTCGGCGATCGGGTCTTCCAGGCAGTCGCGCCCGGTGGCGATGAGTCCTTCGTAGTGCGCGATCTTCGCTTCCACAGCAGCGATGTCGGCGTGCAGCTGCTGCTCCAGCTCGTCGAGGCGGGCGCGGTGCTCGCGCAGCAGCGCCACCCGCCGGCCGTGCGAAGCGGCACCCTCGTCGATCAGCGCGACGAACGCCTTGACCTGGGCCACGGGCATCCCGGTACGCCGTAGTCGCGCGAGCAGCCGTACCAGGCTGACCGTGCGCGGGTCGTAGCGCCGACGACCGTCCGCACCTCGCGGCACCGAGGGCACCAGGCCCTCCTTCTCGTACCAGCGCAGCGTGTCCTTCGACAGGCCCGTGGCCTCGGAGACGTCCTGGATGCCCAGGCTCGGATCGTCCATGCCCGTCACGCTAGGCGCTGGAGTGCGCTCCAACGCAAGTCTTCCGAGGCGACCACCCGCACCCCCTGGCCAGACAGCTCGGCCAGCGCCGCCTCGTGCTCGCTCCGGGTCACGCCCGCGCAGCCCTCATGGGCGACCCAGACCTGATACCCCAGCCCCGCCAGCGAGGTCGCCGTGAGCGACACGCCGTGCTCGGTCGCCACGCCGGTCAGCACCACGTCGGTGATGCCGCGCAGCCGCAGGTTGGCGTCGAGGTCGGGGTTCTCGGCCAGGTCACGCCCGTACTTCGTGAGCACCAGGTCGCCCGCCTCCGGCGCCAGTTCCGCCACGAACGACTCCCCCGGCCCGACGGGGTCGGATCGCTCCGGGTCGCCGGGGTCACGGCTGAGGTAGCGGGAGCAGACCACCACGGCACCGGCCGCACGCGCGCCGGCACGTACGGCGACCGCCCGCTCCACCACGCCGTCCGACTCCGTCGCCGCCAGGACCCAACCCTGGAAGTCGATCTCCACCAGTGCGTACGCGCTCATGGGCCGACCGTAGGAGCTGGAGGGCACTCCAGCGCAAGCCACCTCGCGCAGCGTCAAGCGCGAACCGGCGAGAACCGCGCCACTACGCGTCGAGCACCTCCGCGCACAGTCGCGCGACAGTCTCGGCCATGGCGTCACGACCGGCGCCGAGGTAACGGCGAGGGTCGGTGAGCGAGTCCGACGCTGCGAGCTGCTCCCGGACCTTCGTCGTGAGGGCCACGTTGAGGGCCGTGCCCACGTTGATCTTGCGCATGCCCCGGGCGACGGCTTCGCGCAGCACCTGAGAGGGCACCCCTGACGACCCGTGCAGCACCAGTGGCACCGGCACGGCAGCAGCGAGCCGCTCGATCAGGTCGAGGTCGAGCGACGCCGTCGCGGCGGTCATGGCGTGCGTGCTGCCGACCGCGACGGCCAGGCCGTCGACACCGGTCGCCGCGACGAAGGAGCGCGCCTCGTCCGGGTCCGTACGGACCCCAGGGGCATGAGCCCCGTCCTTGCCACCGATCTCTCCGAGCTCTGCCTCGACCCACAGACCCGCCGCGTGCGCCAGGGCCGCCAGCTCCGCCGTGGTGGAGACATTGGCCTCCGCACTGAGGTGCGCGGCATCCACCATGATCGAGCTGATACCGACCTCGGGGCCGTCCTTTGTCCCCCTTCGGGCCAGTGCCGCATCCTGCACGTGGTCCAGGTGAACACTCACCGGTACGCCCGCGGCCGCGGCCAGCTCGCTGCAGGCTGCGGCAACCGGGCGGAGGTGGCCGTGGTAGGCGATCGCCCTCTCGCTGAGCTGCAGGATGCCACCCCGGCCGGCTCGGTCAAGCCCGGCGACGATGGCCTCGGCATGCTCCAGCGTGATCACGTTGAAGGCCAGCACCGCCGAGCCGGCCGCCACGGCCTCGTCGACGAGCGACCTTGTCGAGACCCGGGTCACCGCGCGCCCTCTCCCAGCAGGACCCGCAACGGCTGCGGGAGCAGGTCACCGTGCGCCTGCGTCAGCTCGTCGCACATCGCCCAGATCTGACGGGGTGTCAGGGTGGAGCTGGCATTCGGGTCGAGCAGCACCGCCTGACGCACCAGCTCCGGATCGCCCGTCCGAGCCGCCTCGACCGTCAGCCGCGCCACGGAGATGTACGTCTGGTTCAGCCCCGCGCACACGAGCGGCAGGGATCCCATGGCGATCGGGTGGACACCCTCGGCGTCGACGGTGGCGGGCACCTCGACGACCGCGTCGTCGGGCAGGTTGTCGATCAGCCCGTGGTTGGGCACGTTGACGTGGATCTCCCGCACGGCCCCGGTCACCATGGAGTGGATGATCTGCGGGGCGTACTCGCTGGCTCCTTCTTCCAGCTCCAGGTCACCGCCCCGCTCCAGCGTCGCCCGCGTCTCGGCCAGCGTCGCCAGGTTGTCCTCGCTGATCTGGAGGTACTCCGACTCGACCAGCCTGAACCGCTCGATCTGCTCGTCGGAGCGCAGGAACCAGGAGACGTACTCCGACGAGTGCTCGCTCGTCTCGGTGGGGTAGTAGCCGAGCTTGGTGAACATCTCGACCCTGACCCGGCGCCTGAGCTCCGGGTCGGTCGCGATCTTCTCCCGCAGCGCCGGGTAGAGGCTCTCGCCCGCTCGCTCCCACTGCAGCAGCCACGCCTGATGGTTGACCCCTGCGGCGCGGTAGCTCACCTCGCTCAGCGGCACGCCCACCAGCTCGGACAGGTCGTGCGCCGTCCAGTAGACGCTGTGGCAGAGCCCGTACGAGGCGATGTCCGGCGCGACGGTGTGCAGCCACCAGAGGTTCATCGCCATCGGGTTGGTGTAGTTGAGCAGCAGGGCCTCTGGGCAGAGCTGGCGCATGTCATCGGCGAGAGCCGTCAGCACAGGGAAGGTGCGCAGCGCCCGGAACACGCCGCCGACCCCGGTGGTGTCAGCGATCGTCTGCCTGAGCCCGTACCGCGCGGGGATCAGGTGGTCGGTGCGCGTGGCCTCGATCCCGCCCACCTGGATCATGTTGATCACGAAGTCTGCCTCGCGCAGCGCCTCCCTCCGGTCGAGCGTCGCGGTCACCACCGCTCGGGTGCCGAGGCGCCCGTTCACGTGACGCGCGGTCGCCTCCGCAGTGGCAAGACGAGCGGGGTCGATGTCGTGCAGCGCGAAGCGCGTGCTCTCCAGACCCGGGAGCCGAAGGAGGTCAGCGACGAGCTGCTGAGTGAACTCGACGCTCCCGGCACCAATGAAGGCGATCGTGACCATGACGCAGATCTTGGCCTCCGATGAGCGGTTCGATCAAAATTTCGCGAACATCCCGCTAGAGTGCGCAGCAAAACTGCGCAAGTGACCTGATTCGCGTCGATATCCCGCGTCGAAGCCATGCCCCCTCAGGAGCTGATATGAGCCAGATCGAGCGAGCCGCCCGATGGGCCGCCACCGGCAAGCGCGCTGACCGGCTGAGCCGCATCGTCGAGCTGGTGTCGACCCGCGGCGAGGTGCGCGGCGCTGAGCTGGCCGACGAGCTCAACGTCTCGTCGGCCACCCTGCGGCGCGACCTGGCCGACCTGGAGGAGCAGGGACTGCTCGCACGCAGTCACGGAGGGGCTCGCTCGCTGGACCCGACCACCGAGATCTCCGTCCTGCTCAGAGATGCCCAGTCCCGCGACGCCAAGGCGCGGATCGCCGACTACGCGGCGGGTCTGCTGCCAGAGAGCCGCCACGGCGTGGCCATGAACGGCGGCACCACGACAGCGGCCGTGGCGCGCGCCCTGGCCCGCCGGGGCGACCTCACGATCATCACCAACTCCCTGACCACCGCGACGGCCCTGGCAAGCAGCTCCACCGTGAAGGTGATCATGACTGGTGGGCATGTGCGGAGCAGCTCGCTGGAGGCGGTGGGCGCGCTCGCGGAGAGGACCTTCGCCGCGATCAACGTCGGCACGGCGTTCCTCGGCATCGACGGCATCTCCGTGCGTGGTGGTGCGACCACTCATGACGAGACCGAGGCCCGCACCAACACCGTGATGCTCGAACGCGCCGAGCGCGTCGTCGTGGTGGCCGACGGCTCGAAGATCGGCCGCACGATGCTGGCCAAGATGGCCGACCTCCACCACGTCCACGACCTGGTCACTGATGCCACCGCCGACGCCGACGATCTGGCAGGCATCCGGGCAGCCGGTGTGCAGGTGCACGTCGTCGAGGACTAGAGAAACCCGCCGCAAGCACCGGTCGCTCGCGACCGGCCGGCAGGTCCTCAGACCGTACGCACCTCGACCCGCTCGGCCATCGTGAGGGCCTGCGCGCCGTCGAAGCATCCCGCTCCGGGCTGCTGCGCATTCGCCCATCCCGCCGCCGCCCCTTGCGCCAGCGCTGTCGGCACCATGCTGTCCTGTGCCAGCGCCGCGACCATCCCGCCCAGGAAGGCGTCGCCGCTCCCCACCGGGTACGAGCCGCGGCGGGCGTCCAGCCTCACCTGCCAGGTGGAGCGGCCGTCGCAGGCGTACGCACCCGCTTCCCCGTCCGTCACCACCGCCAGGGTCTGGCACCGCTCGGCGAGCCGCGCCGCGAGGTCGCTGGCGGCTCCGTCGAGCTCCAGCAGGGAGGCGGCCTCGGCGCGGTTCACCTTCACCAGCGCCGGCCCCGCCTCGACGCCGGCGGTCAAGGCCGCACCGTGCGTGTCCAGCGCCACGCGCGACCCTCCGCCGGAGAGCGACCCGACGAGATCGCTGATCGCCTCGGCACCCACCGACGGCGGCAGTCCGCCGGAGAGCAGCCACCATCGGGGTGCCTCGTGTGTGAGCGCCGCCGCGCGAGCACTGACGGCGGCCAGCTCGCCCGGTGACACGGCCACGGCGTGCTCGTAGATCTCCGTGAGCTCACCCGTGGCGGCGGACAGCACGGAGACGCACGTACGCGTCGGCATCTCACCCTCGACCACATGGACGGTCACCCCGTCGGCCCGAGCGAAGGCCGCCACGTCGTGACCGGCCCCGCCGCCGAGCAGGGCCACGGCGTCGACAACCGCCCCCATCCGGGAGGCGGCTCGCGCGGCGTTCAACGCCTTGCCGCCGCCCACCTTGACCACCTGGGTGGGCCGCTGGATGCCGGTCAGCTCCTCGACGACGTACGTCACGTCGAGCGACGGGCTCAGGGCGATGGCCGCCACGCTCAGGGTCATCGCGACGCCTCCAGACGGCCCACCAGCTCGGCCCTGTCGGCCTGAGCCCCGGTCCCCCCGGCTCCCCGTGTGGAGAGACCACCCGCGACGGTGGCCCAGGCGAGCCGTTCACCCTCGGGCCGGCCCTCTGCCAGCGCGGCCAGGTAGCCGGCGTTGAACGAGTCTCCCGCGCCCGTGGTGTCGACCACGTGGACGCTGATCGCTGGTGCGCGCACCACCACGCCGTCCCCGCCGACCGACCAGCCACCCCGCGACCCGTCCTTGACGACCACGCGGGGGCCACGCACGGCAAGCCCGGTCGCGAGCTCGGTGTCGCTTGCCTCTGGGTCGGCGCCGAGAGCCGTAGCCAGCGCACGCAGCTCGGCGGCGTTGGGCAGCAGCACGTCGAGAACGGGCAGGACATCCTTCAGACCGGCCCACTGCTCCGAGGGGTCCCAGTTCGTGTCGAGGCTTGTCAGCCACCCCGCGCTCCGGGCTGCGGCGAACACCTCTGGGAGACGGGCAGCCAGCGTGGGCTGGAGGAAGTAGCTGCCGACGTGCAGGATGCCTGGCCGTTCGATGCCGCCGAGCACCGCGAGCACCGCATCGGCTTCCAGCGCCGGGATCGTGCCAGGCAGGGTCAGGATCGACCGGTCGCCAGGGGTGGACAGGATCACCGAAAGGCCGCTGGGCAGCGCGGTGTCGCGCCGGATCGCCTCGGTGCCCACCCCGCGCGCCTCCAGTGCCTCGACTGTCAGCCGCCCGAAGTCGTCGCCTCCGACCACCGCGACGAGCTGCGTGTCGATCCCGAGCCTGGCCACCCCGGCGGCCGTGATGGCCGACGAGCCGCCGAGCACGAGCTGCGCCCCGTCGATGAGCTGCTCGACCTGCCCGAACCTCGGCACCACGTCACCGGTCAGGACGAGGTCGAGATTGGCGTCACCGGCCACGACCACCGGCAGTGATGCTGTCATCCCTTGACTCCTGAGAAGGTCATGGTGGCGATGAACTGGCGCTGGGCCACCAGGAAGAACGCGGTCAGGGGCAGGGTGGCCACGACGTTGCCGGCCATGAGCAGTGACCAGTCGGTGCGTCGTGACCCCTGGAAGTTCGTGATGCCCAGCTGCAGCGTGAACACCTGCGGGTCGTTGATGGCGATGAGCGGCCAGACCAGGTCGTTCCACGAGCCCATCAGCGTGAAGATGGCCAGCGTCGCCAGGGCGGGCCGCGCCAGCGGAAGCACCACCCGCCAGAACGCCGTCATCGGTGTGCAGCCGTCGATGAGGGCCGCCTCCTCCAGCTCACGGGGCAGTGACAGGAAGAACTGCCGCATCAGGAAGATCCCGAAGACCGACGCCAGCCAGGGCACGATCGCCGCGCCCAGGGTGTCGACGAGGCCCACGCGGGAGAACATCACGTAGGTCGGCACCATCAACAGCTGGGTCGGGATCATGATCGTGGCCAGCAGCATCATGAAGGTGACGCTCTTGCCGGGGAACTTCAGCCGCGCGAAGCCGTACCCCGCCAAGGAGCAGAGCACCAGGTGGGACGCGACACCGATGGTCGAGACGATGAGGGTGTTGGCCAGCCAGCGCAGCACATCGGTGCTGGCGAAGAGACTCTCGTAGCCCGCGGTGGTGAACCTGGAGGGGATAAAGCGGGGAGGGAACTTGTTCAGCTCTGCCGACGGCGCCAGCGAGGCCAGGACCATCTGCACGAAGGGCACCGCGAACAGCAGCGCCACCGGCGCCAGCGCGAGGTGCCACCACAGCGAGGTGCGGCGTGCCGCCCGCTCCCCCGTGCCGAGATCGCTCACAGCATCCCCTCCGCACCGCGCCGACGTGACCACCAGGCGACGGCCAGGGTGATGACCAGGGTGACCGCGAACAACCCGTACGCCACGGCCGACGAGTAGCCGAACCGGAGGTTCTTGAAGGCCGCGGTCCAGAGGTAGTAGACGACCGTCTCCGTCGCGTGCAGCGGCCCGCCGCGGGTCGTGGTGTAGACGAGGTCGAACAGCTGGATGGCCCCGATGGTCTGCCAGACCACGTTGAACACCGTGACGGGCAGCAGCTGCGGGAAGGTGACGTTCCAGAACTCTCGCCAGCGCCCGGCGCCGTCGACCAGGGCTGCCTCGTGAAGCTCGGCCGGGATGTCCTGGAGGGCTGCCAGAAACGTCACCGTCGTGAAGGCGGCCTGCCCCCACAACGACATGATCGTGATGACGAGCATCGCCTGCGACGGGTTCTCCAACCACCCCTGCTGCGGGAGCCCCAGCACGCGCAAGACGTTGTTCGCCAGGCCGAACTGCGGGTTGAAGACGTAGGTCGACAAGATGCCCGTCGCCGACGAGCTCACGACGAACGGCATGAAGATGAGGGTGCGGTAGATGCCGACCAGGAAGATGCGCCGGTTGAGCATCAGCGCCAGCCCCAGCCCCAGCAGCACCGACGAGGGGACGAACATGCCCACGTAGGTCAAGGTGTGCAGCACCGCGCGCCCCAGCGCGGCGTCGTCGGCCATCGCGGCGTAGTTGTCGATGCCCACGAAGCGTGGCTCGGCAAAGCCGTTCCACTTCTGCAGCGAGAGCAGCAGGGCCCAGGCAGCCGGGAAGATCGACAGCCCCAGCACGACGAGCGTCGCCGGGCCCACGAACCCCCACCCGGTGAGCGCCTCGCCGAGCGAACGCCGCCGACGCATCCCTGCCACTCTCGCTGCTCGCGCCACCGTCAGTCCGCCAACGCCTGCGTCGCCTTCTCCGCCGCCTCCTTGAGCCGGCTCTTGGCATCGCCCTGGCCCTGGAGGACCTCGGAGATGGCCGCACCGATCGCCTCCGACAGGCCGACGTAGCCCTTCACGGTCGGCCTGGGAATGGTGGCGTTGGCCGAGTTGCGCGCCATCACCTCCAGCCCGGGCAGCTCGGCCTGCTGGGCCTTGAACTCCGGCGACGACACCTCGCTCTCACGGAGCGGGAGATTGCCGTACTCGACGTTCCAGCGCACATCCTGGGCCGGGTCGGTGAGCCAGGAGACGAACTCGTACGCCCAGTGGGCCCGGTTCGCGTCCTTGTGGTCGAACAGCACCCACAGGTCGGCCCCGGAGATCGTCGTGTGCTTGCCCTGGAAGGCGGGCAGGGTGGTGACGCCGTACGCCGTGCCGACCTCGTGCAGGTCGTGCAGGACCCACGGGCCGGAGGTGACCATGCCGATCTGGCCGCTCGCGAACAACTGCGTGAACTTGGTGTCGGTCTGGTCGAGGTAGACCGACTTGTCGTCGACCGCCATGGAGCGCAGGAACTCCAGCGCCGCCACACCCTCTGCGGAGTCGAACACGGCTCGCTTCGAGGACGAGTCGAGGATGGCCCCGCCGCGCTGCCACAGGTGCGGCCAGAACTGCCACGTGGTCTCCTCCGACCCCGAGACGCCGTACGCGTAGCCGTACACCTTCGCCCCGGGGTTGGTGAGCTTCTTCGCCGCGACCCGGAAGTCGTCCCAGGTCCATGACTCGGTGGGGACGGGCACCCCTGCCGACTCGAAGAGCGCGGTGTTGTAGAGCAGCGTGAGGTTGTCGACCACCGAGGGGAAGCCGATGGTCTTGCCGCCGGGGGTGGCGGTGGCCCGGGCTGCGGAGGGGAACTGCTCCCAGGCCTCGCGGCGCTCGGCCACCTTCGACGTGATGTCGAGCGTGCGTCCCGAGTCGGCCAGCTCGCTGGCCCAGGACCCGAACGCGTACGACACATCGGGGTACGTCCCTCCCGCGAACGAGGAGGAGAGCTTCTGCAGCAGGTCCTCGGTCGAGGGGGCTCCCGGTGACACCTCGATGGTCACGTTGGGGTGCAGCTTGGAGAACTCGGCGGCCAGCTCGGTCAGGATCTTCTGGGCCTCGTCGGCCTGCCCGGTCCACCAGGTCAGGGTGACGGCGGCGTCAGGGTTGGCCGGCTGCGTGGCGGTGCTTCGTGAGCTGCATGCGCTGAGGACGGAGGCGGCGGCCGCCCCGCCCAGCAGCAGGCGACGGGAGATCGCGGGTCCGGGCACGATGAGTCGACGCTGAGTCATGGCTTTGCCTTTCGCGTAGTGATGGCGGAGGGGGTGCTCAGCTGAAGACGACCGAGCGGGTCAGGTGTCGTGGGTTGTCGGGGTCCAGCCCGCGCGCGTGAGCGACGGAGACGGCGCGCCGCTGGCAGTCGACGAGCTGGACGAGCGGGTCGGAGTCGAGCCAGGCGACCGTCGCACCGGTCTTCTCGACGTCGTCGGCGAGGGCGGCGTCGTAGGGGCCGAGCAAGGTCACCAGCGTGTCAGGGGTGGCCACAGCGATCGGGCCGTGGCGGTAGTCCAGCGCGGGGTACGACTCCGACCAGGCCTGGGCGGCCTCGCGAATCTTGAGGGCCGACTCCTGCGCCAGGCCGTAGGCCCAGCCGCGGCCGAGGAAGACGAAGTGCGAGTACGGGGCCACGTCGACCGCAGACGGGGTAGCCAACAGCGCCTCGGCCTGCTCGACCACACCATCCAGGCCATCGCCGAGGTGCTTGCGGGCGAGGACCAGCGTCGTCGTCGGGAACCGCGTCTGCACCACCGACGACTCGTCGGCGTAGTCGAGGCAGAGCACATGGTCGACGCGCTGCGCCAGGGGCGAGTCCGCCACGCCGACGATGGCGGCGGTCGGGGTGCCGGCCGGCACTCGCTCCAGGGCGTCGAGCACCTCGCTCGTCGTGCCGGAGCGACTGATGAGCACCACTCTGTCGTACGGGTGCGTGGGGGCCCACTCGGAGGCGTAGTCGGCGCGGGTGCTGCCGTGGCCGGCGCCCTCCCGCAGCCGCGCGATGGACTCAGCGACGAACGCGCTCGTGCCGCACCCGAGGAGGAGGACGCTCTCGCCCCGTCGGCCGAGCACCTGGTCGAGGGGCGCGTCGTCAGCCAGGGCACGCGCCCAGATCTCAGGCTGGCTCGCAATCTCCTGCTCGGTGATCGTGGACATCAACGGGGCCCCCTCCTGTGGTCGTGCCGAGGATTCTGGGCGACGAGTGAGCGATCTTCCACACTGGTCGTCGAAACGATCAGTCTGAGTGCGTAGTTGATCGATCAGGAGGCACATCTTGAGCGCCAGCTGCCCTGTCGTGCCCCCCTGCGTCACCCCGTCAGCACGTGCAGGTAGCACCAGCGCCAGACCTCGCCCGGCTCGGCGGACTGCATGACCGGGTGGCCGGTGTCCTGGAAGTGCTGGGTCGCGTGGCGCCCCGCCGAGGAGTCGCAGCAGCCCACGTTGCCGCACTCCAGGCACCGGCGGAGCGCGACCCAGCGGCCGCCCTCGGCCTCGCACTCTGAGCAGACTCCCGCTTCGTCGGCCGCGACGGCCCCCTCGGCCGGGTAGCGGTCGAGCTCGGCGCAGCTCTGCGCGCGGGTGACGGCGACGCCGGCCGTACGCAACGACTCCTCACGTGTGTTGCCGGCGATGAGCGTCTCCTCGATGTCGAGCATGCCGAGCACGTCGCTCACCACTTCCGAAGAGACGTGGCCCGACGAGCGCACCTCCAGCACCTTCGCACGCTCGGCGGCGATGGTGTCGAGCCGCATCCGTGCGTACGCGGCCGACGGCGCCTCGCCCTCCGTGGTGCTCAGCCGCTCCCACTCCGCAAGCGTGCGCTCATCGATGCGACGCCGGACGACGCGGGCCACCCCGTACGGGTCGTCGCCCTCTTCGTCCAGCCGCGCGATCGCTGCCTGCGCCGCCTGCTCCAGCAGGGTGGCCCGCTCCAGGGCCTCCGCCGCCAGGTCAGGTGCGGGCACCTTGAGCCAGCGTGTCAGCCACGGCAGCGTCGACCCCTGCAGCAGCAGCGTGCCGGCTACCACCGTGAACGCGAGCAGCAGGAGCAGCTCGCGGTGCGGCGCGTCCTCCGGGATCACGAACGCGGCCGCCAGCGTCACCACGCCTCGCATGCCGGCCCAGCCGATGACCATCCCGTACGCCACCGGCATCGGGTGCTCCGCCCGCCGCCACGGCAAGCCGATGCGGTAGAGCAGCATCCACACCACGCGCACCAGCACGCAGACCAGCAGCGTCGCCGCGCAGACCAGCGCCACGTGCCAGGCTCCCAGGGAGGAGCGCCCCACCTCGTCGAGGATCCAGTGCGCCTGCAGGCCGATCAGCAGGAAGACGGCGTTCTCCAGCACGAACGCGACGGCCCGCCAGGTCGTACGCTCCATCACCCGCGACGCCGCCGACTGCACCAGCGGGGCCTTGTGGCCGAGCAGCAGGCCGGCGACCACGGTGGAGATGACGCCGGAGGCGTGGACCGACTCGGCCAGCAGGTAGGCCACGAACGGGGTCACGAACGACACCGCGGTGTCGACGAGCGGCGAGCCGATGCGGCGGCGTACGAACACGATGGCGACGAAGACGATGAAGCCCGCGGCCAGGCCGCCCAGCGAGGCGCGTACGAAGTCGTAGCCGATGTCCCACGCCGACACGGCACCGGCCAGCCCGGCGATCGCCATCCGCAGCGCCACCAGGGCGGTCGCATCGTTCATCAGCGACTCGCCCTCGAGCACGGTCACGATGGAGCGCGGCAGGCCGATCCGGCGGGCCACCGCTGTCGCCGCGACCGCGTCGGGCGGGGCGACGACCGCACCGATGGCCAGGGCCGCGGCCCAGCCGATGCCCGGCACCAGCCAGTGCACGACGGCCCCCACGGCCACCGTGGTGGCGGCGACCAGGCCCACCGAGAGCAGGAGGATCGGCCGGCTCTGGGCCCGGAAGTCCACCAGCGAGGTCTGCAGCGCGGCCGTGTACAGGAGGGGTGGCAGCAGCCCGATCAGCACGATCTCCGGTTCCAGGTGCACGGTGGGCACGAGGGGGATGTACGACGCCGCCACGCCGATCAGCACCAGCAGCAGCGGCGCTGGCACGCGGAGCCGCTCGCTCAGCGACGTACCGGCGAGGACGACGACGACGAGGGACACGAGGAGGACGTCTGCACCCGCACATTGTGGGCCCCGCGCCGTTTGTTCGCGCTCCCGTCGCTCTCGCGCCCCCAGCGCTGGTCAAGGGCCGGGCGGGACTTGGCTACGGTAGGCCGCATGTCGACATCCGTTGAGCAGCCGGAGCAGGGCGTCCCGACCATCGATGAGCAGCCCAGCACCGGGCGGCCCCTCGGCCCGGAGCACGAACCCTCCCACCCGTTCGCCCTGGCCCCGGTGGGGTCGGTGGCCCACTCCGTCGACGGCTTCGTCAAGGAGTTCCTCCACGAGCTCAACACCGACCAGGGCGTGGCGCTGTCGCGCTCCAGCGTCAACGACCAGTACCTGGCCCTGGCGCGCACGGTCCGCAACTACCTGATGGGCCGCTGGCTGGAGACGAACCGCCAGCAGCGGGAGACCAAGGCCAAGAAGGTCGCCTACCTGTCGGCGGAGTACCTGCTCGGGCGCCAGCTGAGCAACAACCTGCTCGCGGCTGACCTGTTCGAGATCGTGGAGAAGGGGCTGGAGGGCTGCGGTCTCGACCTGGCCACCCTCCGCGCGCAGGAGATCGAGCCCGGCCTCGGCAACGGTGGCCTCGGCCGGCTCGCCGCCTGCTTCATCGACTCGCTGGCCACCATGAACGTGCCGTGCATCGGCTACGGCATCCGATACGAGTACGGCATCTTCCGGCAGACGTTCGTCGACGGCCGCCAGGTCGAGGTCGCCGACGACTGGACGAGCCTCGGCGCGCCCTGGGAGTTCCCGCACCCGGAGAACGCGGTGCAGGTCGACTTCGGTGGCCGCACCGAGACGTACGACGACGAGGGCGTCGAGCGCACCCAGTGGGTGCCGGAGTGGAACGTCAAGGGCATCCCGGTGAACTACATGGTCCCCGGATACCAGAACGGCCGCGTCAACACGCTGCGGCTGTGGCAGGCCGAGGCCACCAACGAGTTCGACCTCCAGATCTTCAACGCCGGCGACTACGCCCAGGCGGTGCGGGCGCAGACCTTCGCCGAGAACATCTCCAAGGTGCTCTACCCCGAGGACTCCACGCCCCAGGGCAAGGAGCTGCGCCTGCAGCAGCAGTACTTCTTCGTCGCCTGCTCGATCCGCGACTTCATCGACACCCAGCTCGCCCCCGATGACATCCGCGAGCTGCCCAACCGCATCGTCTTCCAGCTCAACGACACCCACCCGGTGATCGCGATCCCCGAGCTGATGCGCCTGCTCGTCGACGAGTACCACCTGGAGTGGGACGAGGCGTGGGGCATCACCAGCAAGTGCTTCGCGTACACGTGCCACACGCTGCTGCCTGAGGCCCTGGAGGTCTGGTCCACGGCGCTGCTCGGCAAGCTGCTGCCGCGGCACCTGGAGATCATCTACCGCATCAACGACGACTTCCTGAAGCGGGTGCGCGAGACCTTCCCCGGTGACGAGTCGCGGGTGCGCCGCATGTCGATCATCGCCGAGCACCCGGAGCAGTCGGTCCGGATGGCGTACCTCGCCACCGTCACCGGCATCAAGGTGAACGGCGTCGCCGAGCTGCACAGCCAGCTGCTGCGCGACAAGGTGCTGCCCGACTTCTCCCAGATGTACCCGGAGAAGTTCACCAACGTCACCAACGGCGTCACGCCGCGTCGCTTCGTACGGCTGGCGAACCCGCGCCTCTCGGAGCTCATCAGCAGCGCCATCGGGACCGGCTGGGTGACAGACCTGGACCGGTTGCGCGAGCTCGAGCCGTACGCGGAGGACCCGGAGTTTCGCGCCGCGTTCCGTGACGTGAAGCACGCGAACAAGGAGCGGCTGCGGGCCACGCTGCTCGCCCGTGACGGGGTCCATCTGCCCGAGGGGCACCTGCTCGACGTGATGGTGAAGCGCCTCCACGAGTACAAGCGGCAGACGCTGAAGCTGCTGCACGTGGTGACGATCTACGAGCAGGTCATCTCGGGCAAGGTCGCGGCCGCCGACATCACGCCGCGTACGGTCGTGTTCGGCGCCAAGGCCGCCCCCGGCTACCGAATGGCGAAGGAGATCATCCACCTCATCAACCAGGTCGCTCGCACGGTCAACGCCGACGAGCGGCTGGAGGGGCGGCTCAAGGTCGCGTTCCCCGCGAACTACAACGTGACCCTGGCCGAGAAGCTGATCCCCGCTGCCGACCTGTCGGAGCAGATCTCCCTCGCCGGCATGGAGGCCTCGGGCACCGGCAACATGAAGTTCGCCCTCAACGGTGCGCTCACCATCGGCACCGACGACGGCGCGAACATCGAGATCCGCAAGCTGGTCGGCGACGCCCACTTCTTCCTGTTCGGGCTCACCGAGCCGGAGGCGTCCGACCTGCAGTCGAAGGGCTACTCCCCCGGGTCGTACTACGACTCCAACCCCCAGCTGAAGGCGGTCTTCGACCTGATCTCCTCAGGCGTCTTCTCCGACGGTGACACCAGGGCCTTCGACCCCGTCACCTCGGCACTGCTGGAGAGCGACCGGTTCATGGCCCTGGCCGACTACCAGGCCTACATCGATGCCCAGGCCAAGGTCGAGGAGGCGTACGCCGACGAGGACCGCTGGTCTCGCTCGGCCATCCTCAACGTCGCCCGCAGCGGCTTCTTCAGCTCGGACCGGTCGATGCGCGACTACATCACCCGCATCTGGGGGGTCTCTCCCTCGATGTGACCTGGTCACGCCGCGACGGGGCACCGCCACCACCTGGGGGCGGTGCCCCGTCGCGTCACACGATCCTGTCTGCGTGGTGGCGTCGACAGCGTCATGTCGTCTGCACAACCGGTGCGCATCCGTGCGCACCCCGCTCAGAGCGGCACCTGCGCACGTATGCGCACCGGTTGTGCAGGAGGCCGGAGCGTCCGGTGGCCGGCATCCCCGTCACCAGACGCGCCCTGCTGCTGGCTGGTGGCGATGCTCAGACCACGTACCCCTGGATGTCGGCGACGAGCTGCGTCGTGCCGAGCGAGGTGTTGTTGAGCGTGATGGTGCCGTTGGCCCCTACCTTCACCACGACCAGGTTGCCGACGTTGCGGCCCTTCACCAGGTTGAGGTTCGACGACCCCGGTGCGGCCGAGCCCGTCGGGTAGGCGGTGATGTAGCCCGCGGCCTGCGCCTCGGTCGCGGTGAGGTTCAGCACCACGGCCGAGACACCCGAGGTGGGCACGCCGGCCCGGCCGGTCACCTGCAGGGTGATCGACTTGTTGGCACCCACGGCGCCGAACCAGCTGATGCCTGACCGGGTGTCGAGCATCCGGACGGGCGAGTTCGCCGGCCGGAACCCGCCCGCCGTGCCCGACCCGCTCACGTAGCCGTTCACGTCGGCCACCACGTCGACCGGGACGGCGGCACCGTTGCGGATCTTCACGACCCCGCCGCTGCCGATCTTCACGACCGCCAGGTTGGCTGCGGTCTGGCCCGCCACGAAGTTCACGTTCGAGGCGACCGGGGCGGCGGCGCCGGCCGGGTAGGCGGTGAGGTAGCCCGCCACCGTCGGGTCGGCGACGGTGAGGTTCAGCAGCGCCGCCTTGGCGTCGGTCGGCACGACGCCTCTGGTGACCGCCAGGTCGATCTCACCCCCGGCGGGCACCCGGCCCGAAGCTCCCAGGCCCGAGCGGGTGTCGAGCACCCGGGTGGGCTGCGTGGCGATCATGCCGCCACCGTTCTGCGGCCCCTTGTCGGTGAAGTAGCCAGCCACGTCCACCACCACGTCGGCGGTGGCGAGGTTGGCGTTGAGGAAGGTGACCTGCCCGTTGCTGCCGAGCTTCACGGTGACCAGGTTGGGCACGGTCTGGCCGGGCACGAAGTTGATGTTCGACACCTCGGGCCGTGACACACCGGTCGGGTACGCGGAGAGGTACCCGCTGCCCTTCGGGTCCGTCACCGTCACGTTGAGGACCGCGGCGACGACCCCCTGGGCCGGCACGCCACCCTGACCGGCGACGGGCATCGACACGATGCTGTTCGGGGCCATCGACCCGCTGAGACGCGTGTCCATCAGGCGGGCCGGGGCCACCGGCGTGTACGTGGTGGGGTCGGCGTAGCCCGTGGGCCTGGGCGCGGTCTCGTACGTCAGCGTGGTGCCGTTGCTGAACGTCGCGGAGAACACCCCGTTCTGGTTGACCTTCTGGCTCGAGGTCGGCCATCCCAGCGGGCCCGTGGGGCCGCCGGCGGCTGCGTACTTCGCGGCCAGACCCGAGCCGAGCCAGAACACCTGCCGGTCGGGACGCATGTAGCCGGCACCCTTGGCGAAGTCGACGACGCGGCCGCCCCCGAGGTTGCGCTCCAGGTTGTACACCGCCCCGAGCGTGCCGGTGTCACCACCGGTCGACTGCCACAGCTCGTACAGGGGGGTCAGCTGGTTGCCGCGCATCGCCGCGTACGACGCCTCGCGCAGGTAGGGCAGCTGGGCGTGCAGGTACGTCCCGGGGCAGTCGGTCTGCATCACGTCGCCGTGCCCGAAGATCACCGGCTGCGTGGCCCCCACCTGCGTGGTGGTGGCCCGCGGGTCGCGGTAGTTGCTGCCCAGCTTCCAGGCGATCAGGTCCGTCGCCGCGTCGAGCGAGGCCTGCGTCGGCCGCATCGACATCGAGCTCATCATGAAGCTGATGCCGACGGTGTCGGTGTTCCACAGCGTCGCGTGCGCACCGTGCACGGGCAGCGTGATCCCCCCGTGCCGGCCCTCGAACACCTGGCCGTACTTGTCGACCAGGAAGTTGTAGCCGATGTCGCACCACTTGTTGCCGTTCACGTGGTACGCGTAGATGCCACGCACGATCGAGGCCGACTGCGCCGCGGTGTAGTCGTTCGTGCCCTCGGTGTGGTGGATGACGGCGGCCTTGACGGTGCTGTCGTAGCTCGGCGGCACGCAGTCGGCGCCGTTGGTCGAGAGCAGCGACTCGTCGGCGCCCCAGCCCGCGCGGCTGATGACCGACGGCTGCGGCACGCCGGAGACGCTGGAGACGCGTGCCGACACGGTGCCGAGGTTGGCGTCGTCGGCGGTGGCCGGCGAGGAGACGGCCGTCGCGGCGAGACCCGTCACGGCCGTGCCGGGGGCCCCCACGGCTCGGACCTCCAGGGCGGTGGAGTCACCGGCCCAGACCGGATCGGCGACCAACCCGTTGCGGTCGCCCTCATCGGCGTCGCCGGACTCGTGGCTGTCGAGCGTGGTCCACGGCGACCAGGTGCCGGCCGTGCTCTGCGTACGGCCCTGGACGGTGACGCCCGCGGAGCGGGACTGCCACGAGGCACCCATGATCTGGAAGCTCCCCATGTACGAGGCCGCGGCCAGCTGCACGGTGCCCGCGGGCAGGTCGGTGGCGGCCGAGCGGGCCGACACCCC
>CAKZHP010000138.1 GCA_936924635.1 uncultured Propionibacteriaceae bacterium
GCCCACGACCCCTGCGTGCCCACGACCCCTGCGTGCCCACGACCCCTGCGTGCCCCGATGCGTAGACTGGCCCCGTGCTGGCCCCGACCGGGTCGGCAAGCCCCAGTAGCTCAGCTGGATAGAGCTGCGGCCTTCTAATCCGTAGGTCGGAGGTTCGAGTCCTCCCTGGGGCGCCTCACCCCCTGCCCGTGAGCCGTCGGCGCGGCGTCTGGTGCAGGTCCACGCGCCGGCCCGCCTCGCGTCCGGCCTCCTGCGCGATCGCCGATCGCTGTGAGCTCCGGCCGCCCCGCCACCGACCGACGCCGTTGCTGCGCCGGGCATAGAAGGCGTCGACCTCCGACTGCTTCTCCACGAGCGCCAGCTCGACCGACGACGACCCGTCGGGCACCACGCCCTCACCCACACCGATCACCCCCGCAGTGCGGCGCCGCGAGGCGAGGTCCCGTTCGGCCTGCAGCCGGGCCTCCTCCCGGGCAGCGGTCAGCCGGTCGCCGACCTCCGCCGCGAAGCCTGCGTAGAACTGCTGCCGGGCCGTCGACCCGTGGATCGGGCGCACCTCCACCGAGCTCCCTCGGCGGCGCACCCGGACGTCGTCGCGGTGGGCGCCGGACCGGACGTACGCATCCCCCGCGGCGACCATCTGCACCACCAGCGACTCGTACATCACCTTGGTGACCTCGATGTCGGAGGGGAAGCCCATGGGGTAGACGACGGTGGAGTTGCTGGCGATCAGGCACTTCACCCCGTACGCGCTGGAGATCCTGAGGAACAGCCGCACGTACATCCCGAGCCCCCGCGTCCCCGCCGGGCCGATCGTGACGGTCTGCTCCTCGACCTGCTCCCGACCCTCCTTCCGGGCCGTGTGCGCCCTTGCCACCGCCAGGTCGATGTCGTGGCGTGCCGCGAGCAGCATGGCCCGTTGCATGAACGCCTCCCGCTCGCCGGAGAACGTCGTGCTCTCCGCCTGGCGCAGCAGCCGCCCGATCAAGGTCAGGTTCTCGTCGCTCACCGGTCTCCTTCCGTCACCACGAGGTCCTCCTCCTGGTACGCGATCCGCAGCAGGCTCGCCAGGACCGGGTGACCCGTCCAGGCCAGCAGGTCTACCACCGCGCCCCGGAACCGGTCGTCGTGGCCCTGCCCGGGCACCAGGTGGTGACCCAGCTCGTGGAGCACGACGAGCTCGTTCATGGCCCAGCCCGCGGTGCCACCGACCACGGGCACCGCCATCACACCGCCGGCCTCGTAGTGCGCCTTGCGTCCGCCGCGCCGGGCTCGCACCGTGACCGGTGCCATGGCCCGTCCGTACGTGCCGTGCTCCGCCGCCCGCGCCAGGGCCCGCTCGACGTAGGCCTGCACATCCGCCAGGGTGTTGAAACGCCCGAGCGGCTCCACGTCCCAGGTGGAGGCGAACACTCGTACCGGCCCTTCGGCCCGTGCCCATCGCAGCAACCTGTCCTCGGCTGCGTACGTCGCCGCCTTCTCCGCATCCGCCATCAGCCCACCTCCTGAGGCAGCAGCCTGGCACCCCCCTCTGACAGTTCTCGACGTGAGACTCATCCGCACCGCGACCCGCCCCAGGGACCCAGCCTCGGAACCCGGGGCGACTTCCTGCCCGAGTACCCTTCTCGCCATGGCTGACGCGCTCCGGACCGACCTGCCGGGAATCGCCCGGTACCGCCGGCTCTCCGGGGTGGACCGTCCCCACGAGGACCGCCCGTGGCACGAGGCCATGCTGCGGTCGCGCTGGTTCTGGGCCTCCCTGGTGCTGGTGCTCGGCTTCCTCGCCTCGCTGGCCCGCATGTACGCGATCCTCACCCCCGACCAGCAGGTCGAGGGCGGCACCATCCCGGGTCTGAACACCGACGCGCTGCGGCAGTCGGCGAGGTACGCGCTGCCGACGCTGGCCGTGTGGTCGCTGCTGTTCTTGGCGGTGGACCGCTGGCGGCCGCAGCGCCTGCTGATGTGGCTGCTGTGCCTCGGCTGGGGCGGCACCATCGCCACGTACCTGTCCCTGGTCGTCAACACCTGGGCCGCCGACCACCTGGGCGTCGGTGACAACGGCAACCAGGCCGCCGGTGCCCGCGCGGCGATCTACATCGCCCCGTTCGTCGAGGAGGCCTTCAAGGGCACCGTGCTGTTCCTGGTCGCGTTCCTCGACCGGCGTCGGCTCACCAGCACGCTGAGCACGATCAGCCTTGCGGGCCTGTCGGCGATCGGCTTCGCCTTCACGGAGAACATCGTCTACTACGCCCGCGCGATCGTGTACGGCAGCTACTCCCAGCAGACCGGCAACGTGGAGGCGGCGGTGCGCAGGCTGGTCGAGCTGCGCGGAGGCTGGACCAGCTTCGGGCACCCCCTGTTCACCTCGTTGCTCGGCATCGGCGTCGCGGTCGGCCTGCGTTCGCGCAGCAAGGTGGTCCGGGTCGTCGCCCCGCTGGCCGGCTATCTCGTCGCCGCGCTGCTCCACATGGTGTTCAACACCACCGCGAGCCTCGCGGGGGAGAAGCAGCAGCAACAGCTGTACTTCACGGTCGCCGTCCCGCTGGTCCTGGTGGCGGTGGGCAACGCGATCTACCAGGTGATCCGCGAGGGCCGGCTGGTCCGGCAGCGCCTGGTCGACTACGTACGCATGGGATGGCTGCCCGCGGCGTACCCACTGCGCTTCTCGAAGCTGTGGCAGCGCATCCGGCTGATCGTGATGTCGCTGTGGTGGGGCAAGGTGATTTCCACGTTCCAGCTCGTGCGCAGCGTGACCGAGCTGGCCTACCTGCGCGACGGCATCGTCCGCGGCGTGATCGACGCGGCCGGTCTGTGGCGGGAGCGTGAGCTGCTGGACCGGATCCGTACGCTCCGTGCCCGCGGCGCGCTCGACGACGCGACCGGCCTGCGGCCGTACCTGCCGAGGCGACGCCCCGTCGATGCGTGGCAGCCGCCGAGCTACCCGGGACCGGCCGGGTTGGGTGGTGCCTTCCCGGCGCCCCCTGCGCCGGTCGCCGCCGCGCCGCTAGCATCTACCGCGCCGAGCTACTCGGCAGTGAACCCCCAGTGGGGGCCACCCAAGGGCTGAGGAGAATGCATGGCGAGTCCGCTGACGGAGGCCCTGGCCGAGCTTCGTGACTCTCTGGCGGCCGTACGGCTCCCGCTCCCGCTCCCCGAGGCGGCGCAGAAACAGCTGATCTCCCGCGACCTCGCCAAGCAGCTCGACGACTACGTCCTGCCGCGCCTGTCGCGCATCGAGGCGCCCCTGCTGGCGGTCGTGGGCGGCTCCACCGGCGCAGGCAAGTCGACGCTGGTCAACTCGCTCATCGGGCGGGTGGTGACCCGGCCCGGCGTGATCCGCCCGACCACGAAGGCGCCCGTGCTCGTCTACCACCCCGACGACGCACGCTGGTTCACCGACGACCGCATTCTCCCCGGCCTGATCCGCTCGCACGTCTCCAGCAACGACACCCGATCGCTGCAGCTGGTGGAGGAGGCGTCCATCCCGCCAGGTCTCGCCATCCTCGACGCCCCCGACATCGACTCGGTGGAGGAGGAGAACCGGCGCCTGGCCGCCCAGCTGCTCGCGGCGGCTGACCTGTGGTTGTTCGTCACCTCGGCCGCCCGGTACGCCGACGCGGTCCCGTGGGAGTACCTGCAGTCGGCGGTCGACCGCAGCGCCGCCGTCGCCGTGGTCGTCGACCGGGTGCCTCCGGCAGCCATGACGGAGGTCCCGCCCCACCTCGGCCAGATGATGACCGACCGCGGCCTGGCCGACTCCCCGCTCTTCGCCGTTCCCGAGACCATGGTCGACGCCGAGGGCATGCTGCCGGACGCGGCGGTGTCGCCGATCCGCGGCTGGCTGGCCGCGCTCGCCGCCGACAAGCACACCCGGGCCCGGGTCGTCATGCAGACCCTGGACGGTGCCATCTCGCAGCTGTCCCGTCAGGCCCCCGGCATCGCCCAGTCGGTGACCGACCAGGTCGAGGCGCTGGGCCAGCTGCGTGCCGACGCCGACGCGTCGTACGAGGAGGCGATCCGGGCCGTCAAGGTGCAGACCCAGGACGGCACGCTGCTGCGTGGTGAGGTGCTCGGCCGCTGGCACGACTTCGTCGGCACCGGGGAGTTCTTCCGGGCGCTGGAGCAGAAGATCGGCTTCCTTCGCGATCGCATCATGCGCGCCCTGCAGGGCGCGCCCAAGGGCGCAGAGCAGGTTGAGGTCGCGGTCGAGTCTGGCCTGGAGGCCCTGCTGCGCGAAGAGGGTGAGAAGGCCGCGGAGCGGGCCGAGGCGGCCTGGCGCAGCAACCCCGCCGGCCGTGCGCTGCTGGAGAAGGCTGGCAGCGACCTCCGCCGGGTCTCGGCCGACTACCCGAGCCGGGCGGCGCGCACGATCCGCGAGTGGCAGGGCGACGTGCTCGACATCGTGTCGCAGGAAGGTCAGGGCAAGCGCACCCAGGCCCGGATCGCGGCCTTCGGCGTCAACGGCATCGGCGTGGCGCTGATGCTCGTCGTCTTCGCCCACACCGGGGGCCTGGTCGGCGCCGAGGTCGGTGTCGCCGGTGGTACGGCGATCCTGGCGCAGCGGGTCCTCGAGGCAGTCTTCGGCGAGGATGCCGTACGTCGTCTGACCAAGCGCGCCAAAGACGACCTGGACGCCCGGATGGAAGGCCTGCTGTCCGGTGAGCTCGCGCGGTTCCACGCCGCCCTGGACTCCGCCGGTGTGGTGGGGGAGCAGGCCGAGCGCATCCGCAGCGCGGTGCAGACCGTCGAGGAGACGCGGGTCGAGGAGATGCACCGTCTCGCCCTCGGCCCCGTCGAGGAGGCGCAGCCGGCGATCGAGCAGGGCGAGCAGCCGCAGCAGGTGCAGCTCCAGCAGGTGGACGCCCCGGCGGCGGAGGTCGTCGACGCCGAGGTCGTGGAGCGGGGACGCTGATGCTCGGTCGTTCGCAGAAGGTGCCGCTGCCCGACCGCCTCACGGCGCTGCGAGAGGCCCTGGAGGCGTCGCGGGGCCGGATCGACCCCGAGGTCGAGTCGCACGTGGAGTCGATCCTCACCCACGTCGACGGGCGCCTGGCGTTCTCCGGCGACGTCACGGTGATCGCACTCGCCGGGGCCACCGGCTCGGGCAAGTCCTCGCTCTTCAACGCCCTCTCCGGCACCAAGCTCGCCGAGCCGGGTGTCCGTCGGCCGACGACGTCCAGTGCGATGTCAGCGAGCTTCGGCGAGGAGCAGTCCGCCCTGCTGGACTGGCTTGACGTGCCGCGACGCCACCTCGTCACCGGTGCGCCGGAGCTGTCCGGCCTGGTCCTGCTGGACCTGCCCGACCATGACTCCACCCAGCAGGCGCACCGCGACATCGTCGACCGCATGGTGAAGCTGGTCGACCAGTTCGTCTGGGTGGTCGACCCGCAGAAGTACGCCGACGCCGCCCTGCACAACCGCTACCTGAAGCCGCTGGCAGCGCACGCGGACGTGATGCTGGTCGTCCTCAACCAGATCGACCGCGTCGATCCCGACGAGCGCCCGCGCATGCTGGCGGACCTGCGCCGGTTGCTCGACTCCGAGGGCCTCAAGGCTGCGGGCTTGATGGGTGTCTCGGCGGTCACGGGCGACGGCGTGCCGGAGCTGAAGGCCGAGCTGCAGCGGTTGATCGCCACCAAGCAGACCGCCGCGAAGCGGCTCTCCGGCGACGTCGAGGACGCGGCCGTGGCGCTCCGTCCTCAGATCGGCGAGGCGGAGATCGACGACCTCCCGCGGCAGAAGGTGGCCCAGCTCGACCAGACCCTGGCCGTGGCTGCCGGTGTGCCGGTGGTCGTAGAGGCCGTGAAGAAGTCGTGGCAGCACCGGGGCGCCATCGCCACCGGGTGGCCGGTCGTGGCGTGGGTCGCCAAGTTCCGGCCCGACCCGCTGCGCGCGCTCCACCTGGACGTGGTCTCGACGAAGACGAAGAAGGCCATCGAGCCGGGGCGGGTCAACCGGACCTCGATCCCCACGGCGCAGGGTGTGGCGAAGGCGAGGGTCGACAGCGCCGTACGCTCGCTGGCGACCGAGGCCTCGGCGAACCTGCCCCGTGGCTGGCAGGACGCGGTCGTCGCGGCCGCCCGCCGCGAGGAGAAGCTGCTGCCCGACCATCTCGACCGGGCCGTGGCGACCGCGGACCTGGCCACCGACCAGGGCAACACCTGGTGGGGCGTGGTCCGGGCCCTGCAGTGGCTGGTGATGCTGACCATGCTCCTCGGGGCCGGCTGGTTGCTCGTCAACTTCCTGCTCACGGCCTACTTCGCGCTTCCGTCCCTGCCGGTGCCCCGGGTGGGCAACAACATCCCCCTGCCGACGGTGCTCGCGCTGGGGGGTCTCGCCGCGGGTCTCCTGATCGCCCTGCTCAGCCGGATCGGAGTCGAGCTCGGCGCTCGGGCACACGCCGCGCGGGCTGAGCGGGTGCTCACCAAGGCGATCGCGTCGGTGACGCGTGAGTACGTGGTAGCACCCGTGAACGAGGAGCTGGAGCGCCGGGAGAAGGCGCGGGAGGCGCTGAACCGCATCCGCTAGGGCCCCGCCAGGCGGTCTGGTTCTCCACAGCCGCGGCCGTCGTCGAGCACTGTCCACAGGTCGCTGCGGCGCGTGACCGGCACCGCCTGGGAGCCCCATGGTCGGGGGTGACGCTCCACGGTCTGGCGTGGGTGCGCTGACCAGGAGGATGAGGATGGAGAGCTACATCACGACGACGGGGTACGTGGGGTCGAGGCCCGAGCTGAGGACGACACGGACCGGTGTGCCGTGCGCCACGTTCCGGCTGGGGAGCACGCCCCGCAAACGGGTGCAGGGGGAGTGGCAGGACGGGGAGACGACCTGGATGACGGTCACGTGCTACCGCAACCTCGCCGAGCACGTGAGCTCCAGCCTGAACAAGGGCGACCCCGTCCTGGTCGACGGCCGGGTGCGCACCGAGCGCTGGCAGGACGCCTCAGGTCAGGCCCACGAGCGGGTCGTGGTGGAGGCGGTCACCGTCGGGCACGACCTCAGCCGCGGGACCGCATCGTTCCGCAGGGAGCAGCGGGTGGCCGAGCCGGCCGAGCGCGTCGAGCTCGACGAGGGCGACGGGGCCGAGGCCGAGGAGGTGCCCACGGCGGACGACGCACGGTCGCGCGCCCTGGCCGGGCAGGAGGGTGTCAGGCAAGCGGCCTGAGCAGCGTGTGCCCGGCATCCGGGGTCGCGTCGGCGCGACCCGGCATCGTTAGGCTGCCTGTCGGGCGACGGGTCAGGAGGAGCGGGTGGCGGGAGCGATGGGAGTGCGCGGCCCGCAGCCGTACGCACCCGGAGGCCACCGGCTGACCCGCGAGCTCGTCCATGGCCTGGTCGTCCTCACCCTGACCGTCTGCCTCACGCTGTGGGTGGGGCCGAAGCCGCTCAACCTGACCGGCCAGCAGAACGGTGACCCGGACCTGTCGGCCCGGGTGCGGGCCGCGTCGGCCCGCGTCGCGGGTGTGGGCCCCGACGACCAGATCCCCGGCTTCAGGTCGCTGTCGGTGATCGAGGTCGACCGCGGCACGACGAGGTTCGCCGGCGTCGGCAACACGGGCGACGGTGATGCGCCGACGCGCGACAGCATGTACGAGCTGGCATCCATCACGAAGCTCTTCACCGGTCTGCTGCTGGCCCATGCGGTGGCGAAGGGCGAGGTGCGGCTGCAGGCGCCGCTGGAGACGTACCTCCCCGAGCTGCGAGGCTCGCAGGCGGGGTGTGTGACGCTGGAGGAGCTGGCGACGCACCGGTCGGGCCTGCCGGCCTATGCGGACGCGGACGCGGAGCTGGCGTACGAGGTCGGCGGCCCCAGCGCCGTGGAGACGCAGAGCGTCCGCGCCCTCATCGAGGAGAGCCGCTCGCTCAGCCTGTCCGGGCGGGGGACGCACCAGTACTCCAACCTCGGTGTGAGTCTGCTCGGGTACGCCCTGGCGCGGGCGGCCCACGAGCCGACCTGGAACTCCCTGGTGACGCGCCGGGTGCTCCGGCCGGCGGGCATGACGGCCGTCTTCGCCGGCTCACAGGCGGACGTGCCCGCGGCGGCCGTCCCGGGCTATCGCGCGAACGGGGCCGTGGCGCCGTACACGGTGGGCACGGCGTACCAGCCGGCGGGCACCGCGACGTTCGTCTCCGCGGCGAGCATGGGGGCCTTCTGCCGGTGGGTGCTGGGCGGGCGGGCCATCGGGCTGGACGCGCTCACTCCCCGGCACGACGTCGAGGACGGCGACTCGATCGGCCTGGTGTGGCTCACCTCTGAGGGGAGCGCCGGGCCGTACGCCTGGCACAACGGTGCCGTGCCAGGGTTCTCGTCGATGCTCGCGGTGGACCGCAACCGGGGCAGGGCGGTCGTGGTGATGGGCAACGCGGAGAGCAGCGTGGACCAGATCGCGCTCCTGCTCCTGGACCCGCCGGCGGGGGAGCTGAGCAGCGACAAGCGGCTGCGGGACTCCGCCGCCGTGGCCGGGGTCGCGGCGATGGTCGTCGCGCTGCTCGCGGTGCTGCGGCCGCGGCGGCTTGGCTGGCAGCTCGCGCTGGGCCTGGTGGGCCACGTCTGCCTGGTGCTGCTCCTGCGTTTCGGTGAGTGGCAGGCGGCGCCGCCCTGGGTGTGGGCCACCGCCGCGGCCGCGGTCTTCTGGGCCGGCGTGGCCTCAGGTGACCGGGGGCGGGCCGGGCCGGGCAGGGGTGCGCCGCCGCCGGGATTCACCGCGCTGCGTGCCGCGCTCTCCCTGCTGCTGTTCTCCTGCGTGTACGGCATGGCGGTCTGGCTGTCCGGCTAGGCCGCTCTCCTCGCCATCCGGTGACGGCGCGCACGACGGGCCGGGTTGTGCGGCTCCCGTACGGCGCCCTGACGGCGTCGTACGCGACCGGTCGCCCGCTGTCGGGAGAGGCACCCTGGCAGGACGGGCACGCCGGGGAGGGCACTAAGATGACCAGCGGTCCGGCCGCCGGCGTCACCCGCTGCGGTCCCTCACCACCCACAGACGCGAGGAGCTGAGTCACCATGGCCGAGTTCATCTTCACGATGCACAACGTCCGCAAGACGCTGGGCGAGAAGGTCGTCCTCGACAACGTGACGATGTCGTTCTTCCCCGACGCCAAGATCGGCGTCGTCGGCCCCAACGGCGCGGGCAAGTCGACGCTGCTGAAGATCATGGCCGGGCTGGAGAAGCCGAACAACGGTGACATCACCCTGGCCAAGGACGCCACGGTCGGCATCCTGCTGCAGGAGCCCCCCCTCACCGAGGGCAAGACGGTCCTGGAGAACGTCGAGGAGGCCGTCGGCGAGACGAAGCAGATGCTCAAGCGGTTCGACGAGGTCAGCGCCGCCATGGCCGACCCCGACGCGGACTTCGACGCCCTGCTCGCCGAGATGGGCGACCTCCAGACCGAGCTCGACCACCGCAACGCCTGGGACATCGACGCCCAGCTGGAGCAGGCCATGGACGCGCTCCGCTGCCCCGATCCCGACCAGCTCGTGGACGTGCTCTCCGGCGGTGAGCGGCGCCGCGTCGCGCTGTGCAAGCTGCTGCTCCAGCAGCCTGACCTGCTGCTGCTGGACGAGCCCACCAACCACCTCGACGCCGAGAGCGTCCACTGGCTGGAGGCCCACCTCAAGTCCTACCCCGGCGCCGTGCTGGCCGTCACCCACGACCGGTACTTCCTCGACAACGTGGCCTCCTGGATCTGCGAGGTCGACCGCGGCAAGCTGCACCCCTACGAGGGCAACTACTCCACCTACCTGGAGACCAAGAAGGAGCGCCTCCAGGTCGAGGGCAAGAAGGACGCCAAGCGCGCCCGCATCCTGGAGCGCGAGCTGGAGTGGGTGCGCCAGAACCCGAAGGCCCGCCAGGCCAAGAGCAAGTCCCGCCTCGCCCGGTACGAGGAGCTCGCCGCCGAGGCGGAGCGCAACCGCGCCATCGACCTCGCCGAGATCAACATCCCCGCGGGTCCCCGCCTGGGCGCCGACGTCATCGAGGCCCGGAAGCTCACCAAGGGCTTCGGCGACCGGTTGCTCATCAACGACCTCTCGTTCACGCTGCCGCGGGCCGGCATCGTGGGCATCATCGGCCCCAACGGCGTCGGCAAGACCACCCTGTTCAAGATGGTCGTCGGGGAGGAGCAGCCCGACTCCGGCGACCTCAAGGTCGGCCAGACGGTGACCTTCAGCTACGTCGACCAGAGCCGCGCCGGGATCGCGCCCGACAAGAACGTGTGGCAGGTGGTCTCCGACGGCCTCGACCACATCAAGGTCGGCTCGTTCGAGATGCCCTCGCGTGCGTACGTCGCGTCGTTCGGGTTCAAGGGTCCCGACCAGCAGAAGCTGGCCGGCGTGCTGTCCGGCGGTGAGCGCAACCGCCTCAACCTGGCCCTCACGCTCAAGCAGGGCGGCAACGTGATCCTGCTCGACGAGCCCACCAACGACCTCGACGTGGAGACGCTGCAGTCGCTGGAGGACGCGCTGCTGGAGTTTCCCGGCTGTGCCGTCGTGATCTCCCACGACCGGTGGTTCCTCGACCGCGTCGCCACCCACATCTTGGCGTGGGAGGGCGACTCCGAGGAGGAGGCCAACTGGTTCTGGTTCGAGGGCAACTTCGCCGACTACGAGGAGAACAAGATCTCCCGCATGGGCGCCGACGCTGCCCGCCCGCACCGCACCACCCACCGTCGCCTCACCCGCTGACGTCATGGGCTTCTGGAACCGCTTGCTCGGCAAGGACGAGGCCGACGACGACACCCCGGTGCCCGACAAGGTGCTGAACGACGGCGTACGCCGTCAGCAGCTCACCGAGCTGGAGCAGGCTCTGCAGTCGCTGGTGGACGCGATGGAAGGTGCTGGCGACCGGATGGAGAACCCGGGCTGGCGGGGGCGTGCGCGCGACTACTCGTACGCACTGGGTGGCACCCGGATGCTGCTGCGGCAGCCCCGGCTCACCAAGGAGCCGTTGTTCGAGCTGATCACCACGATCCGCCCGCTCTACCGAGGTGAGGCCCCGGCCGAGTATGCCGAGCTCGCGCCGGCGAACGACCGGCTGGTGGGGGCGCTGGCCGCCCTGGAGGAGCCGGCACCGGGGGAGTAGACGTTCGTCCAGTGAGACGAGACGTCTCGCGGGTTGGATGCACTCCCAGCCCGGAGGCAGGCTGCCGGTGTGAGCGACTACCTGCACGGGTACCACCAGAGCGTCCTCGGCGGGCACCGGAACCGGACCGCCGCCAACTCGGCGCCTCATCTGCTGCCGCACCTGCGCCCCGGGCAGCGCCTCCTCGACGTGGGTGCCGGGGCCGGCACGATCACCTGCGACCTGGCGGCCGCCGTGGCCCCCGGCGAGGTGGTCGCCATGGAGGTCTCCGAGCAGGCCCTGGAGCTCTCACTGGCGGAGGCCGCCCGTCGTGGCATCCCCCTCACCGGTGCCGTCGGTGACGTGCACGCACTGCCCTTCGACGACGACGGCTTCGACGTCGCCCACGCCCACCAGGTGCTGCAGCACGTCAGCGACCCGGTCGCCGCGCTGCGCGAGATGGCACGGGTCGTACGCCCCGGCGGGGTGGTGGCCGTCCGCGAGTCGGACTACGGCATGTTCGCGTGGCACCCGGCGTCGGCGGGCCTGGAGGAGTGGAACGACCTCTACCACCGGGCCGCACGGGCGCTGGGGGCCGAGCCGGATGCAGGCCGGCACCTCGCGGCCTGGGCTGCTGCGGCTGGGCTGCAGGCGACGTTCAGCGGCACCACCTGGGCGTACGCGGGGGCGCAGGCGACCGACTGGGCCGAGATGTGGGTGCAGCGCGTGACCGAGTCGGGCTTCGCCGCCACGGCACGTACGGTCGGCGCCACCGACGCCGACCTGGCACGGCTCTCGGAGGCCTGGCACGCCTGGGGCGCCCAGCCGTCGGCGTTCATGCTGGTGCCGTCCATCGAGATGGTGGCCATGGTGGTCTGACGCCCACCGGGTTAGCGTGGGGTGACCTCAGCGCCTACGTCAGGAACGCTCATGCAGAACGTGACCCTCAACAACGGCGTCGAGATGCCCATCGTGGGCTTCGGCGTGTACCAGATCCCCGCCGAGGAGACCGAGCAGGCCGTCACCGACGCGCTCGCCGCCGGCTACCGGCACTTCGACACCGCGGCCGGCTACGGCAACGAGGAGGGCCTCGGCAAGGCCGTCGCCGCCAGCGGCATCCCCCGCGACGAGCTGTTCATCACCACGAAGCTGTGGGTGCAGGACGCCCCGGCGGAGGAGAACACCCGTCGCGCCTTCGAGACCTCGATGGAGAGGCTCGGCCTCGACACGCTCGACCTCTACCTGATCCACCAGCCGTTCGGCGACGTGTACGGGCAGTGGCGGGCCATGGAGAAGCTGCTCGCCGACGGCCGCGTCCGGGCCATCGGGGTCTCCAACTTCATGCCCGACCGTCTCATCGACCTGATCATGAACAACGAGGTCATCCCCGCGGTCAACCAGGTGGAGACGCACCCCTTCTACCAGCGCGTCGAGGACCAGGCGTTCATGGCCGAGCACGGGGTGCAGATCGAGTCCTGGGGCCCGCTCGCCGAGGGCAAGAACAACCTGTTCAGCCACCCGGTGCTCACCGAGATCGGCCAGGCGCACGACGTGTCGGCGGCGCAGGTGGTGCTGCGCTGGCTGGTGCAGCGCGGGGTGGTGGTGATCCCCAAGTCCGTACGGCCGGAGCGCATGGCCGAGAACATCGACCTGTTCGACTTCCAGCTCACCGACGAGGACGTGGACCGCATCGCCGCCCTCGACACCGGCGAGTCGCTGTTCTTCAGCCACCGCGACCCGGAGTGGGTGCACAAGCTCGGCGGCAACCGGGTCGACTGACCCGGATCCACCTGTACGGCGCGACCTGCATCTTCTGGTCGCTGGCGGCGCATGTGCCAGATATGGCACGCGGCGCCGGTACGTGCCAGAGGATGTAGGTGCCGTGGCCTTGGCGGGTGGCTCGGGAGTACGGTCGCCCCATGGCCAGGCGGGCACCTCAGGACGACCAGGGCGACACCGACCTCACGATCGGGGAGCCCAAGGGCTGGGGCGCGGGCGTGCCCGGCGTCGTACGCGCCCTGCGCGTGTCCAACGACCAGATGGGCGTGGGGCGGTCGCTGGCCCTGCTCCCGGTGCTCAACAAGCCTGGCGGCCCCGACTGCCCCGGCTGCGCCTGGCCCGACCCTGAGAAGCCGCACATCGCCGAGTTCTGCGAGAACGGCGCCAAGGCCGTCGCCGAGGAGGCCACGCTCCGCCGCGTCACGCCTGGGTTCTTCGCCGCTCACAGCGTCGCCGACCTCGCCGAGCGCTCCGACCACTGGCTCGGCCAGCAGGGGCGGCTGACCGAGCCGATGATCCGGCGCGAGGGCGCGACGCACTACGAGCCGGTCTCCTGGGACGAGGCGCTCGACCTGGTCGCCGCCGAGCTGCGCGCGCTCGACAGCCCCGACGAGGCGATCTTCTACACCAGCGGCCGTACGTCGAACGAGGCGGCCTACCTCTACCAGCTGTTCGTGCGGGCGTACGGGACCAACAACCTGCCCGACTGCTCCAACATGTGCCACGAGTCCAGCGGGTCGGCGCTCGGGCAGACCATCGGCATCGGCAAGGGCACCGTCACGCTCACCGACGTGGAGACCAGCGACCTCGTGATCATCGCGGGCCAGAACCCGGGCACCAACCACCCCCGCATGCTCGGCAGCCTGGAGAAGGTCAAGGACAACGGCGGCAGGATCATCGCCGTCAACCCGCTCGTCGAGGCCGGCCTGACCGGCTTCCGCAACCCCCAGACCGTACGCGGCGTGCTGCGCAGCGGCACCGCGCTCGCCGACACGTACGTGCAGATCCGCCTCAACGGCGACCTCGCGTTCTTCGCCGGCCTCAACAAGCTGCTGCTGGAGGCCGATCGCCAGGGGCGCCCCGCGCTCGACCACGCCTTCATCGCGGAGCACACCGACGGGTACGAGGCCCTGGCGGCCCACCTGGACGCGCTCGACTGGGCCGACATCGACCGCGGCACCGGCATCTCTCGAGCCGAGCTGGAGGCCGTCGCCGAGCAGGTGATGAGCTCGCGATCCATCGTGGTCTGCTGGGCCATGGGGCTCACGCAGCACAAGAACTCGGTGCCCACGATCCGCGAGATCGTGAACTTCCTGCTGCTGCGCGGCAACATCGGCCGTCCGGGCGCCGGCGCCTGCCCGGTGCGTGGCCACTCCAACGTGCAGGGTGACCGCACCGTGGGCATCAACGAGCGGCCGCCCGCGTGGTTCACCACCGCGCTCCAGGAGCGCTACGGCCCGATGCCGCAGCACCACGGGTACGACGTCGTGGCCGCGATCCGCGCACTGCGCGACCACAGGGCGCACGTGTTCATGGCGGTGGGCGGCAACTTCGTCCGCGCCACGCCCGACAGCCGCGCCACCGAGGCCGCGCTGCGCAACGCGCGCCTCACGGTGCAGGTCTCCACGAAGCTGAACGGCTCCCACGCGGTCACGGGCCGGCAGGCGCTGATCCTGCCCACCCTGGGGCGTACGGAGCTCGACCGCACCGGCGGCGCCGACCAGGTGGTCACCGTGGAGGACTCCATGGGGATGGTCCACGCCAGTCGCGGGCGGCTCCGGCCGGCGTCACCCCACCTGCGCTCCGAGGTGGCGATCGTGGCCGACCTCGCCCGCCGTACGCTGCCGGACTCGCCCATCGACTGGGAGCGGCTGGGAAGGGACTACGCCGCGGTCCGGGGCGAGATCGAGGCGGTGATCCCGGGTTTCGAGGCGTACGAGGAGCGGATCACCGCTCCCGGTGGCTTCGCGTTGCCCAACCCGCCGCGCGACAGCCGCACCTTCCCGACCGCCACCGGCAAGGCCCGGTTCACGGTCAACGAGCTGGTGGTGCTGGAGTGCCCGCCCGGCCGCCTGCTGCTGCAGACGATCCGCAGCCACGACCAGTTCAACACCACCGTGTACGGGATGGACGACGTGTACCGGGGCATCCGTGACGGGCGGCGCGTCGTGTTCGTCAACGCGTCCGACCGCGAGCAGCTCGGCATCGACGAGGGCGCGGTCGTCGACCTGGTGTCGGAGTGGCCCACGCCCGACGGTGTGGAGGAGCGGCGCGCGCCCGCGTTCAGGGTGGTCGACTACGCCACCGCGCGCGGCTGCTGCGCCGCGTACTTCCCGGAGACCAACGTGCTGGTGCCGCTCGACTCCACGGCCGACGAGTCGGGCACGCCGACCTCGAAGTCGGTCGTGGTGCGCCTGGAGCCGGCCGACCCCGACGCCGTCCGGCCGGTGCGCTGATGGGTCGCGTCACGCAGCGGCGGCGGGTCGTACGCATCGACGCGGCCGGCGTCCGCACGTCCGGGCCCGACTCGCTCGCGGTCGAGGAGCCGCTGGAGATCCGGGTCGCCGGGTCCTCGTACGCGGTCGCCATGCGCACCCCCGGTCACGACATCGAGCTCGCCCACGGCTTCCTGCACGCCGAGGGGGTGATCGGCGGTCGCGACGACGTGCTCACGGCCCGCTACTGCGCCGGTGCCGTGACGAACGCCGGCACGCGAGAACGGCAGAACACGTACAACGTGCTCGACATCGCGCTCGCCCCCGGCGTGCCGACACCCGACGAGCGCCGGTCGCGGTCGATGTCCAGCGCCTGCGGCACCTGCGGCACCGCGACCATCGAGGCGCTGGCGCTGAGCGGGCGCCACGACCTGCGCGCCGACACCACGACTGTCGAGGCACGGGTGCTGGCCTCCCTGCCCGACCGGTTGCGCGAGCAGCAGGCGGTCTTCGCCAAGACCGGCGGCCTGCACGCGGCGGGGCTGTTCACCGCGGCGGGGGAGCCGCTGTGCGCGCGGGAGGACGTGGGCCGGCACAACGCTGTCGACAAGGTCGTCGGCTGGGCGTTGCTGGAGGCCCGCGACCTCACCGGCACCGTGCTGCAGGTCAGCGGACGAGCCTCGTTCGAGCTCGTGCAGAAGGCGTACCTCGCCGGGATCCCGGTGCTGTCGGCGGTCTCGGCCCCCAGCTCGCTCGCGGCGGAGACCGCCGACGAGGTCGGGCTGACACTGGCCGGGTTCGTGCGCCACGGCGGTCTCGCCCTGTACGCGCACGACGGCCGCGTACGGGTCTGAGCCCGCTCATCTGAGGGCCGGACGGAGCCCGAACCGCAAGCGCCGGCGGGGGCATCCGCCTGCTGACAAGCGGAGACGCCCGGGCTGGCCACCCGCGGGGTGAGAGTTCTCGGAGCCGCGCCACCAAACTTACGGTTCCGTAGGTTAGGGTGCCCTTAATGAGTGCGTCAGAGATCCAGGTCCGGCCCAGGGCCCCGTGGCAGCAGGTGCGCCGCGCGGCCGGTCTTGCCGTGCGTACGCTCACGACGCCGCTGCTCCCCGACGACTTCGTGGAGCTGGTCGCCCCGCTGCAGTCGACCCGACAGCTGCACGGACGGGTGCTCGCGATCGCCGACGAGGGCACCCGGGCGCGACGGCTCACCATCCGCGCCGGCCGCGGCTGGGCGGGCCACCGTGCCGGCCAGCACGTGCGGATCGCGTTCCGTGTCGACGGTGTCTGGCAGTGGCGCGCGTACTCGCTCACCCACGACGCCAATGCCCGCGACCGGCTGCTGGAGGTCACCGTGGGTGCCGTCGGCGGCCTCGTCAGCACCCACGTGCACGAGCGTCTGAGCGTCGGCGACCTGGTGCTGCTCGACGGGGCCGGTGGCGAGTTCGGGTTCCCCGAGCCGGTGCCGCCGCACGTGCTGTTCATCACCGCCGGCAGCGGCATCACGCCGATGATCGGCATGCTGCGCAGCCATCGGCACGAGCTCTTCGACGTCGTGGTGGTGCACTCCAGCCGCGACGAGGGCAGCCTGGCGTACGCATCGCAGCTGCGTGAGTGGGAGGCCGACGGCAGCATCCGGCTCGTCCTGCGCCACACCGCCACCGAGGGGCGGCTGCGCCTCGGCGAGCTCGACGCCCTGGTGCCCGACTGGCGCACCCGCCAGACCTGGGTGTGCGCCCCTCACGACCTGGTCAAGGCCGCGGAGCAGCACTGGGCCGAGGCGGATCTGACCGAGAACCTCCACACCGAGGTCTTCCGCCCGCCGTTGCCGGTGGTGGGCGAGGGCGGCACCGTCACCTTTGCCGATACGGGGCGCACGGTCGAGTCCGACGGCTCGACCACGCTGCTCGATGCCGGCGAGGAAGCCGGTGTGCTGATGCCGTCCGGCTGCCGCATGGGCATCTGCTTCAGCTGCCTGACCCCTCTGACCAGCGGCAGCGTCCGCGACCTGCGCAACGGTGAGCTCACCAGCGTCACCGACGAACCCCTGGACATCCAGACCTGCATCTCCGCCGCCGCGGGGCCCTGCACCCTGAGCCGATAGGACCACCCATGTCACTCACCGAGACCCGTCCCGCCACGTCCCAGCGGCTGCACGTCACCGCGCCGGGCCGCGAGGCGGCGGAGCGCCCGGCGCCGTTCGCCCACCTCTCCGACGAGGACATCGTCCAGATCGGCACGGAGCTCGACGCCATCCGGCAGGAGGTGCTGGACTCCCGTGGGGAGGCCGACGCCGCCTACATCCGCCGCGTGATCGCTGTGCAGCGGGGCCTGGAGGCCGCCGCCCGGGGGGTGCTGCTGTTCTCCCGCTTCCCGGCGGCCTGGATCGCCGGGACCGCCGCGCTGACGGTCGCGAAGACGCTGGAGAACATGGAGATCGGCCACAACGTGCTCCACGGCCAGTGGGACTGGATGCGTGACAAGCGCATCCACTCCTCGACGTGGGAGTGGGATGCGACGTCCCCGGCGAAGCAGTGGCAGAAGCGGCACAACGTGGAGCACCACACGTACACGAACGTCGTCGGCCAGGACAACGACCTCGGCTACTACATCCTCCGTGTCGACCCGGCCCAGGAGTGGAAGCCGGGCCACTTCTTCCAGCCGCTGGTGAACCTGGTGACGGCGATGTTCTTCGAGTACGGCATCGCCATCTACGACATGGAGGCGCAGGAGTTCCTCGACGGCAAGAAGAGCCGCGAGGAGTTCATGGCCGACCTCACGGCGACGCTCAAGAAGCTGGCCCGCCAGCTCTCGAAGGACTACCTGGTGCACCCGCTGCTGTCGATCGGCTCCTTCGGCCCGACGATAGCGGCGAACTTCACCGCGAACGTGCTGCGCAACCTCTGGACGCACACCGTCATCATCTGCGGTCACATCCCCGCCGGGGTGGAGACCTTCGAGGCCACCTCGATCGAGGGTGAGACGAAGGGGGAGTGGTACCTGCGGCAGATGGCCGGCTCGGCCAACATCTCCGGTGGCCGCCTGATGGGGATCATGACCGGTCATCTCTCCCACCAGGTCGAGCACCACCTGTTCCCCGACCTGCCCAGCAACCGGTACGAGGAGGTGTCGGTCAAGGTCAAGGAGCTGATGGCGCGGTACGGCCTCCGCCACGTCTCCGGCCCGCTGCACCGTCAGGCCGGGTCGGCATGGGCGCAGGTGTTCCGCTACTCGCTGCCCAACCGCGTCGAGGGCAAGACGCGCCTGCAGCAGCTCTCCGGCTGGGTGTCGCAGCGCCTCGGCGGCCGGTCGCGGCGGGCGTTGCTCGCCTGAGCCCTGCCCGGCAGGCCACGGGCGCCACGATCTCTGGTGCGCCAGTGCTGGTCCGTCCGAGCCGTACGCGTCACCCGGCCGGCGGCGCGGCCTCCGGGTCCTCCACGACGTCGACGGCGGTGACCTCCGGCTCCGGCTCGGGGGTCTCGGCCTCGGGCGTGCGCCGGTGGGCGGCCAGCACCTCGGCCAGCGAGTGCGCCTCCAGCAGCGTCAGGTCGCTGACCTGCTTGCGGCAGGAGAACCCGTCGGCGAGCACGATCGCGTCCGGGCCCGCCTGCCGCAGCGCGGGCAGCAGCTCGTTCTCGGCCACGGCGAGCGACATCTCGTAGTGGCCCTTCTCCACCCCGAAGTTGCCCGCCAGGCCGCAGCAGCCACCGACGGTGACCACCTCCGCGCCCGTCGCCTCCAGCACCGCCTGGTCGGCTGCCCATCCCAGCACCGAGGCGTGGTGGCAGTGCGGCTGGGCGACGACGGTGCGACCGCTGAGGTCGGGCGCCTGCCAGTCAGGCGTCTCGCCGAGCAGCTCCGCCAGGGTGCGTACGCCTGCGGCCACCTCTGCTACCCGCGGGTCGTCCAGCAGCTCGGCGGCGTCGCTGCGCCACACCGCGGTGCAGGAGGGCTCCAGCCCCACGACCGGGGTGCCGCTCGCGACGATCGGGTGGAGCACGTCGAGCGCCTGGCGCAGCTGGGCCCGGGCGCCGTCGAGCTGGCCGGTGGTGATCCAGGTGAGGCCGCAGCAGGCACGCCCCTCGACCAGGCGGGGGGCGTACCCGGCGTCGGCCAGCACCTGCAGCGTCGACTCCACCATCGAGCCGGCGAAGCCGTCGCTGAAGGAGTCCACCCAGACCGCCACGGGCGTCCCTCCGACCGGTGCGGCGCCGCCGAGCTCCTTGCGCTTGGGCCGGTGGGCGAAGACCGGGAGCGGCCTGCGCTGGTCGACGCCCGCGATCGCCCGCGCGAGGTGCACGACGCCGGGCACCTTCAGCACCGCGTTGGTGAGCCGGGCGGCGCCAGGGATGGCACCCAGCAGGCGTGACCACCGGGGGAGCCACCCCAGCGCGTAGTGCGTGCGCGGACGCAACCGGCCCCGGTAGGCGTGGTCCAGGACCTCCGACTTGTACGCCGCCATGTCCGTGCCCGTGGGGCAGTCGCGCGAGCAGCCCTTGCACGACAGGCAGAGGTCGAGTGCCTCGTGCACCTCGGGTGCTCGCCAGCCGCCGGTGACCAGCGACCCGTTCACCATCTCCTGCAGCACCCGTGCCCGGCCACGGGTGGAGGTGACCTCGTCGCGGGTCGCCCGGTACGTGGGGCACATCACGGCGCCGGTCGCGTCGGGCGCGACGCACTTGCCCACGCCGGTGCAGCGGTGCACCTTGGCGGCGAACTCCGGCTCGGCGAGCGTCAGCGGCGACGTACGGCGCTGGGCCTCGCGCACCTGGCCGGCGACGGGATCCGGGTCCACGATGATGCCTGGGTTCAGCAGGTTGTCGGGGTCGAAGAGCCCCTTCACCTGGCCGAACAGCTCGATGACGCCGGGGCTGTACATGTGGTGCAGCAGCCCCGACCGGGCCCGGCCGTCGCCGTGCTCGCCCGACAGCGACCCCCCGTACGACGCGACCAGCCTGGCCGCGTCGTCCACGAACGCCGCGTACCGCTGCGGCCCGTCGGCGTCCAGCAGCGGGAAGTCGATACGGCAGTGCACGCAGCCGTCACCGAAGTGCCCGTACGGCAGCCCGTGCAGCCCGTACGAGTCGAGCAGGGCGTCGAACTCCCGCAGGTACGCCCCGAGGCGTGCCGGCGGCACGGCGGCGTCCTCCCAGCCCGGGTGGGCCGGGTTCGGCAGCGAGACCCCCGCCAGGCCGGCGCCGTCGGCCCGGATCTGCCACAGCGCCTTGGCCTCCTTCGGCGCAGGCAGCGAGCCGTCGAGGCAGCCGCTAGCGGCGAGCAGCTGCTGAGCCCGCGCGGTCGCCTCGCCCAGGTCGTCGCCCGCGATCTCCACGAACACCCAGCCGTCGCCGCGCGGCAGTGGCGGCACGGCCGCCTCGCCCATGCGGCGCCGGACCACCTCGACGATGCGACGGTCCAGGCCCTCGACGGCGGTGGGCCCGAACGGGAGCACCACCGGCATGGCGTCGGCGGCGTCGGCCATGCTCGGGTAGCCGAGCGCCACGGTGACCCGGTGCGGCGGGTCGGCGACCATGGCCACGGTGAGCTCGGTCGCGATCGCCAGCGTGCCCTCGGTGCCGGCGTAGAACCGGGTGATGTCCTCGCGACCCGGCAGCAGGTGCTCCAGGGAGTAGCCGGAGACCTGGCGCCCGAAGGTGCCGAGCTCCCGCCCCACCAGCTCTGCGCGCGCGGCGACCAGGTCGAGCAGCGCCCGCCCCGTGGCGGTGGCCCCCGCGGTCGACAACGTCAGCTGCTCGCCCGTGCCGGTGACCACGGTCGCGTCCAGCAGGTTGGTCGCCGTGGTGCCGTACCCGAGCGCCCGCGGCCCGCACGCGTTGTTGCCGACCATCCCGCCGATCGTGCAGCGGGTGGACGTGGAGGGGTCCGGCCCGAAGCGCACGCCGTACGGCTTCGCGGCCCGCTGCAGCGACTCCTGCACCACGCCCGGCTGCACGACCGCGCGCTCGCCGTCCACGGAGATGATGCGGTGGAGATGGCGGGAGACGTCGACGACCAGGCCCGCGCCCACGGCGTTGCCGGCGCAGGACGTGCCAGCGCCGCGGGCGGTCACCGGGAGGCGTACGGACCGCGCCGCCGCCAGCACCGCGAGCAGCTCGTCGGTGTCGCGGGGGGCCGCGACCGCGGTCGGCACGATCCGGTAGATGGAGCCGTCGGAGGAGTACAGCGCCCGGCGCAGCGTGGTGGCGTCGACGCAGGCGGCGGCCGAGCCGAGCTCGGAGCGGAAGTCCTGCAGCTGGTCGTAGGCCGGCTTCGCGATCGTCACGGTCACGTGCCCACCCTAGTGGTGCCGCCACCGCAGCCGCCCGGACGGGGACGGCCCGTAGGCTGCCGTCATGGACGTGCTGCAGCGCCTGGCGGAGACCGACTGGACCGTACGTCTCACCCAGCTCGGTGTCCACCAGCCCGACCGTGCGCCGCTGCTCGACCTGGTCGAGCAGGTGCGGCACCGCCCCGACGACGTGGCCCGGGTGCAGCACCTGGCCGACACCGTGCTCCTGCCGTACATCGGTGACTACCTGGGCGTGTTCGCCGAGGACCGCCCGTCCTTCGGGCCCGATGACGCCGACCACCCGCTGATGCGCGGCGCCCTGCCTCTGGTCGCGCTGCTGGTCACCGCCGACGACGTTCACGAGGCACACCGCCGCCGCGGCATCCCCGCCGACACGTCTTGGCGCTCCTTGTCGGACCTCGGGCAGCAGGTCGCGAAGACCCGCGAGGTCGAGGGACGCACCGGCAGCCACAACCAGAACTGGTTGCGCAACGTCTGGGCCGACGGCTACCTCTGGCTCGGCCGCCTCCAGCTCGAGGTGCAGCGCTCCCAGCTCGGCAACGACGACGCCGAGCCGGTGCCGGTCATCAACGTGCACATCCCCGACGACGGCCCCCTTCCCCCCGAGGCGGTCGACGACGCCTTCCGGCGGGCGGCCCGGGAGATGCCGCGGTACTACCCAGAGCTGCGCGACGCCGAGCACCTCATGTGCCAGTCCTGGCTGCTGGACCCCCAGCTGCAGCAGCTCGCCCCGGGCAGCAACGTGGCGGCGTTCCAAGAGCGGTGGCGGCTCTGGAAGACCGAGCCCCGGGACCGCGACGGCTACTACTTCGTCTTCGACATCGAGCCCGAGAAGGGGAGAGACCTGCCGTACGGCATCGACGCGCTCCCGGTGCGTTCCGGTCTGCAGCAGGCGCTCGTCGACCTGTGGCGCCGCGGCGGGCACGTGCAGATGGGGTACGGCGCCGTGCCGCTCGCCCCGTACCGTGACTGAGCCTCAGCTGTCCTCGACGGCGAGGACGGCGTTCATGGCCCGCCCCAACGCCTCGTAGTCGGCGGAGTCGACGGCATCGACGAAGATCTTGCGCACCGACGCCACGTGCCGCGGTGCCGTCTCCACGAGCAGGTTCATGCCCTCGTCGGTCAGGTGGGCGACGACGCCGCGCCCGTCGGACTCGCTGCGGCGGCGGCACACCAGCCCCACGCCCTCCATGCGGGCGACGGTGTGGGTGAGGCGGGAGCGCGACTGGTGGACCTTGTGGGCCAGCTCGCTCATGCGCAGGGCGCGGTTCGGCGACTCGGAGAGGCAGACCAGGATCTCGTACTCGGCGAGGTCGAGCCCGTGCGGACGCAGGTGCGCGTCGAGCACCTGGTCGATGCGCGCGGTTGCGGCCAGCCACGACCGCCACACCAGCTGCTGGTCGGTGCTCAGCCACCGCGGCTCAGGGTCGGTCACCTCGGGCATGCTACCCATCCGGCGGGTGCGGTGCAGGGAGCAGTGGGGGCCAGTAGGATCTGCCGGACACATCGTAGTGAGGGGAAGCAGTCGTGGGTGAACGCGAGACCATCTCGTCGCAGTGCTCGAGCTCGGTGGGGGCGATGCTGCAGCGCCGCGTCTCGCTGACACCGTCGAGGGAGGCCTTCCGCTACCCGGCCGACACGGGCTGGAAGACGTACAGCTGGGCGGAGACCGGCGAGATCGTGAACGCCGTCGCGGGCGCCCTGCTGTCGCTCGGCCTGGGCTACGAGGAGCGGGCAGCCATCGCCAGCGGCACGCGTGTCGAGTGGATCCTGGCCGCGTACGGCGTCAACGCCGCCGGCTGCGCGGTGACCACCGTCTACCCGAACACCGCGCACGAGGACGTCGCCTACATCCTGGGCCACTCCGGCTCCAAGGTCGTGTTCGCCGAGAACGCCGAGCAGGTCGAGAAGGTCACCCGGCACGCCGAGCTCAACGAGCAGGTGCGCACGATCGTGGTCTTCGACGGCGAGGGCGACGGCGAGCGGGTGATGACCTGGAGCGCGTTCCTCGAGCAGGGCCGCGCCCACCTCAAGGCCAACCCCGACTGCGTACGCGAGGCGACCGACGCGACCTCGCACGAGACCCTCGCGACCCTCATCTACACCTCCGGCACCACGGGCCGGCCCAAGGGTGTGGAGCTGACGCACGAGTCGTGGACCTTCCTCGCGGCCGCCATCGACCGGACCGGCCTGCTGGAGATCGACGACGTGCAGTTCCTGTGGCTGCCCCTGTCGCACGTGTTCGGCAACTGCCTCACGATGATCCAGCTCTGGATCGGTTTCAGCAGCGCCGTCGACGGACGCATCGACAAGCTGGTCGACAACCTCGGCGAGGTGAGCCCGACCTTCATGTGCGGTGCCCCCCGCGTGTTCGAGAAGGTGCGCGCCGCGGTGCTCACGGGCGAGAGCTCGGTGGGCCTCAAGGGCAAGATCAGCGCCTGGTCGTTCGCGCAGGGCAAGAAGTCTATCCCGTACCGGCTCGCTGGCAAGCCGATGCCGAAGGCGCTCGCTCTCAAGTACGCCGTCGCCGACCGGCTGGTCTTCAGCAAGCTCAAGGCGCGGCTGGGCGGCCGGATGAAGGTCATGGTGTCGGGGTCGGCCAAGCTGTCGAGCCAGGTGCAGGAGTGGTTCTACGCCGCCGGGATCACTCTGATCGAGGGATACGGCCTCACGGAGACCAGCGCCGTGGCGTGCGTCGACGACTTCCGGGCGCCGAACTTCGGTACCGTCGGGCCGCCGAGCCCCGGTCTGGAGGCGCGGATCGCCGATGACGGGGAGCTGCTGCTGCGCGGGCCGATCGTGATGCGTGGCTACCACAACGAGCCCGAGCAGACGGCCGAGGCGCTGGAGGACGGCTGGTTCCACACCGGCGACATGGCCGAGATCGACGACAACGGCTGCGTGCGCATCACCGACCGCAAGAAGGACCTGTTCAAGACCTCGGGCGGCAAGTACGTCGCCCCGCAGAAGGTCGAGGGCGCGATCGTGGCGAACATCCCCTACGTCAGCCAGGCGATCGCGATGGGCGACGGCCACAAGTACGTCGCGGCGCTGCTGGTGCTCGACCCCGACAACCTGAAGCGCTGGGGCGAGCAGAACGGGCAGGGGGGCAAGTCGTACGCCGAGCTGACCCAGCTGCCGGAGGTGCACGACTTCATCGGCGGCCTCATGGAGAAGGCCAACGCGAAGCTGGAGCGCTGGGAGACGGTCAAGAAGTTCGGGATCCTGGACCACGAGCTCACGGTCGACACCGGTGCGGTGACCCCCAACATGAAGATCCGCCGCAAGCAGGTCATCGGCGACCACCAGGACCTGGTGGACTCGCTGTTCGTCGACGAGGGCTGAGCAGGGTCGCGCCTGCGGGCGGGGGTGAGGGAGACTCCTCGAATGAGCAAGAGGATCGAGGTCCCGCTGCGCTGGGGCGACATGGACGCCCAGGGGCACGTCAACAACTCCCGCTTCGTCGACTACCTGCAGGAGGCGCGCGCCGACCTGCTGCTGTCGAGCGACGTCCCGCACCTGCTGGGCGGCGGTCTGGTGGTGGTGAGCCAGCAGATCGAGTACCTGGCGCCGATCGTCTTCTCCGAGCAGCCGGTGCTGGTCGACGTCTCGGTGGTCGAGTGCCGCGGCGCCCAGTTCGTGCTGGCCTACGAGCTCCACCACGACGGGCGGCTCTGCGCCCGGGCGCGCACCCGGCTCTGCCCGTACGACTTCGACGCCGGCTCCCCACGGCGGCTGACGCCGGAGGAGCGGGCGGCCCTCACCGGTGCGCTGGAGGAGGTCGAGCCGTTCCGCGACCTCACGCGCCTGCCGGTGGACGAACGGGCGTTCTCGACGCCGCTGCGGGTGCGCTGGTCTGACCTCGATGCGTACGGGCACGTCAACAACGTGCAGATCTTCGAGTACGTGCAGGAGGGCCGCATCGCGTTCTCGACCGCGGCCGACGAGGCCATGCGGCGGGTGAGCGCGGGGGCCGGGCGCAACCTGTGGCTGGTGGTGCGCCAGGACGTGGAGTACCGCAAGCAGCTCGACTTCCGCCCCGAGCCGTACGCGGTGCGGGTGGGTGTCGCACACACGGGGCGTACGTCGCTGGTGTTCTGCTCCGACGTGGTCGACCCGGGCAGCGGGGCGGTGTACGCGACCGCGGCCACCGTGCTCGTCTGCGGCGACCTCGAGGGGCGGCCGGTGCCACTGCCGGAGGAGTGGAAGGACGCGCTGAAGACGTACAGGCTGGACTAGCTGGCCGGCCGTCGGGACACGGGGCCGAGGCGGTGAGCGGGGCGCGCTCGAACGCCTGCGGACTTGGGCTCCGGCCGCATCCACGCGGCACCGTCGATGTCGCCGCAGCTGGGCCGCGCTCGTCACCGGGGTGCTGACGTGTCCTCGTCCTGTTCCGCCCCCCGGATCAACGACTGCGCGGCCTGGACCAGCAGCTCGGCGCATCCTGGCGCGAAAGGTGCCGGCATCGCGTAGTACATGCAGGCGTCCTCCACCTCGTACCCGCCTGCTGGATAGGCGTCCGCGGTCGGGAAGTAGCCGGGCACCCCGTCGCTGTAGGCGGCCACGAGGACCGGGACCTGCGCCGCCGCCCGGATGGCGTCGGCGACGGCGAGAAACGGTTCGCCGGGCAGCGTCACGATCCCGGCGCCGGCAAGGCTCAGGTAGCCCACCCGTCCGCGCCAGGTCCTCCCCGGCGCGGGGGGCTGCCAGGCATCGGCCCAGTCGATCCAGCAGGTGAGCACGGCGGCGACGCCGGCGTCCGCGGTCTCCCGAGAACGCACCCACCCGGCGCGGCGTCGGGCGAGCGCTGGGGGGTCGACGGCGTCGAAGGGCAGCTCGACGGTTGCCTCCTGCCAGCGCACCTGCTGGGCAGACCCTGACCTCAACGTGGTGGACCGGTCAGCTTGGAGGGGGGTCCACTCGGCTTCGGAAACGGCGGCGGCCAGCCGACCGCCGATGGCGTCCGCACTGTCGAAGGTGCGCTCCTCGTCGGGTCGGTTGGTGAAGGACGCAGTGGCTGCGTGCCCGAGGTTCACGTCCCCGGCTGCGCCTGTGACGAAGACGCAGGGTGCCCCCGTGTGCTGCTCGACGTCTCGGCGCAGAGCATGAACGTAGTCGGCGGAGATGAGGGTGTTGCTGGCGTCGAGGACCACCGGGTGGCAGGGGAACTCGATGAGGGTCGCGACCCGCCGCCCTGAGGTGGGATCGCTGAAGGCGAGGGCGGCCAGCGGCGGGTCGATGACCCGGGCCAGTCGTCGCCGGTCCCGGGCCACCTTGGTGCCGTGCACGGCCGCGGACGAGATCAGCACCGGGCGCTGGTTCGACCTGGCGGTGGCGATGGCGCGCCGGGCCGCGGCGACGACCGCCTCTTCCAGGTGTGGTTCGTGGCGTCCGACCCGCCCTCTCCCGATCGAGGGCCCCGCGTGGGTGTGGACGGCACTGACGACGACGGTCAGGTCGGGATGCGAGCGGGCGATCTCTGCGCAGGTGTCCTCGTGAAGGGCACACACATCGACGGCGACGAGCACCATCTGGGCGATGGCGATGGCGCGAACGGTCGTCGCGTCGTGGACGCCGCTGCTGGAGGCCAGGCGCCCGGCGTACCCGCCCATGGCGGTGCCCACCGGGACGTCGACGCTGTGCACCGCGACCCCCACCCGCACGGTCACACCAGCTCTCCCTGCCGGACCACCTGGACCACATCGCCACCGGGCTCCACGAGGATGAGGTCTGCGCGGGCACCGGCCTGCACGCGCCCGAGGTCGTCCGCGCCGATGATCCGCGCCGGGGTGGTGGAGGTCATCTCGACGACGTCAGTGATTCCCAGGCAGGTGTGGGTGATCACCCACGCGAGGACATCGGCGAGGTCGACCCCCGAGCCTGCGAGCAGGTCGCTGTCGGCGAGGGTCAGCCGGCCGTTCTCGTGCAGCTCGACCGCGCCACCGACGGGCGAGGAGTACCGGCCGGGTGGGGACCCAGCCAGGGCGACAGAGTCGGAGACGAGGAACCGCCGGCCGGGCCCCACCGAACGCACCATCGCGACCAGGGTGTCGGCCGGCAGGTGGTGCCCGTCCCCGATGAACCCGCAGGTCAGGCGGTCGTCGGCGAGCTGCGTCCAGACAGGGTTGGGGTGGCGCGGCAGGACCGAGGGGATGCCGTTGCCGAGATGGGTGGCACAGCGCGCACCGGCGTCGACGGCCGCCGTCAGCTGTGCGGGCGTCGCGTCCGTGTGCCCGAGGGACACCCGGACGCCGCCGCGGCTGAGAGCGGCGATATGACGGGGGGCGTCGGGCGTGTGCGGTGACACGGTCACCATCCCGACGGGCCCGTGCTGGTTCCAGCGCAGCACTTCAGCGGCATCGAGCGGGCGGATGCGATCGCGGTCGTGGGCGCCGCGGAAGCCATCGTTCGGGGAGAGGAAGGGGCCCTCGACGTGGACGAACGGGATTGCTGCGGCCACCCGCGCGTCGCGGCGCGCCTGGCTGACTGCACGCAGCGCGGCGATGATGGCCTCCTCGTCAGCGGTGATGACGGTGGGGACCCAGCTGGTGACCCCCCGCACCGCGAGGGCCTCGGTGATGGCGGCGATCTGATCGGGGCTCACCTGCGCGCCGTTGACGTCCCGACCGGCATAGCCGTTCACCTGCAGGTCGATGAGCCCGGGGGTCACCCACGGCAGCGAACGATCCGTGCTGACCCGCCGCCGCACCTGCGTGATGACGCCACCGCCCGTCTTCACCTGTAGCACGTCACCCGTGCGGGGGCACCGTCCCTCGATCACAGGCATCTCACGCGGCCCTTGAAACGGGCGATGAACCGACGATTCGCCTCGTCGCCGCCAGGGGCGTTCCCGCTGCGCCACACCGGCGCGTGCTGCCCCCGCTCGGCCAGTCTCTCCAGGGTCTCCAGCATCAACCAGGTGAGGGTGAAGGCGTTCGCGAAGGTGGAGCTCGCCCCCGACTTCTCTGAGCACCCCTCGACGTCCATCAGGGCGTCACCGATCGGCACGAAGGTGTCGATGTGCAGGTCCGTGACGTCGTGGAGGTTCTGCTTGGACGGTGGCGGGCCGGGTGATCGGCGGCGGTGCCGTCGCCGTGCTGGCGCGACGACACCCCGATGGTGCGCACACCCAGCTCGCCCGCCCACAACGCCGCGTCGATGGGTGCTGCGTTGATGCCGTACGCGTTGACCAGGATGAGCACGTCGTCGGCACCAAGCCCTGCGTCGTCGATGACGATGCGGCCGTATCCAGGAGTCCGTTCGATCGCCATCAACCGCAGCGCGCCGTTCGAGAGCAGCGTGCCCTCGTCCAAGATGGCCGAGACATGCATCAACCCCCCGTAGTTGATCCGCTACATGTCTCTCGATGCGAGCGCAACGCGAAGCCATGAATCCGCAGTTCAGCAGGCGGCGTAGCGCCCCGCGCGTGCCAGGGCCGTGTAGAGCGTCTGACGGCTCACGCCCAGCTCTCGGGCCACCTTCGCCTTCGGCACACCCGCAGCGATGCGCTCGCGCGCTTCCTCGACCTGCTCGGCGGAGAGCTTCGGTCCCCGCTCGTAAACGCCCTTCGCCTTGGCGATCGCGATGCCCTCCGCCTGGCGCTCGAGGATCGTCGCGCGCTCGAGCTCGGCGACTGCGCCGAGGATGGTGAGCATGAATGTGCCCTGCGGGGTGCCCGTGTTGAGCGAGGGGTTGTCGACGAACTCGAGCTGCACCCCCTTCGCCCGCAGCTCCTCGATGATCGCGAGCAGATCCATCGTCGACCGCGCGAGCCTGTCCGGACTCTTCACGCGCACTGTGTCGCCCTCGCGCACCCAGTCGAGCATCGCAGCCAGCTCCGGACGCTCGCGGTTCTTGCCGCTGACCTTCTCCTCGAAGAGCTTGTCTACGTCGCCGAGCGCCTGGAGCTGGCGCGCGAGGTTTTGGTCCACAGCGCTGACCCGTGCATACCCGACGATCTGTCCAGCCATCTCTAGATCCCTCTGACGCATCTGTCCATCAAGAGCCAAACCGACCCTGTTCGACAGTGTATGGCTGTGACTCCGTCCGCTAATTGGCGGGGTTCTTCGGTCGCTTCGTGGCGGTCTCACTGACGAGCGATGGCCAGCGGGGCCGGGTCGATCGGTCCCCGGGACGCTGTTCGGCACCAAGCGGTGGGCACTGCACCAGCCAGGTTCGGGACCGTGCGGATCACAGGTAGCGGCAGATGGTCGTGGCGTCGCAGTTGGTCGGGTCGACCGTGGCGGCAGCGTCGCTGAGTTGGGCGACGGTGTGTCGCAGTGCCTGTAGGTCGGCGATTTGGCGGTCCAGGTCGTCCAGGCGGGTCTCGAGCAGATCTTGCACGTGCCGGCAGGGTGCGACCCCGGCGTCGGGGATGTCGAGGACCTCGCGGATTTGGGCCAGAGTGAACCCAGCGGTGCGGCTGCGGCGGATGAAGCCCAGGCGCGCCAGGGCTTCAGCGGCGTAGTCGCGGTAGCCGTTGGCGGTTCGGTCCGGTGCGGGCAGCAGCCCGGCTTCTTCGTAGAAGCGCAGCGTCTTGGTTGTGGTGCCGCTGGCCTCGGCCAGCTCACCGATCCGCACGGCGCCTCCTTGCTCGAACGGCTTCCACGTTCATCTTGACCTTTCCCTGCACTGGAAGGTCCATTCTGGTCACTGGAGACGTGCAACGCAAAGGAGATGTGCGATATGGGTGAGGACTACGACGTCGATTTGGCCGTGATCGGGTCAGGAGGCGCGGCCATGTCGGCGGCGATCGCGGCCAGCCAGGCCGGCAAGAGTGTGGTGTTGATCGAACGCGGCGTCCTCGGCGGCACGTGCGTGAACATCGGCTGTGTGCCGTCCAAGACGCTGCTGGCGGCCGCCGGACCGCGGCACGCCGCGCTGACCAACCCCTTCGCAGGCGTCCCGACGTCAGCCGGACCGGTGGATCTGGGCGCCCTAGTGGCGCAGAAGGATGGCCTGATCGAGAGCCTGCGCGAGGCGAAGTACGCCGACGTAGCCGCCGCCTACGGCTTCGAGGTCCGCTCGGGCCAGGCCGCCTTCCTGAACAAGGACACCATGGCCGTCGACGGCGCGGTGCTGCGGGCCCGGGCCTACCTGATCGCCACCGGCTCCACCCCCGCCGTCCCGGACGTGGCCGGCCTTGAGTCCGTGGACTGGCTGACCTCGACCACGGCGATGGAGCTCACCGAGCTGCCCAAGTCCCTGGTCGTCATCGGTGGCGGCTATGTCGGGATGGAGCAGGCCCAGCTGTTCGCCCACCTCGGTGCCCGGGTGTCGGTGGTCGGGCGTCTGGCGCCCCACGCCGAGCCGGAGCTGGCCCAGGGGCTTCGGGAGGTTTTCGCCGACGATGGCATCACGGTGGTCGAGGAGCACGCGACCGCGGTGGCCACCGGCATCGGTCCTCATGGACAGGACGTCGTGGTGAGCACCGCCTCCGGCGCGCAGGTCCGCGGAGCACGGCTGTTGGTGGCCACCGGGCGCTTCGCGCGCACCGACGGCCTGGACCTGGCCGCTGCCGCGGTGGACGTGGACGAGCGGGGCTTCGTCGTGGTCGACGAGTCCCAGCGCACCTCCAACCCGCGCATCTACGCCGCCGGTGACGTCTCGGGGGCTCCTCAGTACGTCTACGTAGCCGCCGCCGGCGGTCGGGCCGCCGCGCTCAACGCACTTGCCGACGACGGTCGGGCCACGCCCGCACGCGTGGACTACACCGGTCTGCCTGCGGTCGTGTTCACCAGGCCCCAGCTGGCCTCGGCAGGGCTGACAGAGGACGAGGCCCTCGCCCGCGGGTACGTGTGCGACTGCCGGGTCCTGGGCCTATCCGACGTCCCTCGGGCGTTGGTCCAGCACGACACCAGGGGCGCGGTGAAGCTCGTAGTTGACGCCACGACCGGCAAGGTGCTGGGCGTGCACGCTCTGGCCGACGGCGCCGGGGAGATCATGCTGGCGGCCACCTACGCCATCAAGGCCGGCATGACCGTTGATGATCTGGCCGACACCTGGGCGCCGTACCTGACCATGGCGGAGAGTCTGCGCATCGTCGCCGGCCTCTTCCGCAACCAGATGCCGACGTCCTGCTGCGCCTGAGATCCCTCGTATCCACTGGCCCAATCCGAGGCCCGGGCCGGAGCGCCGGGGACGCCTGGTCCTCGGTACTGGTGCAGCAGTGCGCCTGTTCTGCATCGGGCACCCTTGCTGCTGGCCTTCGGTGTAGCCGGTCTCGGCGCGGTGTTTTCACCGGCACCGCCGCCGTGCTCACTATCGCCGCCATCGTCCTGGCAGTGACCGGAGCACGCCGCGCCGACCTCGGGGCAGCTCTACTTGCCGGCGTAGCACCAGCTCGTGCTTGTCGCGGTAGGACGCTGCGCCCTCCAGGGCGAGGGTGACCATGCCGGGATCCAGGGTCCGCACGATGTCCCACACCACCGAGTAGGAGGGGACCGGCCACCTCCGGGCGGCGCAGATGCCCGTGACTTTGCGATGGATCGTGGCGATGGCCGGCCGCGGCTTGCTCAGTGCCAGGCCCTCGATCAGGTCGACGAGGTCGGGCGGAAGGCGGCGGGAGCCGGCGTCCGCCCGTGAGGCTGTCTCCAGTCCGGCGTAGCCGTCGGCGCGGTAGCGGGCGTGCCAGCGCTCCAGGGTCCGCAGCCCTACATCGGTCTCGCGAGCTAAGCGCGCGAGGGGCACCTGGTCCTCGACGTGGAGCCTGAGGATTCGCCACCGCGCTCGAGCGTCCACGACGCACCTACTGCAAGGCGTTCTCGCGCCCGCGCTCGGCGCGCTGAAGGGCGCGGTAGACCGTGGAGCGGCCCACGCTGAACAGCTCGGCCAGCTCGCCCACGGTGTGCTCGTCGGCAGCATGTAGCTGGACGAGGTGAGCTTCTTGCCGGGGGGTGAGTTTCGGTGACTTCCCGCGCAGCCGGCCCTTGGCCTTGGCGACCTTCATCCCCTCGCGGGTGCGGGCACGGATGAGGTCGGCTTCGAACTCGGCGACCATCGCCAGCACGTTGAACAACAGTTTCCCCATCGGGTCGGTCGGGTCGTACACCGATCCGGCGATGCTCAGCTTCACTTCCCCCGCCGCGAGGTCGTCGGCGATCTGGTGGGCATCACGGACTGAACGCGCCAGCCGATCGAGCTTGGTGACCACGAACGTATCGCCGTCCCGGCAGGCAGCCAGCGCCTGCCGCAGGCCCTCACGGTCGGCGTTGCGGCCCGTGAGCCCGTGATCGACGTAAATGCGCTTGGGATCGACGCCGAACGCCGCGAGTCCGTCACGCTGCGCGGTCAGGTCCTGCTCGTCGGTGGAGACTCGGGCATAGCCGACCTTCAAGGGGGACATGCTGTTCACCGGACGGGTCTTACGGGACAGCCCGCCAGGCGTGCCGTCGTTCCTCTCGATAAGTAGCGGTGGTGTCCGGTGAGGGTTCCCCTTACGGGCAT
>CAKZHP010000139.1 GCA_936924635.1 uncultured Propionibacteriaceae bacterium
GCCGCACCCCCTGCGCCGGCGCCGCCTGGGGCCCCCACCTCCGCGGCACCGAGCGGCACGCTCCCCGGGACCCCCGGCCCCGTGGCTCCTGGCCAGCCCCAGCCCACGGTCGCGACCGTCCCGCCCGCCGCCGGGCAGAACGCGGCGGTGCCCGGCCCGCCGCTGAGCACCAGCCCCGGGCAGCCGGGCCCACGGGTCGAGGGCCTCGGCATCACGGTGTTCGACGCCGCCTGGGTCATCACCCTCCCGGCCGCCATCGCCCTGCTGGGCCTCTCGGGTCTGCCCGCCGCGCAGTTCACCCGGATGTGGCACGACCTACGGGCCGGCACCACCCTCGGCCCACGCATCACCCTGCTGCCGACCCAGTGGGGGCGTACGGACTCGCCGCTGGTGCCCCTGCCGGCGCATCTGGCAACGCCCTATCAGAAGGTCCTGCTGCCCGGCGAGGCGGACCTCCTGATGGCTGGGGAGGTCACCACCGTCCGGGGGCTGGTCCACCCGTGGGCGCAGGTGAAGCACCTGACCACGCCCGCGACGCTCCACGACGCCCTCGGGCTGGGCTTCGCGCTGCACACCCAGGCCGGCTCGGACACCCTCGCCTTCAGCCGGTCGGCCGAGTCGGTCGAGGTGCTGCGTTTCGCCGGCGTCCGGGCCGAGGACCTGATCACCCCCGTGGGCGCCGACGTGACGCTGCCCGCCGGGACGGAGCCGATGCCGCTGGTGCGACGTCACGCCCGCCCCTGGACGGGTCGTGGTGAGGCTCCCGGCTCGACCAGCGGGCACCCGCTCGACGAGCACGAGATCCTCGGCTACGCCAGCGTGGCGGTCCCCCATCTCGCGGAGATCTGGCGCCTGTTCAGCGACGGGCGGGAAGAGTACGTGTCGACGTACAACGCCCGGCACGGGCACTGGGTCGGTCAGGGTCCCGCGGCCGCTCCAGCTGCGGGGCGCCGCATCGAGAACGGCGCGTACGCGGAGCTGCAGGACGGCACCGTCCACCAGACCGTGACGCTGACGGAGCGGGAGAGCGTGGTGATCGCCTACGGCGTGAGCGCCCCCGACCACTTCCAGAAGGGTCACGACGGGACGTTCCGCCTCGCTGTCCCCCACGAGTGGATCACGCGGGTCACCGGCGTCACCACCATCGGGACCTGGCGCGGGCTGCCGGTGCAGCTGCTGCGGCGTGCGGGATCGGCGCTCCTCGTCGACTACGCCGGCGACGACGTGGCGGCAGCGGCCGCGGCGGGGTTCGTCCAGGTCAACCAGGGCGAGTGGCAGCCTCGCTGGGTCGCGCACGCCGAGGTGGACGACGCCCAGGAGCTGCAGCGGGTCTACCCGCAGCCCTCCAAGGCCGAGCGGACGCTGCTGGAGCCGGCAGGCTGAGCCGGGCGGCGACCGCCCCCGCCTGCGGGGTCAGACCAGCTCCAGCCCCTTGTCCGGGAAGTTGGTGATGATCGCGTCGACCCCCAGCTCCACGGCCTGACGCATCTCGTCGACGTCGTTGAGGGTCCACGGGTTCACGGCCAGCCCCAGGGCATGCGAGCGCTCCACGGTCTCCGGCACGTACTGCACGTACGCGAACGGTGGGTGAAGGGCCGTCAGACCGAGACCCTGCGCGTACGCCCAGGGCTCGTGCAGGACGTCGCCGTGCAGCAGACCGAGACCAGATACCCGCTCCTGGGCACCCGACTCGCGCAGACCGGCGAGGGAGATGTGGTTGAACGACGAGATCACGACCCTGTCGCCCATGCCGAACTCGTCGACGAGGGCGAGCACGGTCTCCTCCATGCCGGGGTAGGGCCGCACGCTGTTCTTGAGCTCCACGTTCACGTACATCCCGGTGCCGGCCAAGAGCTCGAACACCTCGTCGAGGGTCGGCACCCGCTCCCCGGCGTACTCGCTCATGCCGGCGCTCGCGTCGAGCCGGCCGATCTCGTCGAGGGTGTGGTCCTGCACCCAGCCGTGGCCGTCGGTGGTGCGATCCAGGGTCTCGTCGTGGATGCAGACGAGGCGGCCGTCGGCGGTGAGCTGCACGTCGAGCTCCACCCCGTGCGCACCCATGGTGCGAGCCAGGGCGAAGGCAGCGAGAGTGTTCTCGGGCGCGTACGCACTCGCGCCACGGTGCCCCCAGATGGTGGTCATGCCGCCATCCTTGCACCCCCTCGCCAGGCGAGGTTCGCTGTCCACCGCCCGCGCCGAGGCCTCAGCGCGGGACGTACTGCGACTTCACGATCTTGGCCGGGAACCCGCCGGACCAGACGTGCTTGTCACCGGCCGTGACCACCGCTGTCGCCCGGACCTCCACTTCGTGGATGGCGCGTAGCTTGGAGGACTTGGTGAGGCCCTGCGACTCGGCCTCGTCGTCGATGGCCGGCGTGATGTAGACGTCGGAGGTGCGGGCCGACAGGTCGGTGGCGCAGCGGGGGATGACGATGGTCAGCACCTGGTTCCCGGACACCGGCATCTGCCAGGCGTGCCCGGGGTTGAAGGCGACGCAGGTGACGCTGACGTTGAACTGCGAGGACAGGCTGGGGTTGGAGTTGTCGAAGGGCGGCTGATACGGCGTGAAGTAGTCGCTCAGAGAGACGCCGGGAGGGACCTGACCGTTCATGAAGTACGTCTGGACGGCGCCCACCACCCCCGGGTTCGCGGGCGAGATGGTGCCGAGCGGCGAGGCCGGCCTGATGTCGTCGGCCTGGCCAGCCTCGGCCACGTTGATCCAGGGCTGCCCGTCGCCACGCGCCAGCACCATCACCACCGACGACCCCCCGGCCGGCTCACGCTTGCTCACGGAGAGGACGAGCATCTCCAGCCCGCCCTCCTTGCTCCACCCGAGCACGTCGTCGAGCGTGTACGTCACCGGCCCCAGCGGCTGCAGCTTGCCCCGCTTCGCCGCGAGCGCCACCTCCAGCTGGGCCCGCCAGTCGTCGTACTCGAGCAGGAACCCGCCGTCGGCCAGGGCGTAGTTCTGCTTGTTCGGGGCGTTCGCGCCGACGTTCTTGCGGTCGTTGTACTCCTTGAGGATCGCCCTGGCCTCGCTGACCGACGGCGCCCGCGGCCCTGCGGGCGCGGTGGACGGCGCCGGGGTCACCGGCGCGGTGGTCCGCGTGGCCGAGGGTGTGGCGACCGTGGGCGAGGCCGAGGCGCCGTACGGGTCGCTCGGGCCCACCGACCTGCTGACCGGGGCCTGAGGGCTGGCCACGCCTCCGCTGGAGGAGCACGCCGAGAGGACGAGGCAGCCAGCCAGGGCCGCAGCGGTCGCTGTCGGTACGAGTCCACGAGCCATCCGGAGTACCTCCTGTCGCCCGCCCCCCATGGCGGCTGGCGCCAGGATAGGCGCAGCAGGTGGGCAGCTCGGTGCAACCTGGACAGGTTCCGGGGCGTTGATCTGGAGAGGGCGAACGCCGGCGACCTCCTGGGCTTGCTGCCCCGACCGGCGCGCGTCTGCCAGGATCACCGGCACAGAGGAGGTCACATGGCCAGTCGGGTACGCGCAGCGGGGGCGGCGGTCGTCGTCGCGGTGCTGTGGGCAGCGCAGGTGGCGCAGGGCGCCGAGCCGACGCCCGCACCGGGCCCGGAGACGACCGCGTCGCCGACTCCGTCGGTCACGGCGACCCCCACTCCGTCGGCAGCCCCGTCCGCCTCCGCCAGCGGCGCGCCGTCGGCCACGGCGCCGGCCAGCACGAACCCGCCGGCCAGCGCGTCACCATCGGCCACGGTGACGCCGTCGTCTCGGCCCTCCACCCCGGCGGCGACCCCGTCGAGCACGTCCAAGGCGTCCGCCACGCCGTCAGCGGTCACTCCTCCGCCTTCCTCGGCCACGCCGTCGGCCACCCCCTCGACCCCGGCTCCGTCGACGCCCGCGCCGTCGACTCCGGCCGCCTCCACCCCGGCCCCGTCGACGTCGGTGACGGCCGCGGCGGTCGACCCGATCGACGAGCGGTACGCCGCCCTCGGCGGCGCAGCCGGGCCCCTCGGGGCGTACCAGGCGACCGTCAACGTGACCGGCGGTCGCTACAAGCAGTACGCGAACGGCCGCATCTACTCCTCGCAGTGGGGCACCTGGGAGGTGCTCGGCCGCGTCTACCAGCGCTACCTGGCCATCGGGGCGTCCGACGGGGTGCTCGGGTTCCCGTCCGCGCCCCCGGCAGCCACCCGTCAGTCGTTCGCGCAGGGCCTGATGGTGACCTCGCCGCAGGGCACGTACGAGGTGCGCGGCGGCATCTTCATGCGCTACGTCGCCCTCGGCGAGGAGACCGGCAAGATGGGCGCCCCGCTGGGCCCCGAGCGCCCGTTCGCCTGGGGCGCCGCGCAGCAGTTCGTCAACGGGTGGGTCTGGTGGAGCTCGGGCACCGGCGCCTGGGAGACGTTCGGCGCCATCTCGCAGATGTACGTCGCCCTGGGCGGCCCCAGCTCGTCGGTGGGGTTCCCGATGGGCGGTGAGAAGGGCATCCCCGGCGGGTCGACGCAGCCGTTCCAGTTCGGCACGTACTGGTGGTCGCCCACGACCGGCGCCGTCGCCACCGTCGGCCCGATCGACGCGGAGGTGCGACGGGTCGGTGGGTCGGCGTCCCCGCTCGGGTTCCCGACCGGGGCGCAGCAGGCGGTCGCCGGCGGCCTCCTGCAGCCCTTCCAGGGAGGTGACGTCGCGTCGTCGTCGGGCACCGGCACGTACGCGGTGTGGGGCGCGATCCGCTCGATGTGGCTGGCCTACGGCGGGGTCTCGGGCATCCTCGGGTTCCCGACCGGGCCAGAGACCGGGTCCGGCGGCGGCTCCTACCAGCGCTTCGGCACCGGCACCCTGTGGTGGTCGGCGCAGTTCGGCACCGCGCTGACCTGGGGCATCCTCGACTCCCGCTACCGGGAGATCGGCGGCAACCTGTCGGTGCTCGGCACGCCGACCGGCGCCGCGTACCAGGTGGGTCAGCACGTCATGCAGAACTTCGTGAACGGCCACTTCGTCTGGACGCCGGGCGTCGGCGCCTGGGAGGTCAGCGGCCCGATCATGTTCGACTGGGGCGACCACGGTGCGCTGGGCGGCTGGTACGGGTTCCCGGTCGGGCCGGAGTACAGCTATAACGGCGGCCGCCGGCAGGACTTCAAGGGCGGCTCGCTGCTCTCGGGCGTGGCGCCGATCCTCGACGTGCAGGTGAGCCGGGTCACCGCAGCCGACGTGTGGGCCACCTGGCGCCCCGGCTGCCCCGTCGGGCCCGACCGGCTGCGCCTGGTGCGGCTGAACTACTGGAGCTTCGACGGCAAGGTGCGGCGCGGCGAGATCATCGTGCGCGACGACATGGTCGACAAGATCGCGTACGCGTTCCGGGTCGCGCTCGACGACCGGTTCCCGATCCGGCAGATGTGGCGCGAGGACTACTGGGGCGGCGACAACGTCAAGGTGATGGCCGCCGACAACACGTCGGCGTTCAACTGCCGCACGGTGGTCGGCAACCCGAGCCGCATGTCGCCCCACGCGTATGGGACCGCGCTGGACATCAACACGTACGAGAACCCGTACCTCGCCGACCGCTGGTACCCCAACGCCGACTACGCCGACCGCGGCAACGTCCGCAAGGGGATGCTCTTCGCCTCCACCCCGGTGGTGGTGGCGCTGCGCAGCCAGGGCTTCAAGTGGGGCGCCAGCTTCGTCGACTACCAGCACTTCGACTACTGACCCGGGAGGGGCCGCACGCCCCCCACCCGCACTGAACACATGTTCTGTCCAGACCGAAGCGAAATTTCGCTTCGGTCTGCGCAGAACGCTTGCTAGGTGGGGTCGAGGTGGGCGCTTGTCGGAGGTGGCTGCTTGGATGGGGGCCACCACGACCGAAGGAGTCACCGTGCCCACCAACCCGCTGCTCGAGAACCCGCGCCTGCCGTTCGCCATCCAGGACTTCGCTGGCATCTCCGACGCGCAGTGGCGGGAGGCGATCCTGGAGGGCATGGCCCAGCAGCTGGCCGCGCTCGACGCGCTGGCCACCTCGACCGAGCCGGCGACGGTGGAGAACGTGGTCGAGGCCTGGGAGACCTCCGGGGTGCTGCTGAACCGCGCCGCCTCCGGGTTCTGGACGCTCAAGAGCGCCGACACCAACGACGAGCGTGACGCGATCGAGGAGGAGCTCTCCCCGCTGCTCGCCGCGCACAGCGACGCCATCATGCTGGACCGCCGCCTCCAGGACCGGCTGGAGGCTCTGCAGCAGCGGGCCGATGCCGGGCAGGTCGAGCTGGACCGGGAGACGGCCTGGGTGGTGTCGGAGCGGCTGCGTGACATCCGCCGCCTCGGCGTCAACCTGCCCGCCGAGGCGCAGGAGCGGCTCAAGCAGCTCAACGAGCAGATCGCCGTGCTGGAGGCGCGCTGGTCGACCACGGTGGTCGCGGGGCGCAACGCCGCGGCGGTGCACGTCACCGACGAGGCCGAGCTGGCCGGGCTCACCGAGGCCGATCGCGAGTCGGCCAAGGCGGCGGCCGAGCGGCTCGGCGTCGACGGCTGGGTGCTGGAGCTCATCAACACCAGCGGGCAGCCGTTGCTCGACCGGCTGGCCGACCGGTCCGTCCGCGAGCGTCTGTTCCGCGCCTCGGTGACCCGCGGCGACGGCGGCGAGCACGACACCCGCGACATCGTGGTCAACCTGGCTCGGCTGCGGTCGGAGCGAGCCACGCTGCTGGGCTTCGACCACCACGCCGCGTTCATCGCCGACGACGGCTGCGCCAAGACCACCGATGCCGTGAACGCGATCCTGGCCCGGGTGGCCCCGGCTGCCGTCCGCAACGCCGACGCCGAGGCCGAGCCGCTGCGGGCCCGGCTGGAGGCCGACCACCCCGGCGCCACGTTCGAGCCGTGGGACTGGCAGTTCTACGCCGAGCAGGAGCGGGCTGCGCGGTTCAGCCTGGACGACGAGGTGCTGCGCCCGTACCTGGACTTCGAGCGCGTCCTGGTCGACGGTGTCTTCGCCGCCGCCACCGAGCTGTACGGCATCACGTTCACCCCGCGCCAGGACCTGGTCGGCTACACCGACGAGTGCCGGGTGTACGAGGTCAACGACGCCGACGGCCGCTCGATGGCGGCGGTGGTCATCGACCCGTACACGCGGCCCTCCAAGCAGGGCGGTGCCTGGATGACCTCGCTGGTCGACCAGAACCACCTGCTCGGCGAGCTGCCGGTGGTCACCAACAACTGCAACCTCGTGAAGCCGGCCCCCGGCAAGCCGACCCTGATGAGCTGGGACAACGTCATCACGCTGTTCCACGAGTTCGGGCACGACCTGCACGGGCTGCTCTCCGACGTGCGGTACGGCTCCCGCTCCGGCACCTCGACCCCGCGCGACTTCGTCGAGTACCCCTCCCAGGTCAACGAGATGTGGGCGTGGGACCCGGGGATGCTCGCCCGCTACGCCCGCCACCACGAGACCGGCGAGCCCGTGCCGACCGAGTGGATCGAGACGCTGCAGAAGGCACGGCACTTCGACGAGGGGTACGCGGGCGTGGAGTCGTTCTCCGCGATGGTGCTCGACCAGGTGTGGCACCAGACCCCGCTCGACGAGCTGCCGACCAGCGTCGACGAGGTGGTCGAGTTCGAGCGCAAGGCGCTGGAGGCCCACGGGCTGGCGCACCCGCTGATCCCCCCGCGCTACCGGACCACGTACTTCAGCCACATCTGGGGCGGCGGGTACGCCGCCGGCTACTACTCCTACCTCTGGAGCGAGGTGATGGACGCCGACACCGTCGCCTGGTTCACCGAGAACGGCGGCATGTCCCGAGCCAACGGCGACCACTTCCGCAAGACACTGCTCAGCCGCGGGGGCTCGGTCGACGTCATGGACTCCTACCGCGCCTTCCGCGGCAGCGACCCCGACGTCAGCCACCTGCTGAAGCGGCGCGGCCTGGAGTGACCGGGTGAGCCAGCTCCACGCCGGTTGAGCAACCATCCCCTGAGGGACGAAGGGGATGGGCGTCGAACCCGCCTTGGTCGAGCGCCTGCGAGACCAGGGCAAGGCCCGCACGCCCGCCCGCACCCCGTCGACCCTAGATGTGTGTGCGGCGCTCGGCCGGTCTGGTCGGAGCGCCGCACCGTACGCGCCGGGGCCGGCGCCTACTCGTACGCGAGTGCCGCTGCCGGCTGGATCCTGCCGGCCCGGATCGCGGGGACGATCGAGGCCACCAGTCCTGCCGCCATCGCGCCGAGCACGATCGCCGCGACGGTGCCCCACGGGACGGCGGGGACCACCTCGATGGTTCCTCCGAGCAGCGCGTACGAGCCGGCGAGGCCAAACCCGATCCCCAGCCCGACGCCGAGCAGGGCGGCCACCGCGGCCAGGGTGAGCGCCTCCAGGGAGAACATCCACCGCAGGCGCCCTCGGGTGAGACCGAGCGCCCGCAGCAGGCCGGACTCCTGGGTGCGCTCCAGCACCGAGAGGCCCAGGGTGTTGGTGATGCCGACCAGGGCGATCAGCACGGACACGGCGAGCAGCCCGTTGATGACGCTCAGGACGATGGTCATCACCTGCTCGAACCCCTCCCGCGCCTGCGCTGCTCCGGAGATCTGCACCGGGTACTGGGCCAGGTCGCCCGACAGGGTCTCGATGCCGTCGGACGCCTTCACGCCGTCCTTCAGCCGCACCCAGGCCTCCTGGTAGCGCTCCGAGGAGACCTTGGCCAGGGTGGACAGCGTCACCGTCGGCGTCGCCGGACCCTTCGCCCTGACCACCGCCGTCAGGACGACCTTGCCCGCCTCGCCCTCGAGCGTGACCTGGCTGCCGTCGGCGATCCCGCTCTTGGGGCTCAGCAGGATGGTGGAGTCACCCAGCCCGTCGATGCCCCGGGTGTCACGGAGCACGTCACGGATGCGCGGGCCGAGACCGACGACCTCGACGTCGCGGCCGTTCACCTTCGCGCCCGTCCGGTCGGCTCGCTCCACGGTGCTGACCACGCTGGAGCCGGCCACCTTGGCCATGACCGCGTCCGGGAGCGCGCCGCCGCTGGGGCTGACGGTGAGATCGGCCGGGAACAGCCGGTCGAGCTCCCGGTCCTGGCTCGCCGTGGCCGTGGCCGCCCCCACGAAGGTCATCGTGATCAGCGTGACCCCGACCAGCAGCGCGCTGGCCGTGGCCGCCGCGCGGGCCGGGTTGCGGCGGCTGTTCTCGGCCGCCAGCCGACCTGGTACGCCACCGAGCCGGGCGGGGATGGCCCCCACCACGCGGGCCAGGGCCGGGATGATGACCGTGCCCAGCATCATCACGCCCACGAAAGCGGCGAACCCACCGGCGATGCCCGCAACCAGGTAGGTCCAGTCGAACCCCTTGCCCCCGGGCTTCACCGCCCCGTACAGCAAGCCGGCCGTGCCCGCCACGGCCAGCACCGCACCGACGATCAGGGTGGCGATGCCCGCACGGGTGGCCGTGACCGGTGCCAGCTGCGGCCTCAGCGCGGCGAGCGGGGCCACCCGGGTGGCGCGCCGGGCCGGGAGCAGCGCGGCCAGCACCGTCATCCCCAACGCGATCCCCCACGGCAGCAGCACCGCCACGGGGGACACCGCGAAGCGCGACAGCTCGAAGTCCGTGCCCCGGCTCAGCAGCACCAGCGCGTACGCGATCCCGATGCCGATCAGCACGCCGACGCCTCCGGCGACCAGCCCCAGCAGGGCGGCCTCGCCGAGCACCGTACGGAACACCTGGGCGCGGGTGGCCCCGACGCAGCGCAGCAGCGCGAGCTGACGGGTGCGCTGGGCGACCAGGATCGAGAAGGTGTTGGCGATCACGAGGGCGGCGACCACCAGGGCCACCACTGCGAACGCCAGGAAGAACGCGGTGATGGCGGTCATGAAGTTCGCCAGGTCCTTGCGCTGCGCCTCCACGTACTCGTCGACCGTCTCGACGACCTGCCCACCGGCCTTGACCGCCGGCAGCGCCTTCACGTCGGCCTTGATGTCGGCGGGGGGCCGCGTGCCGTACACGAAGGCCTGGTAGAAGCCGTCGGCGCCGGAGAGACGCAGCACGTCGTCCTCGCGACCGAACGCCGTGGGATCGGCGGGGTTGTACGCGTTCTTGTCGGGGGCCACCACGCCCGTGACGGTGAGGGTCGTCGGCTCGCTGACCTGGGTGAGCTCGACCTTGGAGCCCACCGCCAGCCCGCGCGCCGAGGCCAGGCGTTCGTTGACGACGATCTCGTCCTTCGCCGAGGGCAGGCGGCCGTCCACGACGCGTACGGTCTCCGCGCGCGGCAGGACGACCACGTAGAGCATCTGCTCGCCCTTCGACGTCTTCGTGTACACGACGGCGCCCGTGTCGGGCTGCACCGCCGTCACCCCGGGCACCCCTCGCATGGCGGTGAGGGCCGCAGGCGGGATCGGCTGCCCGTTCTGCTCGCTCACGCGCACCACCACGGCCGCGCCGGCGGCGGCCCCCTCGACGCTGGAGCCCAGGCTCTTCTCGAAGGTGGACGACACGGTGAGGGTGAAGGTGGCGAAGGTGACGCCGAAGACGATGGCGATGAGGGAGGCGATGAGTCGCCGGGGCTCGCGGATCATCGGCTCAGACCCGCTCGTCGGAGACGATCCGGCCGTCGGCCAGGCGGATGGTGCGATCGGCGTACGAGGCCGCCTCGGCGTCGTGCGTCACCATGACCACCGTCTGCCCGAGCTCGACGACGCTGTGCCGCAGGAACGTCAGCAGGTCCCTGCCCGAGGCGGAGTCCAGGGCCCCGGTCGGCTCGTCGGCGAAGATCACGTCGGGCCGGGTGACCATGGCCCGCGCGACGGCGACCCGCTGCTGCTGGCCGCCGGAGAGCTCGGAGGGGCGATGGCTGAGCCGCTCCCCCAGACCCAGCACCCGCACCACCTCGTCGAACCAGCCCTGGTCGGGCTGGCGCTTGGCCAGCTTGAGCGGGAGCAGGATGTTGTCCTTGGCGCTCAGAGTCGGCAGCAGGTTGAAGGCCTGGAACACGAACCCGACGTGGTCGCGCCGCAGCAGCGTGAGCTCCTTGTCGCCCATGCGCGTGATCTCGGTCTCGCCGATCCACACCTGGCCCGAGGTGGGGGTGTCCAGCCCCGCGGCGCAGTGCATGAGCGTGGACTTGCCGGAGCCCGACTGGCCCATGATGGCGGTGAACTCCCCCGCGTACAGCTCGACGCTCACGCGGTCGAGAGCGTGCACGGTCGCCTCACCCCGTCCGTACGTCTTCGTGAGGAGATGCGTGCGGACGGCGGCTGGCCCCTCGGGCTGGATCTCGTCGAGGGCGTGCCGGGCAATGGCGGTCATGGGGGCTCCGTCTTCGTCTGGTGGCGGCTTCTCGGGGAGCCTATGCGGCGGCTGTGCGGCAGGGACCGAGGGGCTCGCCTGACCCTCCACCCACTCCGGGCCCCACCAGGGGCGGGACAACCCTGAGCGCAGCCAGGCCAACGCTCGGCCCTGAGCACTCCGGCGTGGCAGGATGCGCGCATGCGGACCCTCTCCCTGGCGGCGGCTGTGACCGCGGCACTGGTCATGGCTGGCTGCGGCACCTCCCCCGCCGCTGCACCCGGCGCACCCTCCCCGAGCGCCACTAGCGCCACCAGCGCCACGACGAGTGCCGCCGCCACCCCGAGCGAGACCTCGTCCGCCTCGGCGTCGCCCTCGGGCACCGTGTCGAGCAGTGCGTCGACCAGCACCTCGGCCGGTGCCTCGGCCAGCGCCTCGAGCAGCGCGTCGGTCACGTCGCCCCGTCCCTCGGCCTCCTCAGCCACGACCGAGCCGGGTCAGGCAGCGGCCAACGGCACGATCATCACCTTCCCGCCCCCAGGCATCGCGTTGCGTACGGAGGCGGACATCAACAGCCTCGTCGGCGCGAGCCCCGACCTCAAGAAGTTCCTCGTCAACGAGCTCGGCCGGGCCCGCACCAGGGACTCGGGCGGCTGCGCCTCCTTCCTGAGCATGGACGGCCTGCGGGTGCCGGACCTGGCCAGCGGCGGCGTGGGCGGCTGCGGCGGCGGTGCCGCCACCTTGTGGGCCCAGGTCAACGGCACCTGGAAGGTTGTGGTCGAGGGTCAGGACGCACCGCAGTGCAGCGTCATCCGCAACGCCGGGCTGCGCACCACGATCCCGGCAGGCTTCTACGGCTCCCAGTGCGTGGACGCCGGCCAGCTCGGCACGTACAAGCCGTGACCGAAGTGCCGTCCCCCACCACGGGCTTCATCGGCCTGGGGGTGATGGGCGCCCCGATGGCGACCCACATCCTCGGCGCCCGGCAGGGCCTGCTCGTCAGCAGCCGCCGTCGCGCCTCGGCGGCGGAGCTGGAGGAGCGAGGGGCGACCTGGGTGGATCGGCCCCGGGAGATGGCTGCGCAGGCGAGCGACATCGTGGTGATGGTGCCTACGATCGACGACGTCACCGCCCTGCTGGAGGGCGAGGACGGCCTCCTCGCCGGCCTCACCGGGCCGCTGCGCCTGATCATCTGCTCCACCACGTCGTCGGAGCAGATGCGGACGCTGCAGGCCGACCTCGACACGCGTACGGGCGGGCAGGTCCAGGTGGTCGATGCCCCCGTCTCCGGCGGCGAGGAGGGCGCCAAGGCCGGGACCCTCTCGGTGATGGTCGGTGGGGAGCCAGAGGCGGCCGCGCGGGCCGTCGAGATCCTGAGCGCCTGCGGCCGGGCCGAGCACCTCGGGCCGCTCGGGGCGGGGCAGGTCGCCAAGGCCTGCAACCAGCTGATCGTCGCGGCCGCCGTGACCGCCTGCGCGGAGTCCGCGGTGATCGCCGAGCGTGCCGGCCTCGACGTCGCCGCGATGTTCGACCTGCTCGGCGGTGGGTACGCGGGCTCGCGCGTGATGCAGGTCAAGGCGGCCCGGTTCGCCACCCACGACCACTCCCCGTCTGGCCCCGCGAAGTTCATGATCAAGGACCTCCGCTCGGTCGCCGAGGAGGCGGAGCGCGCCGGCGTCGCCACGGTGCTCACCGAGCCGCTGCGCGAGGTGTTCACACGTCTCACCGACCAGGGCATGGGCGATGCGGACACCGCGGTCGTCCAGCGGTACATCGAGGAGCAGTCATGAGCGACCTGGAAGCCCTCGACGACAGCGGTTTCGAGCGTGTGCTGGTCGTCGTCGCCCATCCCGACGACGCCGAGTACGGCCTGTCGGCGGCGGTGGCCCGCTGGACGGCGGCGGGCGCCGCGGTGACCTACCTGCTGATCTCGGCGGGCGAGGCGGGCATGCAGCTGCCGCCGGCCGAGGTGGCACCGCTGCGCGCCGAGGAGCAGCGCCGCGCCTGCGAGACCGTCGGCGTGAGCGACCTGCGCATCCTCGACTTCCCCGACGGCACCATCGAGCACGGGCTGCCGCTGCGGCAGGCGATCGCGCGGGCGATCCGCGACGTACGGCCCGGCGTCGTGGTCACCCCGACGCCGGAGCTGGAGCCCGGCTGGGGCATCAACCACGCCGATCACCGGGCCGTCGGTCTTGCCACGTACGACGCCGTACGCGACGCCGACAACACCTGGGTGTTCCCCGAGCTGGCGCGCACCGAGGACCTGCCCAAGTGGGGCGCCACCTGGCTGCTCGTCAGCGGCCACACGCAGCCGACGCACTACGCCGACGTCACCGGCGAGCCGCTCCAGAAGGGCATCGACTCCCTGGCGTGCCACGAGGCGTACCTGGCCGAGCTGCCCGGCCACCCGAGGCCCGAGGAGTTCCTGCCCCAGATGACCTCCGGGCTCGGCGAGCAGGTCGGCGTCGGCAACGCGGTGGGCTTCCGGGCGTACCGGCTCAAGGACTGACCGGGCTCACGACCTAGGCGTTGGTCTGGTTCTCCACGGGCTTGGCGTCGTCGGACGAGGGGCCCGCCTCGACCAGCGGCACGGACTCGCCGCGGATCAGGCTCGCCGAGGTGCCCGAGCCCAGCCGCTCCATGGCCAGCCGGCCCACCAGCTGCTGGTGGGTGGTGACGCGCTCCGACCGCCCCGTGGAGACGAAGCTGATGGCCCACCGCAGCAGCGTGGAGACCCGCTGCTTGAAGCCGGCGATGTAGAACAGGTGCAGGCCCAGCCAGGCCAGCCACGCGATGAAGCCGGTGAGCTCGATCCTGCCGATCTTGGCCACGGCATGGAACCGGGCGATCGTGGCCATGGAGCCCTTGTCGAAGTACGCGAACGGCTTGCCATCATCGGGGGCGGGCTCGCCCTTCGCGGCGGCGGCGATGTGCTCGGCGGCGTAGCGGGAGGACTGGATCGCGCCCTGGGCGACACCCGGCACGTTCTCGTACGCCATCATGTCGCCGACCACGAAGACCTCGGGGTGGCCGTTCAGCGTGAGGTCGGGGTTGACCTTGACCCGGCCGGAGCGGTCGACCTCGGTGCCGCTCTTCTCGCCCAGCATGCGACCGAGCGGGCTGGCCTGCACGCCGGCGGCCCACACCTTCGTCACGGCCTGGATGCGCTGGGTGCGGCCGTCCTTCCAGGTCAGGTCGAGCCCGCCCAGGTCCACCCCGGTCACCATGGCGCCCAGGATCACCTCGACGCCCAGGCGCTCCAGCGTGCGCTGGGTGCGCCGGCCGAGCGACGGACCGAACGGCGGCAGCACCTGGTCGGCACCATCCACCAGCACCACCCGGGCCTGCGTGGGGTCGATGGTGCGGAAGTCGTTGCGCAGCGTGGTGCCCGCGAGCTCCTGGATCTGCCCGGCCATCTCGACGCCGGTGGGCCCGGCGCCGACCACGACGAAGGTGAGCAGGGCGTCGCGGACGGCCGGGTCCTTCTCGATCTCGGCCCGCTCGAACGCGCCGAAGATGCGGGAGCGGAGCTCCAGGGCGTCGTCGACGCTCTTCATGCCCGGGGCGAAGGTGGCGAACTCGTCGTGCCCGAAGTACGACTGCCCCGCCCCGGCCGCGACGATGAGGTAGTCGTAGGGCGACTTCTCCCGGGTGTCGGTGTAGCGCCAGTGCACGATCTTCGCGTCGAGGTCGATGTCTTCGACCAGACCCTGCACGACCCGTACGTTCTTCTGGTCGCTGAGGATCTCGCGCGTCGAGGGGGCGATGTCGCCCGCCGACAGGATGCCGGTGGCCACCTGGTAGAGCAGCGGCTGGAACAGGTGGCTCGTGGTGCGGTCGATGAGCGTGATCTCGAGATCCCGCTCCTTGCGGAGCGCCTTGGCCGCGAACAGGCCGCCGAACCCGGACCCGATGATGACCACGCGTGCGCTCATGCCACCAGTGCATCACACCGCCTCGCCGGCGTCACGTCGTCTCCCCTCGGGGGGTTGTGCGGGCAACGGATGCACATGAGTAACTTGCGCACGTGTGCAGTTCCTGCACATACTGGGTCTCGTGAGTGACGACCTGCGACAGTCCGTGCAGCGTGCCCGAGAGGCCCTCGACCTCGTCGATCCCGACCAGGCCGCGGAAGCGATCGGTCACCTGCGCTCGGCCGGCGAGCACCTCTCGGCAGCCCTCAACGAGGCGTTGTCCGAGGCAGCGCTGGAAGGGCGGTCGGTGCGGCAGCTGGCGAACGACGCCGGGATGGCGCCGAACTCGATCCCGCCCCGGCTGGGAGCGAGCAGCGCGCTGGCGCCGTACGCGGAAGGCGGTCGCGTCACGAGGGAGGGGCTGGCGCGGGCGCGGTACGACCGCCGCACGCCCCTGAGGTTCACGCCACGCCGATCCACGCACCAGGAGGACGCATGACCGACGACACGCTCACCCACATCGAGTTCCTGCTCGACAGGTCCGGCTCGATGCAGTCCATCAAGACCGACGTCGAGGGCGGCTACGACGCGTTCATCTCCGAGCAGCGCAAGACGCCGGGCGATTGCACGGTGTCGCTGTCGCAGTTCGACGACCGGTTCGACGTGGTCTACACCGACGTCCGGCTCGAGGACGTGCCGCCCCTGGCGCTGCAGCCGCGCGGCAGCACCGCGATGCTCGACGCGATCGGGCGCTCCGTGACCGACCTCGGTGCCCGGCTGGCCACACTGCCCGAGGAGCGCCGGCCCGGCACGGTGCTGGTGGCGATCATGACCGACGGCATGGAGAACGCGTCGCGGGAGTGGACGTACGAGGCCGTGCACGCGCTGATCTCGCAGCAGGAGCAGACGTACGGGTGGACGTTCCTCTACATGGGGGCCGACCAGGACGCGATCGAGGTGGGCGCCCGCATGGGCATCGCCAAGGAGCGGTCGCTCACGTACGGACGGGGCAGGTCACGCGAGGCGTACGCGGCTGCCTCCGACAGCGTGTCGGCCTACCGGTCGATGCCGGCCGCGGCGCCTGCCCAGGCGCGACGCGACGCGGCCGCGTTCACCGACAAGCAGCGCCGCGACGCCCAGTGAGTCGGGGGGCGAGCCGGACGCGGTGACGTCGGACGCCGTCGTCAGCCGCGGCGGCGGAGCCGGATCTGGTCGAGCTCGGAGCGCTCGGCGGGGGTGAGGCTGTGGAGGCCCTGCTCGCTGATCTTGGCGAGCAGGGTGTCCAGCCGCTCGTCGTCGTTCGCCCGGCGCTCGGCCTGCTTGCGCTCACGCCGAGACGCTGTGGGCTGGGTGGCCGACGTGCGGGCGGCGCGACGGCGCTGGCGGCGCGGGCCACCGGGGAGCCAGGCGTACTGGGTGAGCAGGCCCAGCCGCCGGGCCCAGACAGCGACGAGCGCCAGGCTCAGCAGCAGCGTCAGCAGACCCCCGCCGTCGCGGTAGGCGAGCATCTGCGCGATGTTCACCCCGAGGATCAGCGCGCCGAGCACCCAGGCGGGGATGTTGAAGAACATCGGGCGTCGGGGGTTCTCAGCGATCCACAGCAGGAAGATCGCGAACAGGATCATAGAGGCGCCGACCAGGGCGGTGCCCTGCAGCACGAGGCCGACCAGGACGCAGGCGACGGTGAGCGAGGCCCAGACACCTGCCAGCAGCTTCGCCATCCCGTTGCGGCCGAGGGTGGCCTCCAGGTCGTGGCCGATGATCCAGAAGAAGAACAGGTTCAGCAGGCCGAAGAGCGAGACGCCGTTGACCAGCGGCCACGTCACGACCCGCCACACCTGCCCCGACAGCAGGGCCGGCACCGTCAGCCCGAGGGCGCCGCCCAGCGTCGGGACCACGATCCAGACCAGCATGCTGACCACCGTGACCACCACGAAGGCGGCCGTCGTGGTGATCTGCAGTCGCCCGATCCGTCCCCAGGAGTCACCCGTCGTGTTCTGCCAGCTCACCGGGCCAGGGTAGACGGGCCCGAGCAACGATGGCCGTCAGGCGTGCGGGGCGACGACTTCTTCGCAGACCACGGTGAACTGGCTCAGGAACGGCGCGCCGTACGTCGTGGTGGAGGCGAGGTCGGCGGCGTCGCGGCCGTGCCCGATCTTCACCCGCCCCTTGCGGCGCTCGTTGTGGCGGGCATCGAACGCCCACCAGCGGCCGCCCAGGAAGACCTCGGTCCAGGCGTGGAAGTCCATCGCGGTGGGCAGCGGCTCCACGTCCATGTCGGGCAGGTAGCCGGCGGCGTACCGGGCAGGGATGTTGAGGCTCCGGCACATCGCCACCAGCAGGTGCGCGAAGTCTCGGCAGACGCCGCGCCCGCTGCCGTACACGTCGTAGGCCGAGGTCGCCGAGTGGCTGCTGCCGTGGGCGTACGTGAGGTAGGACCACGTCCACTCGCAGATGTCGGCCACCCGCTGGTAGCCGCGGGGCCGGGAGCCGAACAGCTTGCTGGCGACGTTGCCGAGGCGGTCGGACTCGCAGAACCGGCTGGGCAGCGTGTAGACCAGCGCGTCGTCGGGCAGGTCGCCGGGCGCCACCTCCTCCGCGTCCGGGTCGGCGGCGTCGACCGCGTCCGGCACGGTGGCGAGGGCCGCGTACGTCCACGAGGTCGTGCCCTGCGGGATCACGAACCGGCGGCAGTGGTTGCCGTACAGGTCGCGGTAGTCGGTGACGGGCAGCTCCGGGATCATCGACCAGGACTCGTCGGAGAGGCTGACCGTCTCGTCCTCGGGCACGCCGTCGTCGAGGCGGGGTCGCACCTGGGCGACGGTCGCCACCGGCATCGTCGAGGTGTACGTCATCGTGCACCCCAGCTTGAGCGTGCGAGTGCTGGTCATCGGCCCCTCCCTGGTGGTTGGCACCTCGGCGGGTGCGGGCGCATCTTGTCACGGCTGCGCCCCGCCTGCACGCCGGTGGCGGCAGACGGGGCGCAGGCGGTGGGTCAGAGGTCGACGGCGCCCATGTCGCCGGACTCGGTCTGGGTGCCCGTCACCTTGGCCGCGACGAGCTTGACGAGCGTCACAGGAGCGCTGTCGGTCGCCCAGTACGAGGCAGACTCGCCGGTCACCTCGAGCAGGCCCGCGTCGGGGTCCTCGGGGCCGCCGCCCATGTAGGCGTCGGTGAAGAAGTCCCATAGCTCCTTGAGCTTGGCCTGGTCCTCCACCAGCCGGGCGGTGCCGGTGAGGGAGACGTAGCCGTCGTCGCTGGCGTAGTAGACGTTGACGCGGGGGTCGGCCGCCAGGTGGCGCACCTTGTCGCTGCTCTTCTGCGTCACCCAGTAGGTGGTGGCCGGGTCGTCGAACTTCTGCACCCCCATGGGCACCGTGATGATGTTGCCCTGGTCGTCGTGGTGGGCGAACGCCGCGATGCGGGCGCCCTCCATGATCTCGCGCACCAGCTGGTCGGGGGTCTTGTCGGCCATGACGCCTGCTCCTTCGGATCGGTTGCCCTCACCGTACGCGGCGGGGGTCGGCCCGTGGCCCCGGACGGGTGAGACGACGTTGCTCGCCTCTGAGGCTGGCGGCATGTCCCCTTCTCCACCCGTGCTCGGGATCATTCAGGCGGGCGGCCGGGGAGGCCGAGCAACGCGCCGGCGCCCTTGTCGCGGGCGAGGTCGACGGCGGCCTTCAGCAAGGCGCTGGCGACGCCCTTGCCTGTGTGGCCCGCGCGTACCCGGAAGCAGAAGACGACCCACTCCCCCGGTTGGGCGTCGGGGTCCTTCGTGGCGGCGAACTCGTGCAGCTCGTCTCGGGGCCCCACCCCTGCCCAGCCGACGACCTCACCGTCGGAGTACGCCAGCACGCCCGGCGGCTTGCCGCGACGGCCGCACAGGTCGCGTACGGCATCGGCGCGCGCGTCCCCGTGCAGCTTCTGCTCCTCGGTGTGGCCGAGGAGTACGGACAGGCACCAGCAGCCCTGCGCGCCCTCCTTCTTCGGCGCGAGGACGGTGGCGACGTCGTCGACCCGCGACGCGGTGGCCGGCTTGGTCGTGACTGCCATGGCGGCACGCTAGCCCGGAGGGGTCTCCCCGTCAGGAGGTGCGGGGAGCAGCTTCAGCCCGATCGCGGCACCGACGATGCCGAGCAGGAACAGCAGCCGCCACGGGGTGACGGGTTCCGCGCCGGTCACGATCGCGTACGTCACCGTGAGCGCGGCACCGACGCCCGTCCAGACCGCGTACGCCGTGCCGATCGGGATGCTCTTCGCCGCCTGGCCGAGGCCGAGCATGCTCAGCGTGGAGGCGACGAGGAAGACGAGGACCGGGACGGGGCGCGTGAATCCGTCGGAGGCGCCGAGCGCCGTGGCCCAGACCGCCTCCATCAGGGCGCTGACCAGGAGCAGGACCCACGCCACGTCAGCTCACCACCTTGAGGCCGACGACGCAGGCGACGAGCAGCGTGAGCAAGGCGACGCGGGCGACCGAGACCTGCTCCTGCCCGCGGATCATCGCCCAGGCGACGGTGAGCGTGGCGCCGATGCCGACCCAGACCGCGTACGCGGTGCCGGTGGGCAGCGAGGTCATCGCGTAAGCGAGCCCGGCCATGCTGGCGGCCATCGCGGCCAGGAAGAGGAGGGTCGGGCGCAGGCGGCGGAAGCCGTGGGAGGCGGCGAGGGCGCAGGCCCAGACGGCCTCCATCATCCCGGAAGCGACGAGAACGAACCATGCCATGACAAGCCCCTTCGAGTCAGTCTTGTCGTGGTGCGGGTACTGCTCCCTCGTCCGCAGGCCCTGCTGGGGCCTCGTCGGGAACCCTAGCAAGGCCGCCGGAATCGCACGGATCCCACAGGCACTGCCAGATATGGCAGTGCCTGTCGGATCTGTGCCTTCTAGTAGGGGTCAGCTCGCGGCGAGCCGCTCCAGCGCGGCCTGGCCGGCCGGCTCCCAGGTCGGCTTGCCGCCGGGCACGCCGAGACGGCCGTTGCGGCCGATCATCACCAGGCCAATGGCACGGGCGACCGCCCAGCCACGGGCCCGGGTGATGGAGGCGGGGTCGCAGGCGTACGCCTCGAAGAACCTGGCGGGCTCGGGGAGCAGCAACCAGGCGGCGGAGAGGTCGGTGGCCGGGTCGCCGGCGCACATGTCGCCGAAGTCGAGCACACCGCACAGTGCCCCGGCGCGCGTCACCACGTTGGCGGGGTGGAGATCGCCGTGGAGCCAGAGACCCGGCCCGTCCCAGGGGGAAGCGGCCAGGGCGTCCTGCCAGACCTGGCGGAGCGCCTCGGTGGCGGGGTGCCCGGGGATCAGGTCGAACATCCCCGTGGTCTGGGCGTCGAGCGCCTCCAGGGAGATGCCGCGGGAGGGGTTCGCGGGGGCGTCCTCGGGCGCGGGCTGGTGGAGGGCGCGGAGGAACCGGGCGAGGGTCTCGGCGCTGGCCGGGTTGGTGACTGGCTCACGGTCGGCGGGCTCGCCGTCAATCCAGCGGGCGATGGTCCAGGGGCGGTCGAGCAGGGCGGACGGTTCGCCGGTGCGCACCGGGACGGGCACCGGCAGCGGCAGGGGGGCGAGCCCGGGCAGCCAGCGCTGCTCCTGCCGGATCAGGTCCGGGGCACGGTCGGTGCGCGGCAGCCGTACGGCAAGGTCGTCGCCGAGCCGCCACAGCTGGTTGTCCCACCCGCCGTCGACCTCGCGCAGCGGCAGGCCGGCGAGGTCGGGGTGCTGGTCACGAAGCAGATCGCGCACCAGGCCCTCGTCGTAGGTCACCGTCATCTCATCCCCCTGTCGGTCGCAGGCTACTGACTCCCGTGCCGCGGGGCGCAGGGGCTCGTCGCTGCGGACCGTGGCTGCCGTACGGTCAGCGTCATGTCACTGCGGCTGCTGGGGTCAGACCTCGTGCACCTTGACCGCGGCACGTTCATGTGGGTCGGCCTGACCCGCTTCGCGCTTTCGCGCGGCGGGGATGACCGGTCCCTTCTTGCTGCGCTGGTCGCCAGCCCTGCGTACGCCCACGACTACGCCTCTCCGTTCCCGGCCGAGCCGGTGGTGACCGAGCCCGCCGTGCACGGGCGCTGGTGGCGCGACAGCATCACGGCCGACTCCTTCACCCCGACCACGGCCGCCGAGGCTGAGGCGCGTGTACGGGCGTGGGCGAACGACCAGGAGTGGACCGACCCGGACTACCGGCAGCCGCCGGAGGTGCTGGACCGCCTCGAGACGGTCTGGGCCGTGCTGCGCTCCGGATCGGTTCACCGGCTGGAGAACCCAGGGGCCGAGCAGGAGCACGAGTACGGATCGGTCGTCGGGGGCCTCGGGTTCCACGAGTTCGTCGTCATCGACCGGAGTTCCGGCGTCGTGCACCTGGTCGTCGCCTCCGACGACTGAGGGCGATGTACCCCTACGACCGGGCTCGTCTCACCTACGGTGAGCGCATGAACGCCTGGAGCGGGCGACCATGACGGTTCGCGCAGACATCCTCCGGGCGGCACGCCTACTCGCCTCCGGGCGGGCCGACGGATCGTTCTCCCCCGCTGAGGTCGTGGCCGTCCTGCGCGAATGGGGTTCTCCGTACGCCGAGTCGAGTATCCGCACGCACATCATCAGCAGGCTGTGCGCGGATGCCCCACCTCATCACGCCACGAGGTACGGCGACTTCGTGCGAGTCGGCCGGGGGCGGTACACATTCGCGGGCACATCGACGACGGAGCCCACCTAGAGCGGCTGCATGTCCACGAACCGGGAGTAGTGGCCCTGGAACGCGGTGGTGATGGTGCGGGTCTCGCCGTTGCGGTGCTTGGCGACGATGAGGTCGGCCTCGCCGGGGCGCTCGTCCTTGTTGTAGACCTCGTCGCGGTGGAGAAGGATCACCATGTCGGCGTCCTGCTCCAGGGAGCCTGACTCACGCAGGTCGGACAGCATCGGCTTCTTGTCGGTGCGCTGCTCGGAGCCTCGGTTGAGCTGGGAGAGGGCGAGCACCGGGATGTCGAGCTCCTTGGCCAGCAGCTTGATCTGGCGGGAGATCTCGGAGACCTCGACCTGGCGGGACTCGGTCTTCTTGCCCGAGGTCATCAGCTGCAGGTAGTCGATGATCACGAACTTCAGGTTGTGCCGCTGCTTGAGCCGGCGGGCCTTGGCGCGGATCTCCATCATCGTCAGGTTGGGCGAGTCGTCGACGAACAGCGGCGCGCTCTCGATGCGACCGGTGACGCTGGCCAGCCGCTCCCAGTCGGCATCGCTCAACCGGCCCGTACGCAGGTGGTGCAGCTTGAGCTGTCCCTCCGCCGACAAGAGCCGGTTCATGATCTCGGACGCGCTCATCTCCAGGGAGAAGACGGCTGTGGTCTGGCCGTGCTTGATCGCGGCGGCGCGGGCGAAGTCGAGCGCGAGGGTCGATTTTCCGATGGCCGGTCGAGCAGCAACGATGATCATCTGCCCTGCGTGGAGGCCGTTGGTGAGCTCGTCGAACTCCGCGAAGCCGGTGGGCACGCCCGCCAGGCGGCCGCCGTTGCTGGCGATGGCCTCGAGCTCGTTCCACACCGGCTCGATCAGGGCCGACAGCGGCTTGTAGTCCTCGCTGGTCTTGCCCTCGGCCACGTTGTACACGGTCTGCTGGGCGAGGTCGACGATGTCGGCGACGTCGCCGGTGCCGGAGTAGCCCAGCTGGGCGATCTTGATCGAGGCCTCCACCAGGCGCCGCAGCACAGCCTTCTCGCGCACGATCTCGGCGTAGTAGGTGGCGTTCGCGGCGATGGACACGCTGGCGAGCAGGTCGTGGATGTACACATGCCCGCCGCAGCGGCCGATCTCCCCGCGCCTGGTCAGCTCGGCGGCCACAGTGATGGCGTCGGCGGGCTCGCCCTTGCCGTACAGGTCGAGGATCGCCTCGAAGATCAGCTCGTGCGCCGGCCGGTAGAAGTCGACGCCCTTGAGCACCTCGACCACGTTGGCGATCGCGTCCTTGCTCATCAGCATCGCACCCAGCACCGACTGCTCCGCCTGCACGTCCTGCGGCGGCGTACGGTCCACCTGGGTGTCCTGCATCTCCATGGCACTCATGGAGCCCCCTTCCGATGACGACCTGTGCGATCTCTGACCACGCTAGAGACCACCTCTGACAGTTCTCGGAGGACGGGCCGTCGTTGCTCAGATGGGCGAACTTAGACGCCCCCCGGCCGACGACACGCCGGGCTGAGCGTGAACCCCGGGCAGGTTGCGTCCACAGCCCTTGTGGATGGCCTGGGGAGGGCCGCGCTCGTTGTGCGTGAACGTACGCTAGCCGGGCCCGCCAGCACTGGGGACGATCTGTGGACAGCAGTGGACCGGTCTGCACCAAAGCGTCTCTGGCAAGCAGAGACGGTCCTCACTGGGAGTGGACGGAAGAAACCCTGTCTGTGGACGACCTCGCGACCACCGACGCGCCGGTGGGGGTGCGGGGATGGCCGGGTTCGTGGTATCTGGGGGTCAACGACTGCGGTTGTGCACAGGGGTTGTGGACAGTCAAATCGGCTAGTCGTCACGCTGAGAGGCCACGCCGACCTCGACGCACCTTCGACGGCACCCAGCCATCACGCAGGCAGCATGACGGCCCCCGATGCAGCTGCCGAGGCCGTCGTACTCAACCGCCAGAACCTCTGGGCGATTCGCCGTCTTACTTCTCGCCCGGCGGTGCGTACGCCTTGTCGAAGACCGCGAGCTGACGCCCGGAGGCATCGAGGGCGACGGCCGTGAAGTCCATCACCGTCGCCGCACCTGGCGTGGGGCGGACGTACCGCAGTACGGCGAACCCTTGCACCACCTGCATCGTGACCTGAGTGCCGTCTGCAAGCCGCAGCACCACGGTCGCCGCCCCGGGCGGAGCGACGAGGAGGCCTTCGTACCGCGTACGAAGACTGCCGTCACGCTGGCCCTTCTCCAGGTTGCCGGCGAACTCCCCGAACAGCCGGCCCGTACGCGGAGTCATGTAGTTGCGCGGGTTGACCGCATAGAGCTCATTCTCGTCCGGTGCACCCGTTCCCTTGTTGTGCTGCCGGACCTCCAGGAAGTCCCCGCTCGGCAGGGTGAACAGCGCGATGAGGCCCGACTCGTCAGCCGAGGCGGTCAGCAGCCGGGCACCGGCCAGGGACTCTCCCGGGACCCACGCCCCGGCCAGGATGGCCGCGACATCGACGGCGGCAGGGGTCGCGCTCACCGTCGCTGGCGAGGCAGTGGACGAGCCCCCCTTCGTCGCGCTCACGGTTTGCCGACGGGGCGACCGGCGAGGTGACGGGGGCGCGGTCAGCTGAGGTGGCGGCTCGCGAGGCCGTTGAGGCCGACGAACCCGGCGACGGCAGACCCGCGGGGCTGATCGTCTGCCGCGCGAGACCACCACCCACAGACACGGCGAGCAGGCCCGCGACCCCCAGGGTGGCGGCAACAGCGACGCCACCGCCGAGACGTCGGGCGCGGAGGCGACGCCGGCCGATGCCGGCGAGGGCGTAGCCGTCGACGGGCCCGTACGGATCATCGCTCGCCGCGTCGGCGAAGCGGTCCCGCAGATCGATGCGGTTCATAGGGTGACCTCTTCCAGTAGGTGTTCAGACAGCCCTTCCGCCGAGAGCGCCGCGCGCAGGTCGTCGAGCCCGCGCGAGACCTGGGACTTGACGGTCCCTTCGGAGCAGCCGAGGGCTTCAGCGGCCCCCGCGACCGACATGTCCTCGAGGAACCGCAGCACCAGGCAGGCCCGTCGCGGGCAGGGACCCTCATCAGCGCGCGCCGAAGGACGATCCGGGTGTCCCGGTCTGGCTCGCTCCCCGACGCATCCCTGATCTCGGCGGTCGCCAGCTCCCGGCTGGACCGGCGCCGGCCGCGGTCGATCGCCGCATTGACGACGACCCTCCGTGCGTACGCGAGCGAGTCGGCGCCGATGCGTTGCGGGCGGGCCACGACACGTACATCTTGATGAGGCTCTCCTGCACCAGGTCGTCGGCCAGGTGCCAGTCGCCGCAGACCACCGGCCCTCACCCCGACGGGGCGCACCCGGGCCAGGACCATGGAAGCAGGAACCCTAGGGGGGTATAGTATGAGCATGGAGCACAGTGAGCCCGGCTACCACGCCGACCGCGCCGCCCACCTGGCGCGTCTGAAGCGCATCGAGGGCCAGGTGCGAGGCATCGCCAAGATGGTGGAGACCGACACGTACTGCATCGACGTGCTCACCCAGGTCTCCGCGGCGACCAAGGCGCTCCAGTCCGTGGCCCTGCTGCTGCTCCACGAGCACCTCAACCACTGCGTACGGCAGGCCGCCGAGCATGGCGGCCCTGAGGCCGACGCCAAGATCCGCGAGGCCAGCGACGCCATCGCCCGCCTCGTCCGCTCCTAGGGAAGGAACCACCATGCAGTCCACCTACACCGTCACCGGCATGACCTGCGGCCACTGCGTCGCCCACGTCACCGAGGAGGTCTCGACCGTCGACGGCGTCACCGACGTCCGGGTCACCCTCGACGACGGCCGGATGGTCGTCACCTCCGACGCGCCCGTCCCGGCCGGCACCATCGCCGCCGCGGTGGCCGAGGCCGGCGACTACACCGCCGTTCCCGCCTGACGCGACGAACGCTCCCGGCCAGGCCCCGGCCTCCCGTGGCGATCTCGGGGGCTGGCGTGCGTCGGTCCTGTGAGACCCTGCATACGTCTTCCCCGAGGTCGTGCACGCCGACCGGCACCAGCCCGCGCGAGCGGGAGGGCGGAGCCGCAGCTCACGCGCCCGATCGAACCGCCGGCCAGGCCCCCGGCTCTCACCAGCCCGGGCACGACACGAGGCCAGCGCGCACCCCCTCCCCCGGCGGGTCGCGCGCACGTTCCAGCACTCCGTAAGGACCTTGCATGACCCCCGCCGCCATCGAACCCACCACCGCCCCGGACGCCCAGTCGGTCACCCTTGATGTCACGGGTATGACCTGTGCCTCTTGCGCCGCCCGGATCGAGAAGAAACTCTCCAAGCTGGACGGCGTCTCGGCCACGGTCAACTACGCCACGAACAAGGCGTTGGTGCTGGCCCCGAGCGGCGTCACGGCCGCGGAGCTGATCGCGACGGTCCAGGCGGCGGGGTACGACGCGAGCGTCCCCGAGCCCGACGCCCCCGAGCCGCCTGACCCGGCCCTGGCCATCCGACGCCGGCTCCTGGTCGCCGCCGCCTTCACCGTCCCGGTGGTGCTGATGGCGATGGTCCCGGCCCTCCAGCTCCCCGGCTGGCAGTGGCTCTCCCTCGCGCTGGCCACCCCGGTGGTCACCTGGGCGGCCTGGCCGTTCCACCGCTCGGCGCTGGTAAACCTCCGCCACGGCGCGACCACCATGGACACCCTGGTCTCGCTCGGCACCACGGCTGCGTACCTCTGGTCTGTCTATGCCCTGGTCTTCGGCTCGGCCGGCCGGATCGGGCTGAAGCACCCGTTCGAGCTGATGCTGATGCGCGGTGACGCCACCGCCAACGTCTACTTCGAGGCCGCCACCGGGATCGTCACGTTCATCCTCCTCGGCCGGTACTTCGAGGCCCGGTCGCGGCGGGAGGCCGGGTCGGCGATCCGCGCCCTGCTCGACCTGGGCGCGAAGGAGGCGACGGTGGTACGGGACGGGCAGGAGATCCGCGTCGCCGCCGACACGGTCGCCGTGGGTGACCTCCTGGTCGTACGGCCCGGGGAGAAGCTCGCCACCGACGGCGAGGTCGTCGAGGGCACCTCCGCCATCGACACCTCGCTGGTGACCGGGGAGTCCGTGCCCGCCGACGTGGGCCCCGGCTCCCCCGTCACCGGCGGCACAGTGAACACCAACGGCCGTCTGGTGGTGCGTGCCACCCGCGTCGGCGCGGACACCCAGCTCGCCCAGATGGCCCGGCTCGTCGAGCAGGCCCAGACCGGCAAGGCCCCGGCGCAGCGCCTCGCCGACCGCATCTCGGCCGTCTTCGTGCCCGTGGTCATCGCGCTGGCCGTGCTCACTCTCGTCGGCTGGTTGCTGGCCGGTGAGCCCATCGGGTTCGCCCTGCCGACCGCGGTGGCCGTGCTCATCATCGCCTGCCCGTGTGCGCTCGGCCTGGCCACCCCGACCGCCCTGCTGGTGGGTTCAGGTCGCGGCGCCCAGCTCGGGATTGTGATCTCCGGGCCCGAGGTGCTGGAGTCGACCCGGCAGGTCGACACGATCGTGCTCGACAAGACCGGCACGCTCACCACCGGTGTGATGTCGGTGGTCGACCTCGTCCCCGCTCCCGGCGTCACGGCCGACGAGCTGCGCCGCACCGTGGTCGCGGTCGAGGGAGCCTCCGAGCACCCGGTCGGCATCGCCATCGCAGCCCTCCCCGCCGAGAAGGCCTCGGTCACCGGCTTCACCGCGGTGCCCGGGCGCGGGGTCCGGGCGAAGGTCGAGGGGCGCGCGGTCGTGGCGGGCTCCCGCCGCATGCTCGACGAGGCGGGCATCGAGCTCCCCGCCGAGGTCGCCACCGGACTCGCCGCGGCGGTCGCCGAGGGGCGTACGACGGTCGTGGTGGCGGCCGACGGCCGCGTGCTGGGGCACGTGGCGCTCGCCGACCAGCCCCGGCCATCGGCAGCGGCGGCTGTCGGTGCGTACAAGGGTCTCGGCATGCACCCCGTGCTGCTGTCGGGCGACTCCCGGGCCGCGGCCGAGCGGGCAGCGGGCGAGGTGGGCATCGACGAGGTGATCCCCGAGGTGTCGCCGGAGGACAAGGTGGCCACGATCCGGCGGCTGCAGGCCGAGGGCCGCACCGTGGCCATGGTCGGCGACGGCGTGAACGACGCCGCGGCACTGGCTCAGGCAGACCTGGGCATCGCCATGGGCTCGGGCACCGACGCCGCCATCGCCGCCAGCGACCTCACGCTCATGGAGTCGGACCCGCTGGCCGCGGCCGACGCCGTCCGGCTGGGCCGGGCCACGCTGCGCACGATCCGGACGAACCTGTTCTGGGCGTTCGCCTACAACGTGGCCGCGCTCCCCGTCGCCGCCCTGGGCCTGCTGAACCCGATGATCGCGGGCGCCGCCATGGCGTTCAGCTCGGTCTTCGTGGTCAGCAACTCGCTGCGGCTGCGGGGTTTCCGGTCCCTTCGCGGCTAGTCACCACGCCGCACGACCGCGCCGCCCCCACGTGTCGCCGGCCACATCTCGCACCCAGCGCGCCTGGCCCGCAGCCGGGTGGCTGAGATCGAGCCTCGTGGCCGGGCGGGGCCGTACAAGCCGTCGACTCGTCGTCCAGGTGCCCCCGGGCATGCCAGCAGCGCCGGCGCGGTCTGTCGCCGGAGGTCCCTGCACAACCGGTGCGCACAGCGGCACTGCCCCCCTCACAGCCGACCAACGCACGGATACGCACCGGTTCTGCACCCGGTCCCACAGGACGAGGCGTGGGGCCGCGCGGGCAGAGGGGCGCACCGTGGCCCACCACATCCCAGATGAGAGCAGACGCCTGAGATTCTCAGGAAGTTTTGTGGTGTCTCTCAGGCGGCGTTACTCTTGCCCCGCACTCGATCCATGTGAGGAAACCCATGCGAAAGATCTTCCCCGCCCTTGCGGCCGGTGTCGTGCTCGTCGGCGGTGCCGGCGCGTTCGGCGTGAACGAGGCCCTGGCCTCCGACGTCACGGTCACGGTCGACGGCCAGAGCCGCCAGGTCACCACGTGGCCGGCCACGGTCGGGGAGGTGCTCGCCAAGCAGGGCGTCACCGTCGGCGAGCACGACACCGTCGCGCCCTCGGTCACCAGCAAGGTGAGCGACGGCACGGAGATCTCGGTGCGCTACGGCCGCCCGGTCACCGTCGTGCTCGACGGCCAGGAGCGCACGCAGTGGGTCACCGCCACCACGGTCGACGAGGCCCTGGGCCTGTTCGGCATCCGGGGCGACGTGCAGGTCAGCACCTCGCGCAGCAGCGCCATCGGCCGTGACGGCCTACGGCTGGAGGTCACCACGCCGCGCGGCGTCACGGTCACGGCAGACGGCAAGACCACGCCCGTGAGCACCTACGGCACCGTCACCGACGCCCTCACCCAGGCCGCGGTCAGCCTCGGTGGACTCGACCAGGTGACGCCTGCGCTGTCCGAGCCCGTGACCGAGGGCATGCAGGTCGTCGTCACCCGCGTGGAACTGCGTGACGTCGCCAGGCAGTCGGCCGTGCCGTTCGAGAAGCAGACCAAGGAGGACGCGAACCTCCCCAAGGGCACCACGCAGGTCGTGCAGGCCGGCGCCACGGGCACCGCCGACGAGCTGTGGACCCAGGAGGTCCGCGACGGCCAGGTCGTCAACGAGGTGAAGAAGTCCTCCACGGTCAGCAAGGCTCCCGTGACCGAGATCACCGCCGTCGGCACGAAGGCGGCCTCCTCCGCCCCCGCGTCGGCCTCCCCGACCTCGAGCACCACCGCGCCGGTGTCCTCGAACGCGACCACCAAGGCGCCGGCTCCGGCCACCACCACGAAGGCGCCCGTCCCCGCGGCGCGGACCACGGCCGCCCCCGCCGCGCCGAGCACGTCGCTCGCCCCGGCGACCGGCAACTCGTGCGGCGTGTCCTTCTACGACGAGGGCCAGATGACGGCCACGGGTGAGGTCTTCAACCCGAACGCGATGACGGCGGCGCACAAGACGCTCCCCTTCGGCACCAAGGTGAAGGTCACCAACCCGGCCACCGGGAAGTCGGTCATCGTGCGCATCAACGACCGTGGCCCCTACATCGGTGGTCGTTGCCTCGACCTGTCGCGCGCGGCGTTCGCCGCCATCGCCCCGCTCAGCGCCGGCCACATCACCGCCACCTGGGAGGTCGTGGGCTGACCCCCGCCACCACCACAGACGGGTCGCTCCTTGGGGGGCCCGTCGGCGTTTTTCCGGCCTCCCGGAGCCATCCACGAGTACGGTCTGAGGCGTGCACATCGTCTCGTCAGCGACGGCTCCCGTCAGCCCTGGCCACACGTCCTCCCGCTCCACCTGCCAGGAGTGCCGCAGGGCCGGGCGATGACCGAGGCCCGCCTCAGCTCCGCGTACGCGGAGACCGCCGCCGCCATGCAGTTCAGTGCTCAGCAGGTGCAGGCACGCGCTGTGGCGCGGCTGTCTCTGGTGGCCGACCCGACCACTAGAGCCTCGAGCGTGAGCCCGGTCACACCCACCATCATCATGACCGTCGCGTCGACTACCGGTGGTGCCGCCGGGGGGCCCGTCTCAGACACGTACGGACAGGTACTCCGGGACACCATCGCCGAACTCGCCCTGCGGCTCGGTGAGCAGGGGGCCAAGCTCCAGATGGTGGCGGCTCCGCCCCAGCTCCCAGCCACCGGCCCCAGCTGACGGGTTACCTTTCCGATCCTCGGCCCCTCCGAAGGGGGGCCGCCACCTGTGGCGTCAGCCCCGGCTGTTCCGTTGGCTCACGTAGTTGCGATCTACGGCCCCTCCGAACAGGGGCCACCACCTTCAAAAAGTTTCCTTTGGGAAACTTTGCAGCTGAGAGTTGCGATCTTCGGCCCCTCCGAAGAGGGGCCGCCACCCACGCCGGCCGTCACGAACGCGAGACCGACCAGACCGTTGCGATCCCCGGCCCCTCCGAAGAGGGGCCGCCACCCACGCCGGCCGTCACGAACGCGAGACCGACCAGACCGTTGCGATCCCCGGCCCCTCCGAAGAGGGGCCGCCCCCCTGCCTACAATCCGGCGTCGTGGGTTTACGAGCCGATGTTGCGATCCTCGGCCCCTCCGAAGAGGGGCCGCCACCAGGGTCGTCACGACGCCACCGCCTCGAACATGAACGTGTTGCGATCCTCGGCCCTCCGAAGAGGGACCGCCACGAGCTTGCTCCGGAGCCACACCCCGTCCTGCTGGGCGTTGCGATCCTCGGCCCCTCCGAAGAGGGGGCGCCACCCTTGACGCTCTTGGCCATCAGCCCGTGACGCGACGTTGCGATCCTCGCCCCCTCCGAAGAGGGGGCGCCACCGAGTCGACGTTGCCGAACACGGACGCGTAGCCGGTGTTGCGATCCTCGCCCCCTCCGAAGAGGGGGCGCCACCTGTACGTCGGCTCGGCCGACGCGGCCGGCGCCTGGTCGTTGCGATCCTCGCCCCCTCCGAAGAGGGGGCGCCACCCCGAATGAGGGTCGTTCAGCGACCCCCTAACTTTGAGTTGCGATCCTCGCCCCCTCCGAAGAGGGGGCGCCACTGACCGGTTCCCGTCGATCGTGGCTGGCGGGCCCGGGTTGCGATCCTCGCCCCCTCCGAAGAGGGGGCGCCACGGTGGTTGGCACGGCCTGCCGTGACGAGCCACACCGTTGCGATCCTCGCCCCCTCCGAAGAGGGGGCGCCACCAGGGCCGCGAGGGCGGCATCCACGCCGCCGCGCTGGTTGCGATCCTCGCCCCCTCCGAAGAGGGGGCGCCACGACTCCGGCATCTACGGGGCGTACGGGGCCGTCGAGTTGCGATCCTCGCCCCCTCCGAAGAGGGGGCGCCACCCGCCAACGGCAGCATCGCCGTCCCGAGGTTCTCCAGGTTGCGATCCTCGCCCCCTCCGAAGAGGGGGCGCCACCGGGTGTGCCACTGCCACCACACCTCCACCAGCAGCCGGTTGCGATCCTCGCCCCCTCCGAAGAGGGGGCGCCACTTCTCGGGCCACGGGCCGGGGATCATCGCGGTCACGTTGCGATCCTCGCCCCCTCCGAGGAGGGGGCGCCACAAGCCGAAGGCTGCCGACTTGCTCACCTTGCTGGAGTTGCGATCCTCGCCCCCTCCGAAGAGGGGGCGCCACATGGAGAGCCTGGCCACCTCGATGGGCACCAAGCTGTTGCGATCCTCGCCCCCTCCGAAGAGGGGGCGCCACCGGCGGCTCCTGGACCGCGACGGTGACCCCCGCATGTTGCGATCCTCGCCCCCTCCGAAGAGGGGGCGCCACCCTCGACCGCGCTCGACACCGCCTCGCACATCAGCGGGTTGCGATCCTCGCCCCCTCCGAAGAGGGGGCGCCACCGGCAAGAACTGGTGCCTGGTCAACTACGAGTCGATGTTGCGATCCTCGCCCCCTCCGAAGAGGGGGCGCCACCCGCGAGACCGGCGCCGGGGAAGTCCTCACCGGGGTTGCGATCCTCGCCCCCTCCGAAGAGGGGGCGCCACCGTCGACCTCCTATGTGGTGGCCGGTGAGCTGGCGTGGTTGCGATCCTCGCCCCCTCCGAAGAGGGGGCGCCACAGAACTGGCTGGAGCACCGACGGAAGCTCGCTGCGAAGTTGCGATCCTCGCCCCCTCCGAAGAGGGGGCGCCACCAGGTCTACTCGACCATCATCTACACCAGCAGCCTGTGGTTGCGATCCTCGCCCCCTCCGAAGAGGGGGCGCCACCAGCCTCACCGCGACGTGCCCGCAGTACGACCTGGGGTTGCGATCCTCGCCCCCTCCGAAGAGGGGGCGCCACCATCGCCAAGGACGGCAAGAGCCCGTACGACCCGGCGTTGCGATCCTCGCCCCCTCCGAAGAGGGGGCGCCACGGAGACCTTCGCCACCGCCGTGGGGGCTCAGCTGTTGCGATCCTCGCCCCCTCCGAAGAGGGGGCGCCACCGGCACCCACTCCGGCGGCTCGGGAATCGTCTGGCAGTTGCGATCCTCGCCCCCTCCGAAGAGGGGGCGCCACCCACCCTCGGCCTCGCCGCCGACTGGACCGGCATCCCGTTGCGATCCTCGCCCCCTCCGAAGAGGGGGCGCCACCCCCCAGCGACGACCGCACCGACACGAGCGGGGTGACCGTTGCGATCCTCGCCCCCTCCGAAGAGGGGGCGCCACCTGGCCTCCCGGCTGGCCCGACCATCGCCAAGGGTCCGTTGCGATCCTCGCCCCCTCCGAAGAGGGGGCGCCACCGCTCGGAGATGATCCGGTCGACGTCGGCCTGGGTGTTGCGATCCTCGCCCCCTCCGAAGAGGGGGCGCCACGCCTCGCCGGTAGCGGGCCGTCTGCCACCCGTTGCCGTTGCGATCCTCGCCCCCTCCGAAGAGGGGGCGCCACTGGACGTCCTGGCCCCACTTGTCGAAGCCCTTGATCCAGTTGCGATCCTCGCCCCCTCCGAAGAGGGGGCGCCACTGGACGTCCTGGCCCCACTTGTCGAAGCCCTTGATCCAGTTGCGATCCTCGCCCCCTCCGAAGAGGGGGCGCCACCTGGAACCTCGGCCGGGGTAACAACGACCACGACGTGTTGCGATCCTCGCCCCCTCCGAAGAGGGGGCGCCACACGGCCTCCTGCACCCCGGCGAGGACGGGGGACTGTGGTTGCGATCCTCGCCCCCTCCGAAGAGGGGGCGCCACCCCGGTGGGGCACCCTCGGCCAGCTGGCCGCGGCGTTGCGATCCTCGCCCCCTCCGAAGAGGGGGCGCCACCCCCGGGCGCCGCGGCGCAGGTGGCGGCGTACAAGTTGCGATCCTCGCCCCCTCCGAAGAGGGGGCGCCACCGCAAGACGACCGTCCCGTGGCTCATGAACCCAGAGTTGCGATCCTCGCCCCTCCGAAGAGGGGGCGCCACACCTCGATCAGGTACGGCGCGATCGTCTCACCGGTGTTGCGATCCTCGCCCCCTCCGAAGAGGGGGCGCCACACCTCGATCAGGTACGGCGCGATCGTCTCACCGGTGTTGCGATCCTCGCCC
>CAKZHP010000140.1 GCA_936924635.1 uncultured Propionibacteriaceae bacterium
ACGACGAGGTGGGGCGCGGTCGGGGGGGGCGTCGGGGGAGCGGGGGTGTACGGGTCGAGCGGCTCGATGGGCGCGCTGAGCTCGAGCTCCAGCCGCACGAGCGCGTACGCGTTCGGGCCGAGCGTGCCCTAGGCGGGAGAAAGCGGCTCAGCTCCGGCGCCGTACCTCGTCGACCAGACCAGGCATCGCCGCCCGGATCGCGGCCAGGGTGTCGTTGAAGCCCTCGGCGTCGCCGTACCAGGGGTCCGGCAGGTCGACAGACTCGGCGTCCGGGTCGAACGACGACAGCACCACCACGTCGGCGTCCGGGGCGAGCCGCAGCAACGCCTTCCGGTGCGACTCCTCGGCAGCGACCACCAGGTCGAACGTGCTCAGGTCGTCGGCCGACATCCGGCGTGCGGCGTGGTTCTCGGCGTCGTACCCCTCCCGCCGCAGCACCGCGGCCGCCCGCGGGTCGATGGGGTTGCCGAGCTCCTCGTCGGAGACCCCGAAGCTCTCGGTCTCCACGTCCAGGCCCGCGTCAGCGGCGTACGCGTTGAAGACCCTCTCCATCATCGGAGACCGGCAGATGTTGCCCCAGCAGACGAACGCGACCCGCATCACGCACCCACCAGCGTGGCCACCAGCACGGCCTTGATGGTGTGCATGCGGTTCTCGGCCTGGTCGAACACGATCGAGGCCTCCGACTCGAACACCTCGTCGGTGACCTCCAGGCCGTCGGTGATGCCCGAGAGCCGCTGCACCTCCGCGCCCAACGACGTGTTGAGGTCGTGGAACGCGGGCAGGCAGTGCATGAACTTCACGTCCGGGTTGCCCGTGCGCTCCAGCAGCTCACGGGTGACGCGGTAGGGCATGAGCATCGGGATGCGCTCCAGCCACACCTCCTTGGGCTCGCCCATCGACACCCAGACGTCGGTGTAGACGACGTCTACGCCGCGTACGCCCTCGGCCACGTCGTCGGTGATCGTGATGCGGGCGCCCGACTCTCGGGCCAGGTCGTTGGCCATGCGCACCACGTGGGGCCAGTTCTGCAGGGCGGCGGGGGCGACGATCCGTACGTCCATGCCCATCAGCGCCGCCGTCACCAGCAGCGAGTTGCCGGTGTTGTAGCGAGAGTCGCCCACGTAGGCGAACGAGATGTCGCGGAAGTCCTTGCCCGTGTGCTCGCGCATCGTGAGCAGGTCGCACAACGACTGCGTGGGGTGCCACTCGTTGGTGAGCCCGTTCCAGACCGGTACGCCCGCGTGCCGCGCCAGCTCCTCCACGACCTTCTGGCCGGCGCCGCGGTACTCGATCCCGTCGTACATCCGCCCCAGCACCCTCGCGGTGTCGGCCGGCGACTCCTTGTGACCGATCTGCGAGCCGGAGGGGTCGAGGTACGTGGTGTGCGCCCCCTGGTCGTACGCGGCCACCTCGAACGCCGCCCGCGTGCGCGTCGAGGTCTTCTCGAAGATCAGCGCCAGGTTCAGACCCTCGAGGCGGCGCTGCTCCTGGCGCGCCTTCTTCGCGGCCTTGAGATCGGCGGCGAGGTCGACGAGGGAGGTGAGCTCCTCGGTCGTGAAGTCGGCCTCCTTGAGGAAGCTGCGGCCGCGCAGGTCGCCCATGGGTGCTCCGTTCGGTGTGGGGAAGCGCTCACTCTAGTGATCTACAGCAGCACGGCGCGTACGGCGATCGCGGCCAGCGCCATCAGGGCGATGGCCGCACATCCAGGCCAGAACCAGCGTTGTCGGGCCTCCCGGTCGGTCTCGGTGAGCAGCGCCGTCACCGCCAGCCCGCCCAGCAGACCGCCGAGATGGCCCTGCCAGGAGATGCCTGCGCCGAGGACCGTGTAGACGAGGTTGAACCCCAGCACCCCGAGCACCAGCCGCACGTTGCCGCCCAGCCGCCGGGACAGCAGCAGCATCGCGCCCATCAGCCCGAACAAGGACCCCGAGGCGCCGACCGAGCCCGTCTCCGGTGAGGCGAACCACATGACCATCGCCGCCGCGGTCAGCGCCGACACCAGGTAGACCGCCAGGAAGCGCGCCCGCCCCAGCACCCTCTCGATCGCGGGGCCGATCATGACCAGGCTGAGCATGTTGACGAGCAGGTGCATCCAGTCGATGTGCGTGAACGCGTTGGTGACCACCTGCCAGACGGCGCCGGTCGCCACACCGGGCCACCACACGGCACCGGGCAGCCCGGAGCACAGCGCCGCCGAGGTGGCGCTCGGGAAGTACAGGCCGCCGTCGGCCGTCGAGCACACCCCCCGAGGCGTGAGCTCCAGCGTCGAGGCCACCGGCGACGCACCACCCCCGGTCAGCGTGATCGCGAGCCACACGACGACGTTCACGGCCACGATCGCGTACGTCGTCAGCCGCGGGTCGCGGCTCGCGTGACCGCCGAACCGCAGGGTGGGACGGGTCTCTCTCGCCCCTTGCCGGGCGCACTCGACGCACTGGAACCCGACGGCGGCGTCGACCATGCAGTCGGGGCAGATGTGCCGGTCGCAGCGGGCGCACCGAATGCGCGCCTCCATGTCCGGGTGCCGGTAGCACCGGGCGACGGGTGTCGCGTCCTGATCGGTCATCGCACTCCTCGGGTGTGTGCTGCGACGCTACACAGCCCCTCTGACATGCACGCCTGGCGGGAGCGCGCCGGGCCTACGCTTGCGGGCATGGCCCAGCAGTACGACGCCCTCGACGACCGGCTGACCCGGTTCATCGAGGCCCAGCACCTGTACTTCGTCGCCACCGCCGCCCGCGACGGCCGCGTCAACGTGTCGCCCAAGGGTCTGGACTCGCTCCGCGTGGTCTCGCCCACTCGCGTGGTCTGGCTGAACGGCACCGGCAGCGGCAACGAGACCGCAGCCCACCTGCTCGACGTGCCCCGCATGACGATCATGTTCTGCTCGTTCGAGCGGCAACCGCTGATCCTGCGCCTGTACGGCACCGCGCGCGCCGTCCACGAGCCCGACCCCGAGTGGCCCGACCTGCTCGCCCTGTTCCCGCCCATGAAGGGCTCGCGCAACATCTTCGTGCTCGACATCGACCTGGTGCAGACCAGCTGCGGGTACGGCGTCCCGTTCCTGGAGTTCACCGGCGACCGGCCACTCATGGACAGCTGGGCCGAGAGGAAGGGCGAAGACGGCCTCGTCGCCTACCAGCAGGAGAAGAACCGCACCAGCATCGACGGCTTCCCCACCGGCCTCCCCGACGCCGATTGAACACATGTTCTGTCCAGACGGAAGCGATATTTCGCTTCCGTCTGAGCAGAACCCTTGTCAGGTGCGTACGCGGCCGGTGTGACGGCTCCGCTCAGGCCTCGCGCACCAGCCGGCGTACGGCCTCGGCGACCGCCTCGGCAGGCGGCGGATCGATCCCAGCCACGACCGTGTGCAGCACCACGCCGTCGAGGTAGTCCACGACAGCCCGGGCGGTGCGTTCGGGCTCAGCGACCCCGTACGCCCGCAGGCTGGCCTCGGCCAGCTCCCGCAGGCGCAGGTGGCCGCCGGTGAGTGTGTCCGGTGCCTCGAGCAGCAGCATCAGCCGCACCCGGGTGACGTCCCGGTTCTCCACCGTCAGGCGCACGATCGCGGTGCTGAAGGCGTCGATCATCGCGTCCAGGGAGTCGGGCCGCCTCGTGTCCAGCACCGCCAGGTCGCGCTCCTCCAGCCGGGCGGCGACGGCGGCCACGAGGTCCGTACGCCGCCGGAAGTAGTTCGACGTCGTGCCCGGAGGCACCTCGGCCGCGGCGTCGACGGCGCGATGCGTGAGCCCCTTGAGGCCGCCGGCGGCGCACACGCGGATCGCGGCGTCGCTGAGCTCCTCGCGTCGTGCCATGCGGGCATCGTGGCACGCGCGCGACCACTACAAAAGTAGTAGTATCGGCGTCATGGCCTCCATCACCATCGTCGGCGGCGGCATCGCCGGGCTCGCCCTCGCGGCGACGCTTGACCCCAGGCACCAGGTCACCGTCCAGGAGCAGGCGCCGGGGCGCCGTACGGCCGGCACCGTCCTCGGCATGTGGCCCGACGTGATGACCGCCCTCGACCGCATCGGCGCCGGTGACGCGGTGCGGGCGGTCTCAGTGCCGCTGGGGTCTGTCGCGATCACCGACGCCTCGGGGCGCCGGATCACGCGCCGGGTGCAGGACCCGCCGGGGTACGGCATCCAGCGCCCGGCCCTGCTGGAGGTGCTGTCCGGTCTCGTACGCCCCGAGGTCGCCCAGGTCAGCGGCAAGGTGACGGTGCCTGACCCGGGCGCGACCGACGTGCTGGTCGGCGCCGACGGGGTGCACTCGGTGGTGCGGCGGGCGCTGTTCCCGGGGCGTACGGCATCGGTGCGCGCAGGCCAGTTCGCGCTGCGCGGTGTGGCCGACGGAGTCGTGGCCGACGACTTCGTCGAGGTCTGGCGGGACGGGCGCCTCTTCGGCAGCTGCCTCACGTCCAGCGGTGACACGAACTGGTACCTCTCTGGACGCACGACGCCCGAGACCGGGGGCCTGGAGACGTGGAGCGACGAGCAGACGCGTGCTGCGGCCGTGGCGATGGCTCAGCCCTTCGGCCCCCGGGCGGTGGCCGCGGTCACGAGCACGCGCGAGGTGTTGCACCAGCAGGTCTGGACGGTGCCGGGCAGACGACGGTACGTCCACCGGAACGCTGCCCTGATCGGCGATGCGGCGCACGCCATGTGCCCCAACCTGGGCGGGGTGCCTGCGAGTCGATTCTCGACGCCATCGCGCTCGGGGAGGCGCTCAACAGGCAGCCCGTCGGGGAGGCGCTCCGCACGTACGAACGCGAGCGCGTCTCTGCTAGTCAGCGCACCCGGGCAGCGTCGGGCGTGGTGATGCAGCTGTCCACGCTGCGGCGCGGAACGGGGGTGCGCGACGCGCTGCTGCGCCTTCTTCCTGGTTGATCTGCACAACCTCAGGGAATAGGTGCAGGGGTCGCCCATAGAGGCACCTGCGCACCATATCCCAGAGGTTGTGCAGACCGAGGGTGCTGGTAGTGACGGCCCCGGCGCGTACGGGCCCTGCCAGACTGTCGCTCATGACGGAACGTGTGGTGGTCTTCGACCTGGGCATGGTGCTGTGCTCGCCGAACCGGCTGTTCGAGGGGCTGGGGGACCTGCTCGGCACGGGCCCCGATGCGATCGAGAAGGCGTTCTGGGGTGACCACCGGCACTCCTACGACGAGGGCATCGACGACGTCGAGTTCTGGCGGCAGGCGTACCCGCTCGTCGAGGGCGCCCGCGAGGTCGACCTGGAGCAGCTGGTGCCTGAGCTGGTGGCGATCGACATCGCCGGGTGGAAGACACCGCGGCCCGGGTCGCGGAGGATCATGGAGCGGCTCAAGGAAGAGGGCGTGGAGACCGCGGTGCTCTCGAACGCGCCCCGCAGCTTCGCGGACGCGGCGCCGACGTTCGACTGGTACGACCTCATCGGCACCTGGTTCTTCTCCGGGCAGCTCAAGGTGGCCAAGCCGGACCCGGGTATCTACCAGAAGGTCGAGGAGGGGCTGGGTCGCACGGGCGACCAGCTCTGGTTCGTCGACGACAAGCAGGTCAACATCGACGCCGCACTCGCCCGGGGCTGGAACGCGCACCTCTGGGTCGACGACGCCGACACCGAGGCGTGGCTCGTTCGTGAGGGTTTCCTCCCCGAGGCCTGAGCGTCGCCGCCTCTCAGTCGTCGAACTCCGGCGTGAAGTCGGGATCGACCCAGACGCTGATGACCTGAGGGTCCTCGACATCCGGCTCCTGGAGCCGGCTCAGGAAGTTGCCCAGATCGGGGGCCACATTCGTGATCGCGTCGCCCGCCTCTGCCTCGTGGTCCCAGAACCAGACGCTACCGGCGTCCGACGACCGGACGGAGAGGCCGATGCGGTTGCTGAAGGAGTCTTCTCCGATCGGCAAGAACCACGCGGGCACATCGCCGCGGCTGGAGAGCCACGCAGCGACCAGGTCCCAGTCGTCAGACCGCCCGACCCCGTAGAAGCCGCGTACGGAGACGCCGATCTCAGCCTCTCCCGCCAGCGCGTTGAGCTGCACACCCCCGCCGTTGCTCACCTCGGTGAGCAGGGCGACGTACGCATCCGGGATCCCCACCCCGAGCTCGACCTCTGCCGCCTCGACAAGCTCACGGCGGGCCAGCGGAGCAGGCTGGCGGAACCTCACCGGCATGTCAGCCTCCTCGTACGCGGAAGCGCGACCGTTGCCCCCGGTGGGAACATCCTGTCCCGTCAGCCGTTCCCGCGGGAGGTTCCCTGCTGACAAGCCGTCCACTGAGCGGAGTCAAGAGACCGCCAGCCGGGCAAGGCCACCGTCGCGCGTTTGCGCTTGTCCGCGTCAACTCGCAATCGTTGTGCGTGAACGGGAGCGAAGAATATTCTCTGTCTGTGTTGACGAGTTCTTCAATCATGCACGCCGTTTGAGCCGTGCAGCCAGCGCCGGCGAGCGCCTGTGGATTGACGTCTGGAGCCGCCATCAGGCCGGCCTCCTGGGGCGGTCGGCAGGGTGGCTTCATGAGGGGAGAAACCGACTTCAGTGCCGGGTCGCGTCCGTTCACATGGAAGTTCCTGACGGGGCATGAGCCGCGGGTGTTCTATGCCCTATCGTTCGTGCCGGCCTCGTGGGGGGACCGATTCGCGCTGCCGCTGCCCCACGGGTGGGGCCGTTGCCGTTGGGAGACCCGGCCGCGGTGACGCCAGCGGCGGCGCCTCAGCCCGTCGTACCTCCTGCGGTGGTGGCGCCGGTGACCACGCCAGGACCGACAATCGTGACGGGGACGATTTCAGTGGACACCACATGGGGGCCGCAGGGCTCGCCCTACCTGATCTCGAGCGGGGTGACGGTGAGCCGGGGGGTGTCCCTGACATTGCTCCCGGGCACTGTGGTGAAACTCGACGGCGGGCTGACCAGGCTGGTGGTGGAAGGGCAGCTGCTCTCGCTGGGAACCCCGTCACAGAACGTGATCTTCACGTCCATCAATGATTCGGCAGTAGGCGGGGTGACTGGTACCCGCGCACCGGCGGCTGGCGACTGGGGGCAGGTTGAGGTTTCCTCCCCGCGGTCGGGTCAGCGGCCTGCATCAGTAGTGGACTACACCGTGTTTCGATACGGGGGATATTCGTCCGCGGTCATGATGTGTCAAGGAGTGGGCCAGCTGAGTATGGGTGCTCAGTCGGTGGAATCCAATTCGGTGTTTTCCGATTCCATGATGACTGATCTGACCCTGGCTGGGCCGGGAGCGATGAAGGTCACCGGTAATGTGTTTCGGGATGCCGCGTGCGGGATCGCTGCTTGGCCCGATACAGCTGCGGACATTCTCAATAATACCTTTGAGGCCTCGTTGAGAGACGTCGCTGTGCAGGCCCTGGGCTCGCGGGGTATGCGTGTGTGGTACAACCAAACACGAGCGAAGTTGCGCGTGATAGGTGCGTCATCGCAGCCGACCCGCGCCGACGTCGACGTCAGGTTCAACACGTTGTACGGTGATCAGATCGATGACTGGTTCCCCCGCAGCCAGGGGTTGCAGGAGTGGGGTGCCAATTTCTACGCGGGAACGAAGTGGCCCCGAACACCTCCGGTTGATGCGTCTGGGACAAGTGTTGTCGGCACTTGCCAGGACGCGAGCTGGATAAGTTCATACCCTGTCCCGCTAGCAGCGGAAGTCGCATCGTCTTGCTCTTCTAATCAGCTTCGGGTCGCTGGGTATTCGCCTGCAGTGAATGCGGCGTTGGCATATGCGCCCGCGCCCGTGCCTCCGTCGGTGTCAGAGGGTTTGAATCCGCAGCTTGGGCCAGTCAACACACTCACGGGCCAGCTCACGTACTCGACGACCGATTTGTCGCTTCTGGATGCTGGTTCGACGGTCTCGGCGGTGTGTACGTACCGGTCTGATCGTTTGGAGGCTGGCGACGCCGGGGCGGGGTGGTTCGGCTCGTACGGGCAGAAGTTCGCCGCCCAGACGCTGTCGTTGGGGGATGGCGGTTCCCTTTCGTTGCCCCAGGATCCGAACAACAACGGCCCTGTGCCGGCTCAGGGCACGGCTGCGGTCTCCTCGGCCTCGGACCGTGCCGGGTCGGCGGTGGGAATGCCTGACGGGTCCACGTACCGGTTCAACCCGGCCGGAGAGCTCGTCGCGATCGCGAGCTCAGACCCGGGGCGCACGATCTCAGTGACCAGCGGCGGTGGCGCCGTGACCGGGGTGAAAGGGGTGAGTGGTCGCTCCCTCAGCTTCGCACGTTCGGGCGGGAGATTGACGAGTGTGTCTGACTCCACGGGGCGTTCAGTGTCGCTCACCTATGCCGGTTCGTCATTGACTTCGGTGGCGGGGATCGACGGCTTGGCAGAGACCTATGCGTACGACCCTTCGGGCCGGCTGACAGCCGTCGCAGTGGGTGGTGTCACGCAGCTGTCAGTGGGGTGGGCCGCCGGGAAAGTGGCCTGGTTCACTACCCCATCCACCGGCAAGGTGCAGCTTGCCTACGCGTCGGGGTCGACAAAGGCGACGTACGCAGATGGCAGCACCCTCGTGCAGCGCTACGACGCCCTCGGCCGGGTATACGAGGAAATGCGCGGTTCGGTGGCGACGCGGTATGTGTACGACGGGGAAGGCAGGCTGGTGAGCCGAATCGCTGGCGTGCCGGTGGCCCCGATGACGGGGTACTCGGCCATCGCGGCGTTCACGTTCACCGATCGGGCGGGAGACGCGGGGGTTCAGGTCAGCCCGGCTGGCCAGGTCACGAGCACAACATTCGATGCCCACCGCCCGCAGGTCACGACCCGACCGGACGGATCCACGACGACCCGCTCCTGGGCTGCAGGCCGGATGAAGTCCGTCACCGACCCGTTGGGCAACCTGACCAGCTACACCTACAACGGGTTCGGGCAGGTGCTGACCCAGACGGATCCGTTGAACCGAGTCCGGTCCCTGGTGTACAACGCGGCTGGCGACCTGCAGAAGGTCACCGATGAGACAGGCTCAGTGACGAGCGCGGTCACTGACAACCGGGGTCGGACGACATCCTTGACCCGGCCTGACGGGCAGACCGTCACCATGTCGTGGACGGGCTGGGACGCCCCGCTCAGCACTGTCTTCCCGGGAGGCGGGAGCGTCACGCGCACCTACCGGCCAGACCGGCAAGTTGATACCGAGACCGTCAAGCAGTCAGCCACCGTGTCGGCTACGACACGACACGTATACGACGCGTCGGGCCGGGAAGTCTCCGTCGTTGACCCGGAGAACAACACCACCGCCGTCGCGTACGACGCACTGGGCAGAGCCACAACAAGCACTGATCCCGAGGGGGTGGTGACGACGACGGCGTACACGCCAGAGGATTACGTCGCGTCGGTGTCCCGCCCCGGATCGACGACGTCGAAAACCCAGTTCGAGCGTGATCCGGCCGGGCGGCCGGTCCGGACCACTGATCCAGCGGGTGTCACCACTCAGACGCTGTATGACCGCGACGGGCGCCTCCTCCGGGCCTGGTCCGGCACCGGGGGAGTCACCAGTCGCACCTACGACTTGCTGGGCCGCGTCACCGCGGTGACATCCCCGATGGGCTTCGTGCAGGCCGCTACCTACGATCCGAATGGCAACCAGACCAGTCGCACAGACGAGCTGGGGCTGGTGACGACGTCGACCTTTGACAAGATTGGCCGGCCGCTCACCGTCACGCGTCCAGAAGGGGACACGCGCACCACCGTCTACGACGACAGAGTGCGCACCACCACCATCTCCGATGGACTCGGTGTGTTAGCCCAGACCACCCTGGACTCCTCCGGCCGTGTCATCAGCCAGATCGACCAAAACGGTGGCACCAGGACCACTACCTACACCCCGGCCGGCTATGTCGCCAGCGTCACGTCCCCGTCCGGAGGGACCACTTCGTACTCCTACGATCTGGCCGGTCGCCTGCTCACGTCGAAGGACCCGGCGGGGCGGGTCACGTCCCGCACCTATGACAAGGCCAGCCGAGTGCTCCGGGTAACCACTGGGACAAGCACGACCGCGTATGCGTACGACAAGAGCGGCCATTTCATCACGACGACCGACGCTCTCGGCAAGGTCACAACGTTCACCTATGACGCCGCAGGGAATGTGCTGACCGCCAGGAACCCTTCTGGTGGAACTCGAACTCGCAGCTACGACGCGCTCGGTCGGATCACGTCCGAGACTGACGAGGCAGGGGTGCCCACTTCTACCCGCTATGACCCGAACGGCAACCCCGCCGTCGTCTTCGACCGCCTGGGTGCGTCGTGGGTCACCACGTACGACCTCGACGACCGGCCGACCTCCGTGCAGGCCCCCGACGGGATCACACAGACCACGCGATACACGCGCCGCGGTGAGATCGCCACCATCGAGCTGGGCACTGACCAGACTGGCCGATACACCTTGGCGAGCTACGGGTACGACAAGAACGGCAACGCCACCACTCGCGCCACCCCCTACCCGGAGACCCTCACCTACGACGTCCGCGGCCGGGTCCTCACCACCACGAACGCCCTGGGCAAGACGACCACGCTCACGTACCAGACGACCAGCACGGGCACCTCGGTCTCCACCACGCTGCCGTCTGGTTCCAAGAGCACGGTCACCCGTGACCGAGCCGACCGTGTCACCGCAGCGACCGACGCCGTTGGAAACACCTCGCGTTACGCTTGGAACACCGATGACACCCTTGCCTCCATCACGTTGCCCAGGGGCGGCGTGTACGCGTACACGTACAACCCTGTGTTTCCCGTAGTCGCCACTGAGAAGAACCCCGTCGGCAAGGTGACCAGCACGACGTACGACGCGCTCGGTCGCCCCACGCAGACGACCTACCCGTCGGGGCGAAAGGTTGTCACCACCTACACCCCGGTCGGCGATGTCGCGTCCAAGGCGGCTACAGCTGCTGGGACGACGGAGACCCGGACCTTCACCTACGACCCGGCAGGCCGCCCGCTGACGGCTGTCAGCCCCGGAGCGACCATCACGAATGCCTACAACAGTCGCACGAGATTGGCCCTTCCACGATCCCTGACCTGCAGGATAACGGAAACCTCGACATCACGGAGTTGACATGAAAGCTGTGATCCGCTCTGTCTATAGCTCAGATGTGGATGTTGATTCATACGCAGCCGAAGATCCGGAAAATGACGGGGTCTGGGTTCGATTCATTGTTGGACCGGACGAGGGGCCCGGTGAGGAATCCTTCGACGTACTGGTCTGTACCCCGCTCTGGCTGCGCGATGTGGTTGCTACGGAGGGTCCGCAGATTGGTAGGCATCATCTCATCGTTGAGCCTTTCGACCTCGGGAAAGCCGTGGACTTTATGCGGCACCGGATTGAATCGGTCGCGGCGGACGACTGGTCCGCGCTTGGCAAAAAATTGGCGCGCCTTGGCTATTGGGAATTCGAGGACTGAACTGTCGATGCGGATTGCTCTCGAGCCTGGAAGGAAGATGGTCAACACGTCGAAGCAGTCCCGGGGGGGACGGGCTGGTAGGAGCGAAGCGGGCATAAAGGGAGCAGGGCAAGCTCGTAGAGAGCCTCATCCCCTAAGAGGATGATGATGCGTGCTGGAGTCAGGCTATGCGCGCAGAACGGGATCGCGGCCATCGGCTGGCGATCCGCTCGTGGTTGAGAGACGATCCCCAGGAGGCGGTGTGGGCGGGCCAGGTGTATGAGGCGGCTGACTACGGCGCTCAGCGGAGGAACCCGGCCACAGGCCGCGCCTATTCGGCCGAGGTGGCAACGGAGTTGGCTCGCACCCGGTTGGTGAAGGCAGCAGTCCGAGGCATTTCCGATGACTTGGTGGGGCTCAGCTGAGGGTCCGCCAACGTGCCCAGAGTGCGGCGGTGGGTTTTATCACCCTGTTCCCGTATGGGCTGGTCGACCTGCCCGATGGCGGCCGATGTTCTACGGTGGTGAGGTGGCCCCCGGGATGGTCGCTGCGGCGGGGAGAGGGTACGTGATGGCGGGGCAGGTGTGGATCTCCTGGCTTCTGGCGATGATTCTGTCTCTGACCGGGTCGGTCGGGCCGGTGACGGCCCCCGGGCTATGGAGCGGCCCTGCCCCGTACGGAACTTCTTGGGATGCCCCCGAGCCGGACTTGGTGCCGAAACCGGGGATCCGCCCGGCCGATTCGGCGCCCAGTGGTGGGTGCGGTATCCGGGCCAACAGCTTCACCCCGGAGACGCTGTTCGCGATGGCCGACGGCACGTACCGCCGCATCGACCAGGTCCAGGTCGGTGACCAGGTGCTGTCCGAAGAACCGACGACCGGGGAAGAGTCGACCCAGGCCGTCACGGCCACCGTCAGCTCACAACGCGTCCGCGACGTCGTCGACATCACCCTGACCGACGGCACCCAGATCACCTCCACCCCCGAGCACCCGTTCTGGGACGCCACCCTCAACCAGTGGGTCAACGCCGCCGATCTCACCCCCGGCCACCGCCTCGACACCGCCACCCCCGGCGGCACCGCCACCATCGCGGCCATCAGCCAACGCCGGGCCCTGCTGACCGCCCACAACCTCGCGATCTGCCACACCCACACCTACCGCATCACCACCCACGCCCTCCTCGTCCACAACACCGGCCCCAAGGGCCCGGGGGGCAAGGGATGCGATGTTGCCGCAAAGGCCGAGGTCGGTGGCGGCGGTCAAGTGTTCACGCACTACACCGATGCTGACGGCATCGCCGGGATCACCGGCGTCGGTCCCTTGAATGTCGGTGACTCTGTCGGCGTTGGAAGCTTGAAGTTTGGCCAAGGCAGCAACAATTTCTTGGCCCGAGCGCCGGGCGACAACTTCGTCACGGACCTAGGTGTGGATGCGACTCCCCGCCAGCTTGAAGGGATCGGCGTCTTCGGGACAAGGCAGCAATATGCAATCCAGTTTTCGCAAGAGGCTGCGCTGAACTCGGCAGTCCGCCCGGTGATGGTGAGGGACCATATCTTTACTATCCCGGGTGGCTCCTGCATCACTGGCGCCTGCACGGTGACGCGGGTGCTATGAGCGGAGTCGAAGGAGAGGTCCGCGGTTTCCAGGCCGAACTCGACGCCACGCTTGGGCGAGTGAGGGCTTGCGTGGAACGGCTGCGCTCCGCGGCTAGTGACGATCTGGCATTCTTGATCGCGGAGCGGTTACCTGTTCTCGGATCGGCGGCGATCCCAGGGCTGCTGGAGATCATGGACGACGCGGAGGCGTCGGGATCGCTGCGTTATCTCGCCGCATGGGCCGCGATCGAGGTCGGTGAGCGCGGGGAGAGCGTTGCTGTCTTGTGTTCTGAGGTGGAAGCGCGGACGAGGTGGTCCCTTCCCGCGGCTGGTGTCCTCGCTCGGCACCGAGTCCATGAGGGTGCACGCTCTGTGGCTGCTGCGTTGGCGGGGGTGGATCCGCAGAACACGATCGAGGTCATGGGCTACGCGACTGCACTCCGAGACTTGGGCGGTGTTCTGCCGGCGTCGGTGCGGCAGCGATTCCTGGCTGAGAGCCCGTCATGGGTGGCCCGCGCCATCAGCGAGGACTTCCCGACGGCGTAGTGAGATGGACCCCGTTTGACGGACATCCTGACTGGCCCGCCCTGAGGGGCCGGGCGAAAGAGGATGCCCTCATGGGTGCTGTGAGAAGGAGGCTCTCGATCAGTGAGTCGTGCCTGCGTCGGTGGATGAGCCAGGCCGACATCGACGCCGGCCGTGAGGAGGGCCTGAGCAGCGACGAGCGGGCCGAGCTCCCGGCGTGCCACGTTTTCCTTCGGAATGAGGGAGCAACGATCAGGGGTGCTAGGTCGGCGAGGTGGTAGTGGTGGAGTATGACGAGAGCGGAATTGCCCGAGTCGCTGGTGCCCTTGGCCGGGATGCCCGAACAGCCTTCGCAGCAGCGTGTGCAGAACGGTTGTGGCCGCTGGTGGAGCGCTACGCGTCACTCGAGTGAATCGGCCTGACTTTCGTTCCGTTCTTCAAGCAAGGATGGAACTCGATGAACAGGAAGTATTCGCCGGAGATGCGTGAGCGGGCGTTGCGGATGCTCGCGGAGACGCGGCCGTCGCACCCGAACATGATGAGCGCGGTCCGTCACGTCGTCGGGCTGCTCGGGATGAGCCCGGAGACGCTGCGCCTCTGGCAGCGCCGCTACGAGGTCGACGCGGGCGTGAAGCCCGGGTTGACGACGGATGCGGCGGCGGAGATCAAGCGGCTGCAGAAGGAGGTCTCGGAGTTGCGGAAGGCGAACGAGATCCTCAGGGCTGCGAGCATCTTTTTCGCGAAGGAGCTCGACCACCCCTCGACGAGATGATCCGGTTCGTCAACGAACACCGGGATCGTTTCGGGGTCGAGCTCATCTGCCAGGTCCTGCGACCGGCGGTGAGAGGATTCTTCACCTCACGCGGCTATCGCGCCGCGGTGGGCCGCGCGCCGTCCGCGCGGCAGCTGCAGGATGATCTGCTCGTGCCCGAGATCGCCCGGCTGCATGCGGAGAACTACGGCGTCTACGGGCGACGGAAGATGCACGCCCTCATGCGACGGCAGGCTGGGACATCGGTCGCGACCAGACCGAGCGCCTCATGCGCCTCGCCGGGGTTCGCGGTGTCCGCAAGTCGAAGCGCGTGTTCACTACGCGCTCCGACACGACCACAGTGCTGCCGAGTGATCTCGTGAACCGCCGCTTCACCGCACCCGCGCCGCGACGGCTCTGGGTCTGCGACGTGACCTACGTCGCGACGTGGTCCGGGTTCGCCTACGTCGCGTTCGTCACCGACGTCTACTCGAGACGCATCGTGGGCTGGAACGTTGCATCGACGCTGAGAGCGGAGATCCTGCCCTTGCAGGCGCTCGACATGGCCGCCTGGGGCGCGGGCGGCGACCTCACCGGGCTGACGCATCACTCGGACCACGGGTCGAACTACATGGCGATGGTCTACACCGACCGCATTGTCGAACTCGGCGCGGTGCCCTCCACCGGAACCGTCGGCGACAGCTACGACAACGCCCTCGCCGAGGCGATCAACAACCTCTACAAGACCGAACTCATCCGCCAGCGCGGTCCCTGGCGGACGGTTGAGCAGGTCGAGCTGGCGACGCTCGAGTGGGTGTGGTGGTGGAACAACTCCCGCCTCCACGGCGAGCTCGACATGCGCACCCCCCTCGAAGTCGAGCAGGCGTATTACGCTGACCTCGAATCAGCCAACCCGGCACCTGCCGGACAAGGCTCCCGATAGGAACGAAAGTCAGGCCGATTCACTCTGCCATCGACGAGCTCGGCACCGGCCGGCGCTATTTCACCTTTAACGTATACAACGTGCTGCTCGACGGGGGCACGGGCACGGCGACAGTTGAGGACGAACTTGATGTCAGTCGTCAGAGCACTCTCGGACTCGAACGGTTCCGGGCGCTGCTCGAAGCGAGCGGCGCGCCCTGAGGCGATGCCGGCCGATGGATCCCGGGACTCGATCTCATTCTGCGACGCGGAGCGCCGACGTGAGTGACTACGCCCAATCCTCGGGGGCAGTGCTGCAACCAGCCCTCAGCGGGCTGGCATCTCCAGGGTGACCGTCACATTCGGGGTCACCATCGTGTTCACGGCCACCACCGACTGGGCCGGCGTCGGGGCGTCGATCAGCACGATGCCCTGAGCGCGGCCGCTGGCGTCCCAGGCCAGCTTCAGCGCCGAGCCGTCGGTGAGGCACAACCCCGTGAGCAGCCCAGAGCCCCCCGGCACGACCTTGCCCGACGAGTCGACGGCCCCCCAGTTGTACACGGCCATCTGGAACCCCGACGACGTGTCCAGCCGCTGCGCGCTCAGCTTCACAGCGATGAACTGACCGTTCTTGGGCTGCGCCGCACCGCTGGGGCACGGGGCGTTCTCGGTGATCGACTCCACGGTGACCACGGCCTTCGCGAGCCCGCGGCTCTGCGAGAGGTCGGTCGGCGCGCCTACCTTCAGCGTCACCGGCGCCTCGGAGCGCCAGGTCACAGTCGGCGATGGCTCGGGCGTCGGCGTCTCGCTGGGGCCGAGGATGGTGCCCGGCGGGGCCGTACGGGCACAGCCCGCCAGAACGACGCCAGCGAGCAGCACAGAGCACATCGTGGGGAAGACACGCATGCCGTCCATTGTGCGGCGGGCAGCGCCTCAGCCCCGGCAGGACCCGCCGCCGTACGCTAGGCCGGTGCTGTATGCCACCCACGCCCGCGTGAACCTCGGCGCGATCCGCGACAACCTGCAGGCCATCCGTACGCGCGTAGGCAGCCGCGCCGTGCTGGCGGCGGTGAAGGCGAACGCGTACGGCCACGGGGCGGTCGCCGTGAGCCGCATGATCCAAGTCACGGGGGCGGCCGACATGCTGGGCGTGGCCACGGTCCCCGAGGCGCTGGAGCTCCGCGACGCCGGGATCACCAGGCCCATCCTCAAGCTGTCGCACTGCTTCCCCGGGGAGGTCCAGGCGGCTGTCGAGGCCGGCATCGCCCTCACGGTCGTCGACGAGCCCACCGTACGCGCCGCCAGCGCCGCCGCCGTCACCACCGGCCGCACCACCGAGGTCCACCTCAAGATCGACACCGGCATGCGCCGGATCGGGGCCGAGCCCGCCGTCGCGCCCCGTCTCGCAGCCCTCATCGAGACCCTCCCCGGCCTCGAGCTCGTCGGCCTGATGACCCACCTCCCGGCCAGCGACGACCCCGCTGACGACGAGGCCACGCAGGCCCAGCTCGCGACCTTCACCACCACCGTCGACGCCATCCACGCAGAGATCGGTCGCACGGTGCCGTACGTGCACGCCGCCAACTCTGGCGCCGTGCTCGCGCACCCCGATGCGTACGGAACCCTGGTGCGCCCCGGGATCATGATCTACGGCCACTACCCGGGGCCGGAGACGGCACGGACGGTCGAGCTCACCCCGGCGCTCGAGCTCGTCACACGGGTCTCCTTCGTGAAGCGCGTCGCCGCGGGCGACTCCGTCGGTTATGGCCGCACCTGGCGCGCCAGCCACGAGACCACCATCGCCACCATCCCCGCCGGGTACGCCGACGGGTTCAGCCGCCTCGGCTCGAACCGCGCGTACGCGCTCGTGAACGGCCGCCGCTACCAGGTGGCGGGCCGCGTCTGCATGGACCAGACGATGCTCGACCTCGGCGACGACCCCGTCACCATCGGCGACGAGGTGGTGCTGATCGGTCGCCAGGGCGACGAGGAGATCACCATGACCGAGGTGGCCGACCTGATGGGCACGATCCCGTACGAGGTCCCGTGCCTCATCCCCGCCCGCGTCACCCGCGTCTACGCCTGACCGCGGTGAACCCCGGACATGCGAGAGGGCCGCTCTCCGACGGCCCTCTGGCTCCGACCGGTCAGGAGCCCGGGGGAGGGACTGGCCAGTGGCTTCGACGATGGGCCGTCTCCGGCCAGACCGGGTAGGTAGGCCGCTCTGATGGTCCGGGCGAGCCCTCGTCGGATGTTCTCTTGTGAGAAGAACACTAGGCGTGCGGCGTGTCGCTGGTCCAGCCCGAAGGGCCTCCGCTAGTGAGATTCGGCGCCGCGTCAGACCCAGACGGGTGGGGCATCAGACCATGGGCCGATGCAGCCCCGGTGCTGTGCGACCGGCGCGTACGCGGCGCGCTCCCCTAGGCCGTCCGCGGCTCGACGCTCGCGTCGTGCTGACGACGGCGGCTGATCAGCTGGCTGCGGGCGCACTGGCCGACCTGGTGCGTGGAGTACCCGTCGTACATGGCTCCGAACCCGCCGCCGATCAGCGGGATGCGGCGGCCGACCAGCGAGGTGAGCCGCTTGCCGCCCACGTTCGCGAGCACGTCGCCGACGATGCGCTCGGCGACCTTCAGCTCCAGGTCGTCGTCGACGACGGGGGCGGTCGCGACGGCGAGCGGGCTGGTCGGCAGCTTGCCGATGGCGATCTGGCGCTTCAGCTCGTCCTCCGACAGCAGGCACATCAGCATCGCCGTACGCACCCGGCGGTCGGTGATGTCGTAGCCGCGCAGGTGCGCGATGCAGGCCACCAGCCGCGCCTGCACCACGACGACGCCGGTGATGTTGGCCGGCATGGTGAGCACGGAGGTGACGAAGCCGCCCAGGTTGGTGACGAACCCCTGGGCGCCGGCCATGGCGACGTGCGCGAGCACCAGGCCCTCGATGGCCTCCTCCGGGTCGCCCTTGCGCTGCATCGCCCGCGCGGCCGACTTGGCGGCGCCAGGCAGCGTGTACACACCGTCGATCGCCGCGTCGAACAGCCGGAGCAGCGCGCCACCCGCGGCCCCGCCCATGCTCGAGGGCAGCGTGGAGAGGGTCTTGCCGACGTCCAGAGGGGTGTTCGACATGTCAGCGGCCTTTCGTCCCACGGCACTCGGTGTGCCGCCCACCAGAGTACGGACCCAGGGGTAGCACAGCCGTCACGTGCCACCATGGGCGGATGCTGTCGCACGTCTTCGGGCCAGAAGACAGCTGGCCCGAGCAGGACCTCGTCGCCCTGTCGGACGACTTCGACGCGTCGCTGGTCGTCGAGGCGTACCGCGCCGGTGTCTTCCCCATGCCGCTGAGCGAGTCGAGCTTCGACGCGCGTACGGGCTGGTGGTCGCCCGTGCAGCGGGCGTACCTGCCGCTCGACGGGCTGCGGGTGAGCAAGTCGCTGCGGCAGTCGGTGCGCCGCTACACCGTCACCATCGACCGCGACTTCGCCGGGGTGGTCGCGGGCTGCGGTGAGCCCAGCCGCGACGGGGGCTGGATCGACGAGGGCATCGTGGCGGTGTACGGGGAGCTGCACGAGGCGGGCATCGTCCACTCCGTCGAGACCTGGGACGCCGAGGGCCGGCTGGTGGGCGGCTTGTACGGGGTGGGGCTCGGCGGTCTGTTCGCCGGCGAGTCGATGTTCCACCACCCCGAGCTGGGGCGCGACGCCTCGAAGGTGGCGCTGGTACGCCTCGTGGACGCCCTGGCCACGACCCCTGGCAGCCTGCTCGACGTGCAGTGGCTGACGCCGCACCTGGCCACGCTGGGGGCTGTGGAGGTGCCCCGGCACGCGTACCTCGACCTGCTCGACGCGGCGCTGGAGCTGCCAGGCCCTGACTGGGAGGCGCTTCGCGGGCAAGAATGGCCCCATGCCTGAGATGCCCGAGATGGAGGCCCTCCGCCGTTGGCTGACCCCGCGGATGGTCGAGCGCAGCTGGGCCCGCGTGGAGATCGCCTCGCTGAGCGCGCTGAAGACCGTGCTGCTGCCACCGACGGCCCTGCTCGGGCAGGAGATCACCGACGTGCAGCGGCACGGCAAGTTCCTCGCGATAGGCACCGAGGGCGCCTGGCTGGTGTTCCACCTGGCCCGGGCGGGCTGGCTGCGCTGGTACGACGAGCTGCCCAAGGCCGGCGCTCGCCCCGGCAAGAGCCCGCTGGCGCTCCGGGTGGGCCTCGACGACGACGCCGGGTTCGACCTCACGGAGATGGGCACCCGAAAGCACCTCGCCGTGTACGTGGTGGAGCATCCCTCGCAGGTCCCCGGGATCGCCGACCTCGGCCCCGACCCGCTCGGCCCCGACTTCGGGCGTACGCAGCTCGACGCGATCCTGGACACCGCCGGCCGGGCTCAGATCAAGGGGGTGCTGCGCGACCAGAAGGTGCTCGCCGGCATCGGCAACGCCTACTCCGACGAGATCCTCCACCGAGCCCGGCTCAGCCCGTTCAAGCCGGCGAGCAGCCTCACCAGCGAGGAGCGCGACGTGCTGCTGGAGGCCATGCGCGGCGACCTCTCCGAGGCGATCGAGCGGGCCGACGGCCGCCCGCCGAGCGAGCTCAAGGACGGCAAGCGCACCAGCCTGCGCGTGCACGGCAAGGCCGGCCAGGCGTGCCCAGTGTGCGGCACCACGATCGCCGAGGTGTCGTTCGCAGACTCCGCGCTGCAGTACTGCCCCACCTGCCAGACCGGCGGCAAGCCCCTGGCCGACCGCCGCCTGTCAAAGCTGCTGAAGTAGCCCCTCCCGCAGCCGAGTCGGCCACGCCCGGCATGTCAGCGCATCGGCGGCGCCACGGTGGGCGTGCCGGAGCCACGCAGCGGCGAGATGGCGTGCTCGACGCAGCGGGGAGCCCGTGACGTGTCCCCACGGTGGCGAGAGGGCTGGCACGTTGGCGGCGACCGGCGGTGGACACCCGCGCAGCGGCGGCGCGTACGCGTTCGAGCTCAGCGCCCGCTCGGGAGCCCGTCGACCTCGACCTCGGCGCTCCAGACGTCCTGATCCTCCTCGAGCCAGGTCTCCTCGCCCTGGGCACTCGGCTCGTCGTCCTTGCGCCGAGCCCCGCGGACGGGGATCGGCCCGCCGCGCTGCGCCTCCGCGATGCTGGCCGCGGGCTTGTTGCTCACGACGCCGCCATTGGTGCCCCGGCCGGCGGTGCCGCGCCCTGTCGGGCCCATCTGGAACGACGGGTTGCCGCCCACCGCCCAACCCGTGCCGACACCACCGGTCACGGCAGTGCCAGTCCTGCCGCCAGCGCCACCTGCACCCGTGCCTATGGCTGCGTTCCCGATGCCGCCGGCACCGAGCCGGGCGCTTCCGGGGCCAGGCCCCCGTCCGCCCCGGGTTCCGGCCGGGAACGCACCGAGGCCTCCCACACCGGCCGGCATACCGCCAGCGGGGCCCATGCTGAACACGCCAGCACCCGGGAGCGCACCGCTGGTCCCTGTCAACGAGAGCGACGTCGTCGGGAGGCCGCCGAGGCTGCTCACCGGGAGCCCGCCGCCCAGGCCACCGACGCCGCCGGCACCAGCGGCCGGGAGGGTCACGCCGGCGGCGCTCGTCCCCGGGTTCCACGGGTCCTCAGGCCTGACGTCGTCCCCGGTCACGGGGGCGAAGGCGAACGGGGCGGCCGGGGGGACGTACCCCGCAGGGCTGTAACCCGCGGCCGGACCCTCGGGCCCGGCCGCCTCGGGGTCAGGCGTCGTCAGCCTCGGCGGGAGTGGCGACGACGTGGGGGTGCCGCCGAACGAGTCCGCCCCCAGGGCATGCCGCCTGACGGGCCCGTCGTGCTCGGGGTTGGTGGCGGGCGAGGGCGTCGTGAGCAGCCGGGAGAGGCTCTCCTCCACGGTGTCGGCGGCGACCGAGACGCGCTCGTGCGGGCCGGAGTTGATGCCCAGGTACTCCATCCAGACGTCGAACTGGTTCACCTGAGGGCTGACCGTCCCGTGAAAGACGGGGGCCAACGGCTTGGACTGAGCCTGGGTCTGCTTCCAGGCGGACTTGGAGATCGACCGGACCACCCCGCCCGGCCCCGTCTTCACCTCGTAGTCCTGCCCGGCCTGGGCGTCGTTGAAGCTCCGCAGCGTCTTGTCGTCGTTGATGCCGAGCACCACGCCGATCTGCTGGCCGAGCCACTGGAAGAAGCCGAGCTTGCGCTGCTCCACCTTCCAGCTCGTCTGGTCGTCCCACGGCACGGCCGACTGGCGCGCCGTCGCGACCGCGTCGTGGACGGGGCTCTGCACCTTGAGCATCTCGGCGGCCATGGCGTTCGCCGCCTCGCGCGTCTTGCGCAGCGGCTCCAGCACCTCGTCGACGACGGCCTGGCGGTACGCGTCGGCCCCAGTCCCTTCCCAGCCGCCGGCCGTGACGAGCGTGTCGAGGCGTGCGGAGACGTCCTCCGCGAGCGCGTCGGCCTTCGTCGCCAGCTCCTGCCAGGTCTTGGCGACCGTGGTCAGGTCCTCCGGGTTCGAGGTCGCGATGACGTGCAGCGTGTCGCGCTGCGTACGCGTGCCGTGGCCGGTGTACTTCATCGGTTGCCCCCCTCCTGGCTCAGGGTGCCGGCGACCGACGAGGCCCGCGCAGCGTTCAGCGCCTCCAGGTCGTCGTAGCGCCGGGAGAGGTCCTTGGTGCCCTTCACGAGCTGGTCGACCCGCTGCCCCAGCGTGGCCACGAAGTCGTGCTGGGCGCTGGCGGCCTTCCGGTAGCGGGCGAACGCCGCACTGCTGAGGTCGTACTCCCCGAGGTCTGGCTGCTGCACGAGCGCCGCCGTGGTCGCGGTCATCTCCGCGACCTGGCCGGCGACGTGGTCGGCGACGTACTTGGCGAACGCGTCGATGTCGCCGGGATTGAAGCTGGTCTGTCCGTGAGTCACGCTGTGCTCCTCATCATCACGCCCCAATGGTGCGAAGAACCGTGCTCAGAGTAGAAGGCGAAGGTGCCAGCCAGGGGTGTCTGGCGCGAAGACGCCGAAGGGCGGCGGGCCTGTCGGCCCACCGCCCCTCGATCCCTCTGAGAGAGGTGTCAGGTCTTACTGCCAGCTCGCCGTGATCTTCGACTCGGTGTCGGCGTACTTCTCGGTGATCTTGCCGAGCGTCCCGTGCATCGTGTTGACGACCTGCTGCATGTGGCGGGCAGCCTTGTCCCACACGTTCTGGGCGTCCTTGTAGGCCGCCTGCGCGGCGCCGGTCCACTGGGCCAGCGACTGGTTCAGGTTGCCCTCGAGGTCATCGAGGTGGCTGGTGAGGTCCTTGTGCGCCTTGCTCAGAGCGGCGATGCCCTCAGCCATGCTGGAGGCGTTGACGGCGGTGTAGTCAGTCATCTCAGTTCCTTCGTTGATCAGGCAGTGGTGTGGCGGACTCAGACCCGGGGGCCGTCGTTGATCAGGTTGTTGATCTCGTTGCTGAAGCTGGTCGTCTCGTCCTCGGTGTTGACGTAGGTGCTCTGCGACTCCACCAGCTGGACGTGGATCTTCGACAGCTCATTCTGAACCTTGCCGAACTGGGCGTCGAAGTCGGTGTAGGCGCTGAGGAACGCGTTGGCGGCGTTGCCCTTCCAGCGGTTCATGAGCGAGCTGATCTCGCCACCGAGGGTCTGCTGCGTGTTGTGGATCTGGTTCGAGGCGTTGTCGATCTGGGCGGCCGCCTTCTTCATCTCTGCGCGGTCGACTGTGTGCTGGTCAGCCATCTCTTCCTCCATGAGTGAGGGGCCTGCCCCGGTTGCGGGTGCGAGGGGCAGCAGGCCCGACTTCCTTCGGTTCTGCGGGGTGGTTCGAGTAGGACACTAGGAGCGCCAAGGGTCAGGGTCCAACCCCCGGGAGCAAGTTGAGCGGGGGTACCGCGCGAAGTTGGGTGCGCGTACTCATACGCCTCTGTGTACGGGTTCGGGCCTCACACGGGGCGGTTTGCGTGCTCCCGGTCGAGGGCCACTCCGCTCGGCAGCCCGTCGGGGATCATCGCCAGGACACGCTGGTTCACCACGCCCACCGCGGGTTCGGTGCCGTAGCCCAGGGACACCCTGCTGACCGTGTCCGGGATGCCGTACTTCCGGCCCTCCCAGACCAGGAACGATGTGCCCTCCGCCGGCGTGCCCTCCCCGCGGAGCATGGCGCCGCCGCCGGGCGTGGTGGTCACCCGGTCGTACGAGGTCATCGCGGGCTGTCTCGCCTTCTCGGCTGCCGTGAGAGCGACGTCGGTGCCGACGGTGACGAGCGGGTTCGCGCTGCCCGGCACGTACGTGGCGCAGACCGTGGTGCGCGTCGTGTCGGCCTCGGACCCTGGGACCTTGCGGTGGGGGATCCCCGGCGTGCGGCTGTCAGGCTTGTCAGGGCTGATGTTCTGCCGGACCTCTGCCTCCGGCACGAAGGGGGCGTCCCCGCCGTAGGTGATCCGCATGTCGAGGTAGCTGATCTGCGACCAGCCGCTGCCCAGCAGGAGCCAGTAGCTCTGCGACGCCTCGTCGCCGGCGTCGCCGACCCTCACCACGTCACCGATGTGACGGCCGCCGCGGACCGTGTTGCCCTTGTCTTCGGGCACGATCGGGCTCAGCGGGGCCCCACTGGGGAGCGACGCGATCAGCGCATCGGCTGCGGGGGTCAGCACCATGCGGACGTCGATCGCCTTCTCCGCCGCCGGCTTGACCAGGTGGGCGACACCGTCGACCACCAGGTACTTGTCGCCTGCCAGGTTCTTCAACGCCACCATGATCGTCGACGAGGGCGCCGGGGCGCCGAAGTCGAGCACCGTGTGCCGGGCGTTGGTGCCCGCCGGGAGCGAGCAGACCCGCATCGGCAGGGGGGCCATCGCCCCCGGGTCCGGGAGCTGGGCGGGCGCCTCCCGGATCCCGTACGGCTCCCCGCGCGGCACGTTCGACAGCGACGCGGTGGTGACCGTGACGATGCGGTCGCCGCCGGTGATGAGCCGCGCCGAGGCCATGTTCGTCACGGGGTGGAGCTTCTTGCCGTCAGGGGTGACGAACGTGATGCCGGCGGTGGTGTCGACGACGATCGTGTTCGGCTCGCTCCACTTCGTCGTCTTGGGCTTCTTGATCAGGCCGTAGATGCCGAAGCCCGCGACGACCAGCGCAGCGACCAGGACCGAGACGAACAGGCCCAGCCCCAGGCGGCGCAGGGGAGGGGTCGGGTCGTCCGGCTCCCGGTCCACCAGGGCCGCCACCAGCCGCTGCTGCACGAAGGCCTGGGCCTTCAACAGCTCCTTGCGTGCCGCCATGCCCCCTCCTCACCTGGTGCCCCTCGGCGTGACGGCGCCCATTCTGGCCTACCGCGAGCCGAGCCCGCGGCCCCGCGAGGTGCGGCCCGAGCGGCACTAGAGTGTGCCCGCACGCGCGGCGGAGGAGGCAGGCGATGGCACGGGCCGACACGGTCGTGAGACCCGCGGGCCGTGGTCTGGCTCGCCAGCACGTGCTCACGGCTCTGCTCGCCGAGGCCGGCCTGGTGCTCGTGCTGGTGCTCGTCCTGGCCCGGCTGTACGTGGCGGCGGGGGTCGTCGCCGCCCTGGGCCTGCTGCTGCTGGTGGTCCCGGTCAAGGGGCGCAGCCTCGGCGCCTGGGCACGGCGCGCGGTGGCGTACGCCCGAAGGCGGCCGACCGGCTGGGTCGCGGCCGACGTGCCTGAGGACCTGGTGCCGCTGGCGGAGTGGGTCCCCGGCCTGACCGTCACCCAGACCGCGTTCGGGCGCGACGGTGAGCTCGGGGTGATCGCCGACGGGCAGGCGTGGACGGCGGTGCTGGCCCTCACCTCCGACGACGAGCTGCTGGCCGACAAGGGCGAGGCCATCGACCTCGACGCCCTCAGCGGCCTGACGCGGCAGGACGACATCATCTTCGCCGGCGTGCAGGTGGTCACCTACACCGTGCCCGCACCGACCACGGTGCTGCTGGGCGGTGACTCGCAGGCCGCGAAGGCGTACCGGGAGATCACCTCGACCGCCATCCCGCCGACGCTGCGGCGCACCTGGCTGTGCCTGCGCCTCGACCCGCGGCTGTGCCTGGAGGCCGTGGCTCGCCGAGGCGCCAGCAACGACGGCGTCTTCGCGACGCTGCGGTTCGGCCTGCACCGGGTGCAGACGGTGCTCAAGCGGCAAGGGATCGTGACCCGTGCGCTGGCCCCGGTGGAGCTGTTCGAGGTGATGAGCCTGGTCGCGGGCTCGGGTCCCGAGCCGGGCTCGGCGCGCACCAAGGAGGGCTGGAGCTCCTGGACCTGCGACGGCCTGGTGCACTGCGGCCGGATGGTGCGCCGCTGGGGGGCGACGGCCTCCATCGGCTACCAGCAGCTGCAGGACGCGATCGCCGAGGCCCCGGTGCTGTTCGCGGTGACCTCGTACACGCTGACGCCCAGCCGCCGCGCCACCGGGGGGCTGCGGCTGGTGACCATCGACGCGGAAGGGGCGCAGACGGCCATGGCGTTCACACAGGAGCGGCTCGCGGGCAACGTACGGCTGGACGCCGCGGGCGGCAGCCAGGTGCCGACGCTGCTGGCCACGGTCCCGCTCGGGCGGGGGAGCCGATGACGCAGGGCGCAGCGGCCCCGGACGTGTGGGTGCTGCCGGAGACGCCGGACAAGAGACGCGCCACCGAGTCCGTGGTGCGTACGGGGCCGTCGGGGCTGCTGATCGGGCACGGGCTGACCGGCCCCATCACGATCCGGCTGTTCCGCTCCACACCCACCCGGCTGATGGTCGCGGTGCCTGACTACGCGACCTGGCTCCTGGCCTTCCGCTGCATCTCGCTGGGCGCGCACCTGTCGATCGTGGCCGGGGAGCGTCGCCGCTGGCAGGGGCTGGTGAACACGGTCCTGGCCTGCGGCGGCACGGCGGAGTTCGTCGAGCCGAACGGGCCGCGGCCGGGCCTGGGGCGCCCGTATCGGCCGAGCCTGATCATCGACGACGCCAGCCAGTTCGACGGCGCGCAGGTGCCGCTCGGCCCGTGGCAGGCGGTGATGGTGGTCGAGGACGCCGGGTCGTCCGGCGCGATCCACACCATGCGCTCCTGCGACATGTCGCTGGTCTCCCCGTGCGACTCCCGGGTGGCGGAGAACCTCCGACGTGCGTACGCGCTGAACCAGCGCCAGCTGAAGCAGGCGAACAACCTTGAGTCGAACGAGGTCGCGCTGGTGATGCCGCGACGGGTGGCCCGGGTGGCGGTGCCGCCCACCCCGACCGAGTACAGGCTGCTGTTCGGTCAGGGCCGCTGAGGTTCAGGCCCCCGACGCCATGCCCATCACGAGGGTGTAGACGTCGAGGACGGCCAGCACCAGGGGGATGATCGCCATGATGGCGATCCACTCCAGGATGTCGCCGGTGCGCCCCCAGCCCGGCGCCAGGATCCGGTTGTACATGGCGGCTGAGTAGCCGGCGAGAGCCACCGTGACGACGATGGTGAGGGCGACCACCACCAGCACCCGGGTCAGCGGCGAGAGGGCGAGCAGCGTCAGGACGAGCGCCGCCGCCCCGACCACCAGGCCGGCGGCGAGCAACGAGGACCGCTGGGCCCGCCCCACGAAGGCGCGGGCGCGCAGCATCAGGGCCAGCGAGACGGCGAACCCCAGGGCGAGCCCGATCCAGCCGTGGCTGACGACCACCGGCACCATGAGGAGCGCGACCGACAGGCCGGTGGCACCGAGGAAGGCCCCCAGCAGCCGGTCGGCCGTGAGGGCTCGCGTGACGATGTCGGTCTGCACCGGCTGGTCGTCGTTCATGAGTGCCTCGGAGCTCGAGGGCAGGTTCGGCATGGCGACGCGCGCGGCCTGGTAGGACAGCGTCGGCAGCACAGACGTCACCGCGAGCACCAGCGCGACCGTGACGGCGGCCACCTGCGCCGCCATGCCGCCGATCAGCACCACCACCATGCAGGCCACCAGGACGATCACGGCCGAGAGGGTGACGGCCAGGTGCGCGTACGGATGGACGCGGGCGGCCAGCCACGCCGCCCCCGAGGCCGTGAGTGCACAGGCGCACGCGATCAGCACGCGCAGCGGCCACTCGGCGGTGGGCAGCAGGAACAGTCCGCCGGAGGCGGCGAGAGCCACCGACGACCAGGAGAGGCCGACCGCGGGCAGGTGCCGCCCGAGCGCCCGCGACAGCACGATCGCCCCGATGGCGGATGCGAACGACAGGAACAACGCGACGCCGGCTTCGAGGACCGTGCCGAAGCGGTTGGCGGGGTCGGCCCGCCACAGCAGCAGGAGGGGCAGGCCCACCAGCAGCGCGCACATGACCACGACACCGGTCCACTGGCTCTGGGCGGGCGCCCAGGAGGGCCGGGCCGAGGTGGCCGTGGTGACGGCGTCCACCACGTCGTCGAAGGCCGCGTCGGGCATCACGTTCTCGCGCTGGCGCAGGTGCAGGGTCTCGCCGTCCCGGAGGTTCAGGGCGGAGATCCGCTTGTTCACGTCCAGCGGGTCCTCGCCGAGCCGCTGCAGCACCCAGGCGTGCACGGCATCACCGGCCGTGGTCACCTCGTAGCCCGAGAACTTCACGATCGTGGGGAGGCACTCGGCCAGGCTCGTCGACCCGGGCAGCGCCACGTCGATCCGCCGGGTCGGCGAGATCACCGTGACCCGGGCCAGATCCTCGGTGGGAGTGGTCGTCACAGCGGCGAAGCCTACCGAGCCAGGTTCGGGAGGGTGCGCACTGGCTGGACTATGTTGCTAGCATGCTTTCATGACAGCAGAGCCGCCCGCCAAGGTCCAGTTCAACGTCTATCTCCCCGCCGACCTCGTGAAGCAGGTCAAGCACGAGGCCGTCGACGAGGGGTGCAGCCTGTCCGCCCTGGTCGAGGCCGCACTCCGCACCTATCTCGAAGGAGCAGCCTCATGACCCCGACGCTCACCCTCGACCCGTACCGCTTCAGCACGGACCCGACCGCGATGACCGCCTTCCTGGAGGCCCTGGGCATGGCGCGGGAGGTGTCGAGCGCCGAGGGCCGGTTCGTCCACCTGGTCGCCGGCCGGCTCCGTCGCGGTGCACCTCACCGATGCGGGCCGGCGTGACGCACCTGTCGCTGCTCGCCGGCTCAGCCCTCGACGCAGCGGGGGAGCTCAGCGAGGCCGGGGTCCCCGTCGCGGTCTTGGACGAGGCGTACGGCACTCAAGCCGGGGTCACCGACCCCTGCGGTGGCGGCATCTGGATCAACGAGCAGCAGACCGACCTGCACGGCTACCAGCTCCATCAGGGCCGCCCCGACGCGCGCCTCACGGTGGTGGCAGTGCGGTACAGCCCCGACCTCGCCGCCGACCTCGACTTCTTCGGTGCTCTCGGCTTCCATCCCGAGCCCGGCGGTGACGAGCACTGATAGCAGCTGTCGTCCGGCGACGGCTCGGGCGTGATCGCCCTGCACGCGCCGTCGGGTGAGGCCGTCACCGCCCCCCACCTCTGAAAACCCCGTCGGTGCGTGGCCCTGGTAAGCCTGGGCTTCCAGGCCACCGAGCCACTGACGGAGCTGGCGGAGCGTCTCACCGCGGCCGGATACCCCGCCGAGATCTGCTCCGGCGACAACCCGAAGGTGGTCGTGACCGATCCTGACGGTCAGCGCCTCGAGGTGCACCCGCGCGGCTGACCCGGTGCTCAGGCCGGGTATCCGGCGCAGGACCTGTGCCGGACATAATGGGACGGCTTCTGCCCAGCCCGGGCTGCCAAGACTCTGTACACGGGGGGTGCGCATGGCAACGGTCGTGTTCCACCGCAGCAAGCGGGCGACCCCACCACCGATGCCTCGTGGCGACCTGCTGCTGGAGTCGCCGCCGGAGATCCCGCCGCCGCAGGGGCAGCAGACCTTCGGGGCGTTCCTGCGGTTCCTGCCCATGGTGGCCGGAGGCCTCGCCATGGGGCTGATGTCGACCGGGGTGCTGTCGGGCGGCGGTCGCGGTGGCGGCATGGGTGGCATCGCCGGCGGCCTGATGGCCGTGTCGATGATGGGCATGATGTTCAGCCAGATGGGCCGAGGCAACAACGAGCAGGCCATGGAGCTGGACGCACGGCGGCGCGACTACTTCCGCTACCTCAGCCAGACCAGGCGCCAGGTGCGCAAGGCGGCCTCGGACCAGCGCAAGGCGGTCACCTGGCGTCACCCGGCACCCGACACGCTGTGGAGCCTGGCCGGTGAGAAGAGGATGTGGGAGCGCCGCCCCGACGGCGACGACTTCCTGGCCGTGCGGGTCTCGGTCGGCCGGCAGCAGTTCGCCAAGCGGATCGTGCCTCCGGAGTCGAAGCCGGTCGAGGATCTCGAGCCGCTGACCACCGGCGCGCTGCGGCGGTTCATGCTGACCCATCGCGTGGTGCCCAGCATCCCGCTGATGCTGGACCTGCGGGGGTTCCGCCGGTTCGCGCTCGTCGGCGACCAGGACGCGTCGCGCCGGCTCGCGTACGCGATGGTGGCGCAGGTCGCCGCCTGGCACGCGCCTACCGACGTACGGATCATCGTGGTCGCCTCGCGCGAGAACGAGCACCTCTGGTCGTGGACGAAGTGGTTGCCGCACGTGCAGCACCCCACCCGCCACGACGGAGCGGGGCAGGTGCGGATGTTCGCCAACGACGCCGCGGGTCTGGCCCAGGTCACCGACGGCGCCCAGAACGCCCCCAGCGGCGACCCGGTGCACGTGCTGCTCGTGGTGGACGGCGTCGAGGGCATGACCGCTGACCTGTTCGCGACCCCGGGGACTACGGCCAGCACGCTGGAGATCACCGGGGAGCGGGAGCGGCCGCGGCGCATCGAGGCGGGAGTGGCCGTGCTGGACGTGCAGCCGGACACCCTCACGCTGCACCGCCGCGTGCAGAACGGCACCACCGCCCCCACCCCCTTTGGCCGGCCCGACCAGGTGCCGATGGTGTACGCGGAGATGCTGGCCCGGCAGCTCAGCCCCTACCGGATGCCGGTCGTCGCGGTCGCTGAGGAGGAGGATGCGCCGGAGGTGGTCTTCGAGCCGCCGAAGGACTACCCGTCGATGCTGGGCACCGGCGACCCGCTGACCCTCGACCCGCGCCAGGCCTGGCGCCCGCGGCCCCTGCACCAGCGGCTGCGTGTGCCGGTCGGCACGGGAGAGGACGGCCAGCCCGTCGAGCTGGACATCAAGGAGTCGGCCATGGGTGGCATGGGCCCCCATGGCCTGTGCATCGGCGCCACCGGATCGGGCAAGTCCGAGTTCCTGCGCACGCTGGTGCTCGGCCTGGCGATGACCCACAGCTCCGAGCAGCTCAACTACGTGCTGGTCGACTTCAAGGGTGGCGCCACCTTCGCCGGCCTCGACGAGCTCCCCCACGTCTCGGCGGTGATCACCAACCTGGAGGGCGAGCTCACCCTCGTCGACCGGATGCAGGATGCGATCGCCGGTGAGATGGAGCGCCGCATGGAGGTGCTCAGCGCCACCAACGCGAGCCTGCGCAACAAGGACATCAAGAACCGCGAGGAGTACGAGGCCGCCCGCCAGGAGGGCGCCGACATCCCGCCGATGCCCAGCCTGTTCATCGTGGTCGACGAGTTCTCCGAGCTGCTCACCGCCCGGCCCGAGTTCATCGACCTGTTCATCCAGATCGGCCGCATCGGCCGCTCCATCGGCGTGCACCTGCTACTCGCGTCTCAGCGCCTCGAGGAGTCCAAGCTCCGCGGCCTGGACACCTTCCTCTCCTACCGCATCGCGCTGCGCACCTTCTCGCCCGCCGAGTCGCGCGTCGTGATCGGTGTGCCCGATGCGTACGAGCTCCCGAGTCCCCCCGGCAACGGCTACCTCAAGTACGACACCACCAACATGGTGCGGTTCAAGGCCGCGTACGTCTCCGGGCCATGGCTCGGCAGCCCGTCAGCGATGCTGGAGAGCGACCACGACGACGTCGCGGGTGCCCCGGGGCTGCCGAAGAAGGCGTGGGTGCCCCCCGTGCTGGCGTTCGAGGCGGGGCCCGTGCCGGTCGTGCTGCCACCCGAGCCGGAGCCGGAGCCGGAGCCGGAGCCGGTGGTCGCCGCCGCCCCGGAGCAGCCGGTGGAGGCGAGCGAGGCAAAGCCCGCTGCGGAGGAGGACGCCGAGGACGACACCCTGCTTGGTGTGGTCGTCAGCCGGCTGCGTGGGCACGGGTGGCCCGCCCACAAGGTGTGGCTGCCGCCGCTCGACGACCCGCCGACGATGGACATGCTGCTGCAGAGCGACCTGGTGGACCACCCGACGCGGGGTCTCACCACCGCCGACGCCGGTCTGCACGGCCGGCTCACCGGCCCCGTCGCGCTGATCGACCGGCCGCGGCAGCAGCGGCGCGACCCGATGTGGATCGACTACGCCGGCGCCACGGGCAACCTGGCCGTGGTCGGCGGCCCGCAGTCGGGCAAGTCGATGGGGCTGCGCAGCGCGATCGCCGGGCTCGCCCTCACCCACACGCCGGAGGAGGTCGGCTTCTACATCCTCGACTTCGGCGGCGGCTCGCTGGCGTCGATGCGCGACATGCCCCATGTCGGCTCCGCCTGCGGCCGCCTCGACGGCGACCGGGTCCGGCGCACGGTCGCCGAGATGACCTCGCTCCTGCAGGCCCGTGAGCTCCTGTTCGCCGAGCTGGGCATCGACGGCATCGCCAGCTATCGCCGCGGTCGTCGCGACGGGACGATCGAGCCGGACCGGTTCCCGACCGACGTCTTCCTCGTGGTCGACGGGTGGCTGACGCTGCGTCAGGAGTTCGAGGAGCAGGACCCGGTGATCACCAACATCGCGGCTCGCGGCCTCGGCTACGGGCTGCACGTGATGGTGTCGGCCACGAAGTGGTCGGAGTTCCGGCTCGGTATCCGTGACCTCATCCAGAGCCGGGTGGAGCTGAAACTGGGCGACCCGTTCGAGTCGGAGATCGACCGCAAGATGGCGGCCCAGGTGCCGACGAGTCGCCCCGGCCGTGGCCTGTCGGGCGACCGTCTGCACATGCTCGTGGGCCTGCCCCGCGTCGACGGCGTCGAGGACGCCGAGAGCGCGACCGCCGGTCAGCGGCAGATGATCGACCGGATGGTGGCTGCCTGGAAGGGGCCGAAGGCGGCCGAGGTGCGCATGCTCCCGGCCGACCTGCCGCTCAGCGCCCTGCCCGAGGTCGTCTACGACGACACCCGCAAGGACGTCCCGTGGGCCATCGACGAGATCAACCTCGCCCCCGTCATGTTCGACCCGGTCGCCGAGCCCCACCTGGTCGTGTTCGGCATGCCGGAGAGCGGCAAGTCGACAGTGCTGCGTGTGATCCTCGACGGCCTGATGAAGCGGTACACGTCGCGGCAGGCGAAGTTCCTCGTGCTCGACTACCGGCGCTCGCTGCTGGGGTTCGTGCCCGACGAGTACATCATCAAGTACTGCCCCTCCCAGAAGTCGGGCACCGACACCTGCAAGGCCCTGGCCCAGTCGCTGCAGAGCCGCGTGCCGGGGCCGGAGGTGACCTCGCAGCAGTACCGGGAGCGGTCCTGGTGGTCGGGCTCGGAGGTCTTCGTGATCGTCGACGACTACGAGCTGGTGGCCACCATGCAGGGCAATGCCCTGGCGCCCCTGGCCGAGCTCATCAGCCAGAGCCGTGACATCGGTCTGCACATGATCATCGCCCGCGGCTACGGCGGTGCCTCCCGGGCTGTCGGTGACCAGGTGATCGGGCGGATGCGCGACGCGCAGGCGCCGGCCTTCATCATGAGCGGCAACCGCGACGAGGGTCAGCTGTGGGGCAACTACCGGGGTGCGCCGCTGCCTCCGGGGCGCGGCCAGCTCATCACCCGCAGCGGGCAGGTGCTCGCCCAGGCAGCCAACCTGCCGGCGCAGCAGTGACGGGTAGGCTCCCGCGCATGCCTCGCCCCCTCCGACGCGCGCTGCTCGGCGCGGCGGCGGGAGTCGTGGTGGCGTCTCGGCTGGCGGTGCCCACCCCTGCGTACGCGGCGGGTGAGCGGCTGAAACCGGAGTGGTGCGCCCTGGACAGCAAGGTCCAGGAGCTGGCCGCCGCCCCGAAAGGGCCGTCCTGGGTGACCGAGCGCTTGCGGCCCGACCGGGTGTGGGAACAGGTCGACGCCAAGAACAGGAGGATCCGGGGTGCCGGCGTGCGGGTCGCGGTGATCGACACCGGCGCCCAGCTCGGCGTCTCGCCCATGCTCACGCCGCCGGCGCTGGCGACCGGGCAGTCGAACGAGGAGCTACCGAAGTTCGACCTCGTCAACTACGTGGGCGACACCGCCGACCTGGAGAAGCGGGGCGGCGGCATGGACTGCGGCCACGCCACGGCGGTGGTCGGGTACATCAATGGGCAGTCGTTCGGGGCGTGGAACTTCACGGGCATGGCGCCGGGTGCGCAGGTGACGGTGATGCGGGCGCTCGGCCGGGGCCAGGGCAACGAGACCCAGGCGGCGATGGTGCAGGCCGTGCTGGCGGCCACCGACCAGGGGTTCGACATCATCAACATCAGCCAGTCCGGCGGGGACGACCCCGGGCTGAAGGCGGCGATCGCGCGGGCCGTGGCGGCGTGTGTCGTGGTCGTGGC
>CAKZHP010000141.1 GCA_936924635.1 uncultured Propionibacteriaceae bacterium
CGCGATGCGCCGGTCGGCCTCGTCGAGCGACAAGGACCCGTCGCCGGCTGCGGTGTGCAGCTGGCGGATCACCCGCGTCGGGTCCAGGGGCTCCATGCGGCGAGCGTACGGCCTGTGGGGCTCCCCTCCTGACCAGATCGTGGCGCGTCAGTCGCGACAGGCCTGCGAACGCTCCGCGAGCGGGCCGGATGCCGTACGGCTCACGTCACTCAGCGCATGATCTCCCGGCGCTGCTCGCTGGCCTTGCGCAGGCGGCGGCGGTCCCACCAGCTGGCGTACCGGGCCTTGAAGGTGCACATGCCGAGGGACCCGACCACGACGATCAGCGGGCACCCGGGCTCGGGCTCGAGGGGCATCTTGTTGGACACGGACCCGATGCCACGGTCGAGGTCGTCGACGTTGACGGCCCACCCCTGCGGCATCACCACGACCACGGTCCCGGCGCTCGGCTCGATGGTCAGCTCGATCACGGGGGTGGTCGGGATCGCCTCCAGGAAGTCGAGGCGGACGGTGCCCCCGAAACCGCCGTTGGCGGAGATGTACGGCGGCACGCGCCACGGTCCCGTCCGCTTGACCGAGGACGCTCCCGCCGACAGGCGCAGCGGGTGCTGGGGCACCATGCCCGCCGGGGGCCTGGGGGCACGGGTGACGGGCTGCTGCGCCGCCACCGGCGGGTACTGCTCGACCTGCACCGGCACCGGCTGGCCGGGGCCCGCGACCGCCGTCGCCGGGCTGAGGTCGGAGACCAGTGTCTCCAGCACCGCTTCAGACGTGGCGGTGCGGGCGGCGGCGATGCGCTGGTCGGCCTGCTCCAGCGTCAGGCGGCCGTCCGCTGCCGCGGCGTGCAGCAGCCGGATGACATCGGTGCGGCGGTCGGAGAGCGGTGCCTCGGTCATCGGGTCACCCTAGGCGGCATCGGTCGCACGGACGGCGATGCCGTACAGAAAGGCATCGACCAGGGCCTCGTACGACGCCTCGATGACGTTGCCGCCGACCCCGACGGTCGTCCAGCTCTGCCCGTCGTGGCGGGTGTCGATGAGCACGCGCACGGTCGCGTCCGTGCCGTGGCCCTGGTCGAGGATCCGTACGCGGTAGTCGACCAGCTCGTAGTCGGCGATGAAGCCGAACGCCGGCGTCAGCGCGTTGCGGAGCGCCATGTCGAGGGCGTTGACGGGGCCGTTGCCGCCACCGGCGTACAGGCGGGAGGACTCCCCCCGGGTCGACACCCGCACGATGGCCTCGGAGGTCTCGGACTGGTCGGTGAACACCCGCCAGCTCTCGACCTGGAACGGCTTCTCGGCGAGCTGACCGAGCGCGTCGCGCAGGATCAGGTCGAAGGAGGCGTCGGCCGCCTCGTACGAGTAGCCCTGCGCCTCGCGCTCCTTGATGGTGCTGGTGATCCGCGCGGCGAGGTCCCGGTCGGACAGGTCGTGGCCCAGCTGCTCGCCCTTGATCTGGATGTTCGCGCGACCGGCCATGTCGGAGATCAGCATGCGCATCCCGTTGCCGACCAGCCCGGGATCGGCGTGCTGGTAGAGCATCTCGTCGATCTTCATGGCCGAGGCGTGCAGGCCGGCCTTGTGCGCGAAGGCGGAGGTGCCGGCGTACGGCTGACGGGCCTGCGGTGCCTGGTTGGCGATCTCGGCGATGGCGTGCGACGTACGGGTGAGGTCGCGCAACGCCTCGTCGCTGACCAGCTGCCAGCCGAGCTTCAGCTGCAGGTTCGCGATCAGCGGCACCAGGTCGGCGTTGCCCGTACGCTCCCCGTAGCCGTTGATCGTGCCCTGCACGTGCATCACCCCGGCCTCCACCGCGGCGATGGTGTTGGCCACCGCGCACCCGGTGTCGTTGTGGCAGTGGATGCCGAGGTCCACGCCGATGGCGGCCGTCGCGCTCACCACGTCACCCATCCAGCTCGGCAGCATCCCGCCGTTGGTGTCGCACAGGATCACCACCTCCGCACCCGCCTCGGCCGCCGTGCGCACCACGTCCAGCGCGTACGCGGAGTTGGCCCGGTAGCCGTCGAAGAAGTGCTCCGCGTCGACGAACACCCGCTTGCCCTGCTCGCGCAGATGGGTGACGGTGTCGCGGATCATGTCGAGGTTGGTCTCCAGCGTGGTGCGGAGCGCCTCGGTGACGTGGCGGTCGTGCGCCTTGGCGACGATGCAGACCACCGGGGTCTGCGCATCGACGAGCGCCTGCACCAACGGGTCCTCGGCCGCCCTCATGCCGACCCGGGTGGTCATGCCGAACGCGACCAGCGTGGCGTGCTTCAGCTCCAGGCTCTGCGCGGCCTCGGCGAAGAAGGCGGTGTCATTGGGGTTGGCGCCCGGCCAGCCGCCCTCGATGAAGGTCACCCCGAGCTCGTCCAGCAGCGACGCGATCCGCAGCTTGTCGCTCACCGACAGCCGCAGCCCCTCCTGCTGCGCACCGTCACGCAGGGTGGTGTCGAAGACGTGGAAGTTCTCGGGTGCTACCGGCCTCATGGTCCGCCTCAGGGGTGTCGGTCCGTGCGGGACCGCCTGCAAGGCGGCTCCGCGGTGCTTGAGAGGCAGTCTCGCGGGCACGCGTACGCAGTCGTGGCGCCTCTTGCCATCTGAGACCGACGTGGCCCAGGCGGCTGCGGGTGGCGGACGGGTGCCCGCCACCCGCGTACGGGTCATGCTGACGGCGACCCGACGGAGGCCGACCGGGCAAGGGTTGTGCGCGTTCCGAAGCGAAAAATCTCTTCTGGACGGACTGAACAACTGTTCAATGCGGTCGGGCGGGGTCAGCGGGCCTGGGCGTTCACCTCGTACGAGGTGTTGGTGGACTCGAAGAAGTTCACCAGCTGCAGCGTGTCGTTGGCGGTCGCCATCCACTTGGCGGGGTTGCTGACCCCGTACTCGGGCTCGAACCCCAGCTCCTCCAGGCGGCGGTCGGCCAGGTACTTCACGTACTGGTTCACGTAGTCGGCGTTCAGCCCGAGGATGCCGTGCGGCAGCAGGTCCCGGTTGTACGCCTCCTCCATCGCCACGGCCTGCAGGATCATGCCGCGGATCTCCTCGGCGAACTCCTCGTCGGCCACCTCCGGGTTCTCCTCCAGCACCGTGAGGATCAGGTTGATCCCGAACTTCAGGTGCAGGCTCTCGTCGCGCACCACCCAGTCGATCAGCGACCCGAAGTTGCGCAGCAGGTTCCGCTGCCGGAACGACAGCGCCACCATGAAGCCGGAGTAGAACCAGATCCCCTCCAGCACCACGTTGTACGCCACCAGGTTGCGCACGAAGTCGCGCTTGCCCTCGACCGTGGAGATGTCGAGCGTCTGCTCGGTCATGCGCCGGATGAAGCGGACCTCGAACTCCTCCTTCGCCGCCATCGAGGGCACGGTGACGTGCGACTCGTACGCGGCGGCGCGGTCGATGGGGAACGTCTCCAGCACGTACTCGAACGCCATGCAGTGGTTCGCCTCCTCCCACATCTGCTTGGCGAGGTAGAGGTGGCACTCGGCCGACGACACGTACGGATAGACGCCGAACGCCAGCGCCTTGTTGACGAGCAGCTCGTTGGGGTTGAAGTAGCTCATCAGGTGCGTCAGCGCGTGCCGCTCCTCCTCCGTCATGCGGCGGAAGTCGGCCAGGTCCTCCCCGAGCTGGATCTCGTTGGGGAACCACGTGTTCGCCACGGCCTGCTGGTAGAGGTCGTACGCCCACGGGTAGGTGACCGGCTTCAGCAGCAGCCCGTCCTTGATCCCGGTGCCCAGGATCCCTGTCATCCTCGTCTCCTCTCTCACTGGCACGAGTCGCACTGGAGGCGCTCGGCGGGGTCGACCGGGCAGGCGGTGCCGTCCACCACGGTCACGTCCTCGGTCACGGTCAGCAGCGACACGCCTGCCGCCACCGCGAGCGGCGTCACCACGCCGGCCACGACGGTCTCGGCCGCGTTCGTCGCGACCGGCGTCACCTCGACGGGCGCCACCTCCACCGGGGCCACCTCGGCCACCACCGCCGTACGCCGCGCGGCGCCGAAGCCCTTGCCGCCGGGCCGGATCGCGGCCGCCTTGTTCACCTTCACGCTCGCCTGCTCGGCGGTGTGCCGGGGCATCATGTGCAGGTAGTAGGTGGTCTTCACGCCCATCTCCCACGCCGAGGCGTAGAGGCTCATCATCTCCTCGACGTCGCGGCTGGCCAGGTACATGTTGCGGCTGATGGCCTGATCCACCCACTTCTGCGCCCGCGCGGCGAGCCGCAGGAACGCGTACGGCGAGATCTGGAACGAGGTCTGGTAGACCGCCAGCAGCTCGGCCGGCACGCCCGGCACCTGCGTCAGGTCGCCCTGCGCCGCCAGCAGCGGCTCCCGGCTCTGCTCCCACAGCCCCCGCTCCTTGAGCGCGGCGACCAGGTTGCGGTTCACCTCCAGGAACTTGCCCGACGCGGTGGCGCGGCTGAAGATCTGACTGAACTGCGGGTCGAGGCCGGGCGTGGTGCCGGCGACGAGCCCGATCGACGCGGTGGGAGCGATCGCCATCACGGTGGCGTTGCGCATGCCGCCGGCGACCTTCATGCGCAGCGCCGGCCAGTCCAGCCGCGTGGTGCGGTCGACGTCGACGGGCAGCCTGCGGTCGGCGGCGAGCCGGTCGAGCGTGTCGACCGGCACCAGCCCGCGCGACCAGCCGGAGCCGGCGAAGGTGGCGTACGAGCCGCGCTCCCGGGCCAGGTCGGCGGAGGCGTCGATGGCGTGGAAGCTGATGAACTCCATCACCTCGTCGACGAGCGCGCAGGCCGCCTCGGAGTCGTAAGGGATGCCGAGCCGCTCGACGACGTCGGTGACGCCCATCACGCCCAGGCCGACGGCCCGGTTGGTCTGGTTCGAGTGGTCGGCCTGCGGCACCGCCGAGGTGGTGATGTCGACGAGGTTGTCGAGCTGGCGCAGGGCCGTACGCGTTGTGGCGCGCAGCCGCTCCCAGTCGATCTGCCCGTCGACGAGGTGCGTCGACAGGTTGACCGAGGCCAGGTTGCAGACCGAGACGTTGTCGCGGTCCTGCGGCAGGCAGACCTCGGTGCACAGGTTGGAGAGGTGGATGGTGCCCGTGTTGTCGTTGAGCGCCCGGGTGTTGATGGTGTCCTTCCACGTCAGCCACGGGTGCGAGGTGGTCTGCAGCGTGACCAGGATCGCCCGCATCTGCTCCCGGGCCCGCACCACGCGGAACCGGGTGATCTCCCCCGCCTGCGCCTGCGCGACGTACTCGGCGTAGCGCTTCGAGAACGCCGCGCCGTACAGCTCGACCAGGTCGGGCACGTCGAGCGGGTCGAACAGGTACCAGTCGTCGTCCTCGCGCACCCGGGCCATGAACTCGTCGGAGATCCACAGCGCCGTGTTCGCGGTGCGGGTGCGCCGGTACGGGTCGCCGGAGTTCTGCCGCAAGTCGAGGAACTGCTCGACGTCGAGGTGCCAGTTCTCCATGTAGAAGCACAGGGCGCCGAACTTCTTGCCGCCGCGGGAGATCGCCCGCAGCGTGGAGTCGATGGTGTGCATGAACGGGATCGGGCCCGTGGAGGAGGTGTTGTTCGAGCGGATCGGGCTGCCCTCGGCGCGCAGCTTGGTCACCGAGAGCCCGATGCCACCGGTGCCCTTGGTGATCCACATCACGTCGCGGATGGAGGTGGCGATGTGCTCGATGTCGTCCTCCATCTGCAGCACGAAGCAGTTGGAGAGCTGCGCCGACCGCGTGCCGGCGTTGACCAGGGTGGAGCCGGCGGGCAGGTAGTGCAGCTGGGAGATGGCGGCGTACAGCTGGAGCGCCGCGGCGGTCGGGTCGGGCTCGGTGACGGTCAGGCCCATGGCGACGCGCATCCAGAAGAACTGCGGTACCTCGATCGCGCGCCGCTGCGGGTCGGTGAGCAGGTACCGCGTCCGCATCGTCTGCACCCCGATGTAGCGCAGCAGGTCGTCGCGGGTGGGGTCGAGCGCCGCGCTGAGGACGTCCAGGTCGAACAGCTCGGCCAGGCGGGTGTCGAGCAGCCCGTCGCGGACGCCGTGCGCCACGAAGGTCGGGAACAGCTCGCGGTGGAGCGTACGTACCGTGGCGGGGTCTCCGTCACCGAACAGGTCGTGGGTGGAGCCGAGCACCTGCTTGTACAGGGTCTTCACGAGCAGCCGGGCGGCGATGGTGTCGAAGGCCGGGTCGTCCTTGACGTTGCCCAGCGCCACCCAGATCACGGCCTCGTCGAGCTCGTCGGTGGTCATCTGGTCGAAGAGCACGATCTCCAGCTCCGACTGGATCTGGGTGGCGCGCACGACCGGCTGGTCCAGGCCGCGCGCGGCGGCCTCGATCGACCGGGCGATCTCGTGCCCGTCGTACGGCTCCAGGCTGCCGTCGCGCTTGCGGACCCGGATCTCGGGCGGGTCGACCCGTGGGGCCGGCTGCTCGGGCAGGGGTCGGGTGTCGGTTCTGGGTTCGGTCATCGCTCGCCTCCCTCGTCGAGTACGGACGTGCCGTCGCCACAGGGATGAGCAGATGGTGCGCGTCGCGCGACCACCGCAGCCGTCCCGCGAGGCTGGGGCACCACCCCGAGGTCTCGGGGCGGCAGCGGGCAGGTCTTCGGACTCGTGAGCACGGGCCGGGGCCCTGCCTACTGGCCGTCGCTTCCCAGGACACGAGTCCCAGTGCGTGATGACGGCGGTCGTTCTCACTCACCGCTGCGGGGCAGTCCCGGACTTCCACCGGGTTCCCTCTTACGACGACGACTCTGGCAGAGCCGCCGAACCAGCTGCACGAGCACCATATCTGGTGAATGACACCGATGTCACCCCCCAGATGTGGGGTCTGTCAGGCGGCGTCCTCAGACGTGGTGAGGTCGCGGCCGGCAGTGTCGGGCATCACGAACGCGGTGACCAGCATCACGAGGGAGTAGAAGATCACCATCGCCGCCAGCTGTGCGTCCAGCCCACCAGCGCACCCGCCACGATCGGCCCCAGGCCGGTGGTGACCATGGCGGCGGTCTCCTTCGCCATGCCTGTGGCCAACCGTTGCCGCCTCACCCCTCCCGCTCCGGCTACTCGGCCAGGACGACGATCAGCGTCCGAGGCCCGTGCACGCCCTCCACCCGGTCGAGCTCGATGTCGCTGGTGGCGCTCGGGCCGCTGATCCAGGTCAGCGGACGGCGCTCGCCCACCACGGCCTGGCGCAGACGGGCCACCGCCTCGGGGACGTCGGAGACCACCTGGTCGGCCCGCACGACGCAGACGTGCACGTCGGGCACCAGCGAGAGCGCCCGCCGGCCCTGGTCGGCGCCGTGGTCGAGCACCACGGTGCCGGTCTCGGCGATACCCACCGCCGCCGCCGTGACCACCGCTCCCACCGCGTCGAGCGCCTGATGATCGAGGGGCGGGTCGTCCCGCTCCACGCGCACCCCGGCCGCAGACACGGCCTCAGCCCAGGCACCGGGGACCCCGGCCGGCAGCACCGCGGACGGGATGTCTCGGCTCGTCAGTGCCTCGGCGATGGTCCTCGCGACCTGGTCTGCGGGCACCCGGACCACAGCGGCCCGGTAGTCCTCGACCCGCTCCAGGAAGTGGCTCAGGACATCGTCCATCGCCGTGGCGCGACCGTACTCCCAGGCGACGGCCTCGCCCTCGCCGGTGGCCTCGCGGGGGCCGTCCTTCAGCGCCGACCGTACGCGCCGCAGCACCTCGTCACGTGCGCTCATCGCCACCCCTCTCTGGTGCCTCGCTCTGCGCCGGGCGGTCCCCCGCCATCTCTGCCCGCGCCTCGGGGCTGGACTTGCCCGAGGCATCCCCGCGCTCGCTCGCCCACCAGTCGCGGAACGACTGGGCGGGTGGGGCCGGGAGGTCCCGCGACCTGGTCCACGCCGCCGCGGGCCCGGGCAGGGGGCCGATGCGGCGACCGCGCAGCACCCGGCCCGCCAGGTTCACGAGCTTCAGCGCCGCGGCCCAGCGCTTGGCGTCGCGGAACAGCCAGGCGACCACCTTCATCGAGGCGGCCTCGGACGTCGGCACCGGGTTGCTGTGCTCCTTCTTCTCGACCACCTCGTGCCGCATGTGGACGAGCAGCTTCGGGATGTCGATGCGCACCGGGCAGACCTCGTAGCAAGCGCCGCAGAGGCTGGAGGCGTACGGCAGCGACTGGTCGATCTCCGACCCCAGCCCGCGCAGCTGCGGGGTGAGGATGGCGCCGATCGGGCCGGGGTACACGGACCCGTACGCGTGACCGCCGACCCGCTCGTACACCGGGCAGATGTTGAGGCAGGCCGAGCACCGGATGCAGCGCAGCGCCTCACGGCCGACCTCGTCGGAGAGCACGTTCGTGCGCCCGTTGTCGAGCAGGATCACGTGCACGTCCTGCGGGCCGTCGGCCTGGCTGGCGCCGGTCCACATCGAGGTGTACGGGTTCATGCGCTCCCCCGTACTGCTTCGCGGCAGCAGCTGGAGGAAGACCTCGAGGTCCTCGAAGGTCGGCAGCACCTTCTCGATGCCGACGATGGAGATCAGCGTCTCGGGGAGCGTGAGGCACATGCGGCCGTTGCCCTCGGACTCCACCACCACCAGCGTCCCGGTCTCCGCGATGGCGAAGTTCGCGCCGGAGACCGCCACCTTGGTGGTGAGGAACTTGTTGCGCAGGTGGCGGCGGGCCGCGCCGGCCAGGTCCGCCGGCTCGTCGGTGAGGTCCTCGGGCGCGGGGGTGCCGTAGTTGCCCATCTCGGCCAGGAAGATCTCTCGCACCTCGGAGCGGTTGCGGTGGATCGCCGGCACCAGGATGTGGCTGGGGCGATCGTGCCCGAGCTGCACGATGAGCTCGGCCAGGTCGGTCTCCCAGGCCGCGATCCCCTCCTCCTCCAGCGCCTCGTTGAGGTCGATCTCCTGCGTGGCCATCGACTTCACCTTGACCACGTTCGGCTCGGGGTCGTCGGTGGCGGCGCGGATCAGCTCGGCCGCGATGCGGTTCGCCTCGTCGCCGTCACGTGCCCAGTGGACGTGACCGCCCGCCGCGGTGACGGCGGCCTCGAACTGCTCCAGGTAGGTGTCGAGGTTCGCCAGCGTGCGGTCCTTGATGGCGGCGCCGGCGACCCGCAGCCCCTCCCAGTCGGCGACCTCGCCCACCACGCGGGCCCGCTTGCCGCGGATGGTGTGCGTGGCGTGGTGCAGGTTGCGCCGCAGCTGGGCGTTGCCCAACTGCTCCTTGGCGTTCTTCGGGAACGCCGGCATGCCCAGGAAGGTCCCCGTCGGCGGCGCGGGCGTGCGGCGAGGGGCCGGCGCCCGGGAGTCGGTGGTGTGCGACACGACGTCGGTCATGACGTCACCTCTCTCGCGGCGGTCTGCGACGGCGTACGGCCTGACGGGACGGACGGGTCGACCGTCTCGGTCTGGGCCAGGATCTCAGCCAGGTGGATCGGGGTGACACCGGTGCGCATGCGCGACAGCACCCCGCCGATGTTCATCAGGCAGGAGTTGTCGCCTGCTACCACGTACTCGGCACGCGTGGAGAGGATGTTCGCCACCTTGTCGCCCGCCATCGCGGTGGAGACGTCGGAGTTCTTCATCGCGAACGTTCCCCCGAAGCCGCAGCACTCGCGCGCCCCGGGCAGCTCGGCGACCGTGATGCCCCTGACAGCGCGCAGCAGCTGCAGCGGCCGGTCACCCACCTTCGTGATGCGCAGCGAGTGGCAGGTCGGGTGATAGGTGACCGAGTGCGGGAAGTAGGCGCCCACGTCGGTCACCCCCAGCACGTCGACCAGCAGCTCGGGGAAGTCGTACGTCTTCGCCGCCACCGCCTCGGCCCGCTCAGCCAGGGCGTGGTCACCGGCCTCCCGCGCGACCATGGCGTGCTGCTCCCGGATCGAGCCGACGCACGACCCCGACGGCGACACGATGTAGTCGTAGGGCTCGAAGGTCTCCACGTAGTGCTTCACCGCGCCCAGCGCCTGGTCGTAGTAGCCCGTGTTGGTGAACACCTGACCGCAGCAGGTCTGGCTCTCGGGGAACTCGACGACGCACCCCAGCCGCTCCAGCACCGTCACCACGGCGCGCGGCGTACCGGGGTACATGGCGTCGTTGACGCAGGTCGCGAACAGTGCCACCCGGAGGCCCTGGACGGGGGTCTCCGCGGCCTTGGCCTCGCCCGGCTGCAGGGGCTGCTCCGGAGCGCCTGCGCGCGGCGGATGGAGTGGTGCTGTCATCATGACCTCCGATCGGGGTGGTACGTCAGGCCTTCGGCAGCATCCATGCAAGCACAGGCGTGGACTGCAGACCGACCAGTAGGCACATCAGGACGAGGAGACCGAGGCTCCACCAGATGACCCGGCGGAAGATCTCCGACTCCTTGCCGAGCAGGCCAACGGCGGTGGCCGCGATGGTGAGGTTCTGCGGGCTGATCATCTTGCCGACCACGCCGCCCGAGGTGTTCGCGGCCACCAGCAGCGTCGGGTCGATGCCCGCCTTCTGGGCCGCGGTCTGCTGGAGCGTGGCGAACAGGGCGTTGGCGCTGGTGTCCGAGCCGGTGACGGCGGTGCCCAGCCAGCCCAGGAGGGGAGACAGGAACGCGAACGCGGCGCCGGTGCCGGCGATCCAGGTGCCGATCGTGATGGTCTGGCCCGACAGGTTCATCACGTAGGCCAGCGACAGCACTGAGGCGACGGTGAGGATCGAGAACCGCATCTTGTAGGCGTTGCGACCGATGACCCGGGCCCACTCGGCCAGGCTCACCCGGTAGACCAGCGCGACCACCAGGCCGCAGAGGAGCAGCAGGGTGCCCGGGCTGGACAGCCAGGAGAACGTATAGACCGTGGAGCTGTTCGGCGTGCCCGCGGAGGTCAGCACGCGCCCGTCGAGCCCCGGCCACTTGATCTTGAGGTCGGTGGCCGCGAGCCACTTCGTGATCGCCGGCACGAGCTTGGCCAGCGAGAACACGACGATCACCAGGACGTACGGGAACAGCGCCATCGCGATCCGGCCGCCGGTGAGAGCGGGGCGGGTGCTGGTGTCGGCCGTCCCCCGAGCGGCGGCAGCGGCCGGGTCGGTCGCCCCCAGCTCGCGCATCTCCTGCTCGTGCAGGTCGCGCAGGGTGGCGCGGGCCTCGTCACGGCCCTTGGGGCGCCAGAACCGCAGCATCACCACGACGGCGGCCAGGCCGCACAGCGAGGCCACGATGTCGGTGAGCTCCATCGACAGGTACGTGGCGCTCAGCCACTGGGAGATGCCGAACACGGCGCCGACCACCAGCGCGAGCGGCCACACCTGCTTGACGCCCCTGCGGCCGTCGGTGAGCCAGCAGATGAACAGGGGCACGAAGAAGGCGACGACGGGGGTCTGGTGACCCACGTAGGCACCGATCAGGTCAGCGTCGATGTGGGTGAGGCGACCGGCCGTGAGGATCGGGGTGCCGATGGCGCCGAAGGCCACGGGCGCGGTGTTGGCGAGCAGCACCACGGTGGCGGCACGGAGCGCGGAGAAGCCGCACGCCATCAGCATCACGCCGGTGATCGCGACCGGGGCACCGAAGCCGGCCAGCGCCTCCATCAGACCGCCGAAGCAGAAGGCGATCACGATGGCCTGCACGCGGGGGTCGTCGGAGATCAGGTCGAAGACCTGGCGGAGGTCCTCGAACCGCCCGCTAGCCACGGTGATCTCGTAGAGCACGATGGCGTTGAAGACGATCCACATGATCGGGAACAGCCCGAAGACCGCTCCCTCTGCCGCCGAGTTCAGGGCCAGCAGGGCCGGCATCTTGTAGACCGCGATGGCCACCAGCAACGACACGGCGAGAGCGGTGAGGCCCGCGATGTAGGCCTTCCACTTGAGCACGCCGAGCGTGACGAAGATGGTGACCAGCGGCAGGCAAGCGACCAGGGCGGACAGGGCCAGCGAACCGAGGGGGTTCAGCAAGGGCTGGTAGGTGATCATCAGCACGACTCCGGGCTTGAGACGGTCCACGACTGGGCCGACCTATGAATGGTCAGACCATCGAGGCGGACTGTAGAATGAGACCTCCGCACACGTCAAGATCTATCCGCCACTATTCGATCTCGCCACCTCGCTGGTGGGTGCCCGAATCCCGGAGGTGAAGCAATGACTGCACAGGAGCAGGTGACCACGGCGGAGTCCGGCGGCCCCGGTGACTCGGCTGTCGCCTCGCCCTGGCGGCCGGTGCAGCAGCCGCGGGCGTACGAGCTGGTGATCGATCGCATCGAGGAGCGGATCCTGAGCGGCGCGCTGCGCGTCGGTGACCGGCTGCCGGCCGAGCGTGAGCTCTCTCAGCTGCTGGGCGTGAGCCGGGCCGCTGTGCGGGAGGCGATCCGGTCGCTGGAGGCCCAGGGCGTGCTGGTGTCCTCGGTGGGAGCCGGGCGCGACGGCGGCACCACCGTGTCGGCACTGCCGAGCGAGGCACTGACCCGCTTCCTTCGACTCCACGTCGCCCTCGCGAACTTCCCGATGCCTGACGTCGTCGACGCGCGCGTGATGCTGGAACGAGGCTCGGTGCGGATCGCCGCGGGCCACGGCGGCCAGGTGTCACTGTCTCCCATCCGCGCCCTCCTGGCACGGATGGACGAGCCGGGCATCAGCCGAGAGGAGTTCAACGACCTCGACTCGCAGTTCCACATCGCCCTCGCCGAGGCCGGCGGCAACCGGCTGGTAGCTGACATGACCGGCGCCATCCGCGCGTCGATGCGTCAGCCGATCCTCGCGTCGTTCCAGGTCACCGCCGACTGGCCGACCCTAGCCCAGTCGCTGCGCGCAGCGCACTGGGCCATCTACGAGGCTGTCGTGGCAGGGGACGGCGGCCGGGCCGCCGACCTGGCCGAGGTTCACATCCGCGAGGCGTACGGAGCCCTGCTCTACACCCGCGACCAGGAGGCCTGACCGCTTCCGGGGCGACACCTCAGCAGACGCGGACCGTCCAGCCGTTCGGGTCGGCCGCGCGGCCGTACTGGATGTCGAGCAGGTGGGAGCGCAGCACCATGGACCGGTCCCCCTCGGGGCGTGCCAGCACCAGGTCAGCCTGCCCGGCCTGCCGGAAGCTGCCGATCGGGGTGATGACGGCCGCCGTGCCGCAGGCGAACGCCTCCACGATCTCGCCGGACCCGATGCCGTCGGTGACCTCGGCCAGCGAGACCGGCCGGACCTCGGGCACCAGGTCGAACCACGGGGCCACCGCCAGGATCGAGCTGCGGGTGATGCCGTCGAGGATGGTGCCTGAGGTGGGCGGGGTCAGCAGACGGCCGTCGCGCGTGACCAGGAAGATGTTCATGCCGCCCAGCTCCTCGAGCCAGGAGTGGGTGGCGGCGTCGGTGAACAGCACCTGGGAGCACCCGTGGGCGTACGCCTCCTTCTGCGCGACCAGCGACGAGGCGTAGTTGCCGCCGCACTTGGCGGCGCCCGTGCCGCCGGCCCCGGCGCGGCTGAACTCCGTGGTCACCCAGATGTCGACAGGCTTCACACCACCGGAGAAGTACGGCCCGACGGGGCCGGCGATGACGGCGTACTGGACCGTCTCCGCCGCGCGCACGCCCAGGAAGTTCTCGTTGGCGAACATGAAGGGCCGGATGTACAGCGACTGCTCCCCCTCCGCCGACGGCACCCACCGCTGGTCGGCCTCGACCAGCGCCATGACCGACGCCAGGAAGTCCTCCTCCGGCAGCTCCGGCAGGCCCAGGCGGGCGGCGCTGGCGTTCAGCCGGCGCGCGTTCATCTCCGGCCGGAACAGCCACACCGAGCCGTCGTCGTGCCGGTAGGCCTTCAGACCCTCGAAGATCTCCTGGCCGTAGTGCAGCACCGCGCCGGCCGGGTCGAGCCGGAACGGCCCGTACGGGACGACGCCCGCGTCACCCCACCCGGTGTCGCTGCGCCAGGTGGCGACGGCCATGTGGTCACCGAAGAAGCGGCCGAACCCGGGGTCGCCCAGCGCCGCGGTCAGCGACGCCTCGGACGCGGGACGGGGATGCGCGGAGACCGGGAACGCCAAGGACATGGCCGCAAACTACCGCACGGTGATCGGCCGCACCGGTGGACGATCACCTCCTGGCCCCGTCCGCTCCCACACGCCGGCCGACCCGCCCGCCTGAGACCGCACGCCGGTCGGGCGGCGGCTTCGTTAGGCTCGGTGCTCGTGACGAAGCAGACCATCGCGGTGATCGGCGGGGACGGGATCGGCCCGGAGGTGACGGCCGAGGCGCTGAAGGTGCTGACGGCGGTCGCCGGCGAGGACACGTTCGCGTTCGAGGAGTACGACCTGGGCGCCGAGCGCTGGCAGCGTACGGGTGAGGTGCTCACCGAAGCCGAGCTCGACCGGCTCGCGAAGGCCCACGCCATCATGCTCGGCGCCGTGGGTGCGGCCCCCGGGTCCCAGGCGATCCCGTCTGGGCTGCTGGAGCGCGGGCTGCTGCTGCGCATCCGGTTCGCGTTCGACCACGCCGTCAACCTGCGCCCCTCGAAGCTGTATCCCGGCGTGCCCACTCCCCTGGCCCCGAGCGTGGTGGAGGGCAAGACCGTCGACTTCGTGGTGGTGCGCGAGGGCACCGAGGGCCTCTACTGCGGCAACGGAGGCGTGGTGCGCCAGGGCACCGGCAACGAGATCGCCACCGAGGTCAGCGTCAACACCGCCATGGGCGTGGAGCGGGTGGTGCGCGACGCGTACGCGCGGGCCATGAAGCGGCGCAAGAAGCTCACGCTGGTGCACAAGCACAACGTGCTGGTGAACGCCGGCGGGCTCTGGAACCGGATCTTCACCCAGGTCGGCCAGGAGTTCAGCGAGGTGACCACCGACTACCTGCACGTCGACGCCGCCACCATCGCGCTCTGCACGAACCCGGACCGGTTCGACGTGATCGTCACCGACAACCTGTTCGGCGACATCCTCACCGACGAGGCCGCGGCGGTCACCGGCGGCATCGGCCTCGCGGCGAGCGCCAACATCAACGTGGACGGCACCTACCCCTCGATGTTCGAGCCGGTGCACGGGTCCGCCCCCGACATCGCCGGGCAGGGCATCGCCGACCCGCGGGCCGCGATCTTGTCGGCGGCGATGCTGCTGGAGCACCTGGGGCGTACGGACGAGGCGCAGCGCATCCAGTCCGCCGTCGAGGCCGACATCGCCGCCACCCTCGGGGAGAAGCGGCCCACGAGCGCCGTCGGCGACGCGATCGTCGCGGGTCTGGCATGACCATCCCCCTCTCCCCCGCCGCCGGCGGGCCGCAGCGCGCCGAGGGTGCCACCGCGTACGAGCGGATGGGCGGTCACGAGACGTTCAAGCGCCTGGTCGACGAGTTCTACGCCGGCGTGGCGGACGACGAGCCGCTGCGCGCGATCTACCCCGAGGAGGACCTCGGCCCGGCCAACGACCGGCTCCGGATGTTCCTGGAGCAGTACTTCGGCGGCCCCAAGACGTACGGCGAGACGCGTGGCCATCCTCGGCTGCGGATGCGTCACGCCCCGTTCGCCGTGACGCCCGCGCAGCGCGACCGCTGGCTGCGGCACATGATGCACGCCGCCGACGTGGTCGCCCTGCCCGAGGCCGAGGACGCCGAGCTGCGCGGCTACCTGCGGTACGCCGCCGACTTCATGGTCAACGCGGCCGACTGACACGCCGGAGGAGCGCGCCGCTGGAGCCACGCGAGGCCCGCAAGCGCTCGACGCGGATCCCCTTCGTCCTCAGGGAATCCTTGCTCGATCACCGCTGGTCGAGCAAGGAGCGTCCGAGGAACGAGGACGGTCCGCGTCGAGACCCCGGCTGCTCGAGCGCCAGCGAGAGCAGTCGGTCTTCCTGGCCCTCCTAGGCCTATTCCTCGCCGAGGTACGTCTTGCGCACCCGGTCGTCCTGGAGCAACGCCGCGGCGGTGTCTTGGAAGGCGATGGTGCCGACCTCGAGCACGTAGCTGTAGTCGGCCCGGGCCAGCGCCGCAGGGGCGTTCTGCTCCACGAGCAGGATGGTCATGCCCTCGTTCTTGAGCTCGGTCACCGTGGCCATGATGCGCTGCATCATCAGCGGCGACAGGCCCATCGACGGCTCGTCGAGCATCAGCAGCCTCGGCCGGCTGAGCAGGGCGCGGGCCATGGCCAGCATCTGCTGCTCACCGCCGGAGAAGGTGCCCGCCGGCTGCGTACGCCGGTCGAAGAGGATCGGGAACTTCTCGTACATCCGCTGCAGGTCGGCCGCGATGCCGGCCTTGTCGGTGCGGGAGAAGGCCCCGAGCATGAGGTTGTCCTCGACCGTCTGCCGGGGAAAGATCCGCCGGCCCTCGGGCGAGTGCGCCAGCCCCAGCCGCACGATCTGGTGCGCCGGCATGGTGTCGATCCGCCTGCCGAGGAACGTGATGCTCCCCGACGTCGGCCGCAGCAGCCCCGAGATGGTGCGCAAGGTGGTCGTCTTGCCGGCACCGTTGGTTCCGAGCAGTGTGACGACCTGCCCTTCCTCGACGGTGAAGCTGATGCCCTTGATGGCCTTCACCAGCCCGTACGAGACCACCAGGTCCGTGACCTCAAGCATCGGTGACCTCCGGATCCTCGACCTGACCGATGTACGCCTCGATGACCCGTGGGTCCCCCTGCACCTCGGCCGGGGTGCCCTCGATGAGCACCTCGCCGCGCACCAGGCAGAGCACCCGGTCGCAGAGATTGAAGATGAACCGCATGTCGTGCTCGATGACCACGACCGCGAGCCCCGAGTCGCGGATCCGGAAGATCAGCTCCTCGGTCTCCCTGGTCTCCTGCGGGTTCATGCCGGCCGTCGGCTCGTCGAGCAGCAGCACCGTCGGGTCGGTGGCGAGCGCACGGGCGATCTCGAGGCGCCGCTGGTCGCCGTACGGGAGGTGCCGCGCCAGGCGCTCCCCGGCCCCGCCGATCCCGACGTACTCGAGGAGCTCCAAGGACCGCTCCCTGACCTGACGCTCCTCGCGCTGGTGCTTCCAGCCTCGGATGATCGAGGTGAACGGGCCGGACGACGTGCGGCAGTAGCGGCCCACCATCACGTTCTCCAGCACCGTCATGTTGGTGAAGAGGCGGATGTTCTGGAAGGTGCGGGCCATGCCCGCCTTCACCACCTCACGAGGCTTGGGGGGCAGCACCCGCCCGCCGAGGGTGACCGTGCCGCTGGTCGGCTTGTACATGCCGGTGAGGCAGTTGAAGAAGGTGGTCTTGCCGGCACCGTTCGGGCCGATCAGGCCGACGATCTCTCCCTGCCGCACCTCCATCGACACGTCGTTGACGGCCACCAGACCACCGAAGCGCATCGTCACCCCGGTGGCGGCGAGCACGGTCTCGCGTACGGCCGTCGGGGCGCCACCGGCACCCGCACCGGTCACGGGACCTTCAGGTTCGCGCGCGGTCATCGCCCCTCCTCCGTGCTGCGGCGCATCAGGAACTCGTCGATGTCGTCAGCGAGCTCCTCGTCGTCCTCGTGGAACTCGAGCTGGCGGCGCTTCGCAGGTATCAGCCCCTCGGGCCGGAACCGCATCATCAGCACCAGGAGCACGCCGAAGATCAGCAGCCGGTACTCGTTGATGAAGCGCAGCTTCTCCGGCATCAGCTTGAGCAGCACGGCGCCGAGGATCACGCCGCCGATGGTGCCCATGCCGCCCAGCACCACCGCGGCCAGCAGGAAGGCCGACTCCAGGAACACGAACTGGTCAGGCACGATCGACACGTCCTGGTGCGCCTTCACGGCACCGGCGACGCCGGCCAGGAACGCGCCGCCGGCGAAGGCGAACAGCTTGAGACCGAAGACGTTGACACCCATTGCCTCGGCCGCCTTCTCGTCCTCCCGGATCGCGATCCAGCCCCGGCCGATGCGGCTGTTGTTGAGGTTCGCGAAGACCACCATCACCACGGCGAGCAGGATCAGCAGCAGGAAGTAGTAGCTGGAGAACCGCCCGAAGGTGATGCCGAACAGCTGGTGCGGCTTGCCGAAGTCGAAGCCCAGCAGGTTGAGGTCAGGGATGGCGGAGATGCCGTTCGCGCCGCGCGTGATCATGGGCCCGTCGGTGCCGTCGAGGTTGTTCATGGTGATGCGGAAGATCTCGCCGAAGGCGAGCGTCACGATCGCCAGGTAGTCGCCCGAGACCCGCAGCGTCGGCGAGCCGATCAGCAGCCCGAAGCACGACGCCACCAGGCCGGAGATCAGCACCGTCACGATGAACGGCGGGTGCCAGCTGATCGTCGAGAACGCCGACTCAGAGAGCACCGCGGCGGTGAAGGCGCCAGCCCCCAGGAAGGCGATGTAGCCGAGGTCGAGCAGGCCCGCCAGGCCCACCACGATGTTGAGCCCGAGTGCCGTGACGGCGAACACCAGCGCCTGGGTGGCGATCGACATGTTCGCCTCGGTGCCGTTCTGGGTGAACGGGAACAGGAACGCCGTGACGAAGATGGCCAGCAGCAGCACCGTACGGTTCTCGCGGCCGGCCCGCGCCAGCCAGGCGCCGACCCCGAGACGGCCCGCTGCCAGGGCCAGTGCGCCGGCGGCCACGACGATCATCACGAAGGAGCCGCCGTCGTCGATGCCGAGCGCGTACGCGGCCAGGAACAGTCCCCCGGCCATCACGACGACGATCGCGAGCACCTGCACCCACGAGGGCGTGCGCCGGGTGACCAGGGAGGTGGAGCCGCGGGGCTGGTGGAACCGGGTGCCGAGGAAGGCGAGCAGGGCGCCGGCGAAGGCCACCCAGGCGCCGGGCTCCAGGGTCACCAGCCCACCGAGCTCGATGGCGATGGCCGCCACCATCACGATCGCCGTGACGAGCAGCCCGGTGGCCAGCGCGCGGGCGCCGGCGGGCCGGTCCACGAGCCGCCGGATGCCCTTCAGGCGGCCGGGCAGGGGGGCCATCAGCAGCACCAGCAGCAGCGCCATCACGAAGAACACCCACTGCAGGGGCGACGGGTTGCCGTACAGGCTGACCCCGTCCAGCGCCCCGGCGGTGTAGGCCCAGCTCAGGAACGGCGACACGGCCGCCAGGGCGGCTCCGGCCAGCGCGACCGCGCGGCTCGGCCGGGCGTGGCGCTCCTTCAGCTCCTCGGAGATCAGCGGCCTCATCACGCCCGCTCCACCGTCTTGGCGCCGAGCAGGCCCTGCGGCCGGAACACGAGCACCAGGATGAGCAGCACGAACGCCCAGACGTCCTTCCAGGACGACCCGCCCAGCTGGCCCGGGATCAGGGCCGTGGCGAGTGCCTCGACCACGCCCAGGACCAGACCACCGAGCACGGCCCCGTTGACGTTGCCGATGCCACCCAGCACGGCGGCGGTGAACGCCTTCATGCCGGCCAGGAAGCCCATGCGGAAGTCGATGTAGGTGTAGCGCAGCCCGTGCGCGACACCGGCGACGGCGGCCAGCGTGGCGCCGACGGCGAAGGCCACCATGATCACCTTGTCCACGTCGATGCCCATCAGGCGCGCCGTGTCCGGGTCCTGCGAGGTCGCCTGCATCGCACGCCCCATCGCGGTGCGGTTGACAAACCACCACAGCCCGGCGGTGCACACCACCAGGGCCACCAGGACGAAGATCGAGGAACGCTGGATCACGACCCCGCCCAGCTCGAGCGCCGGGCCGGAGACACCTTCGATCTCGGGGAACGGCACGTTGCGCTTGGCGTCGGGGAAGCCCGGGACCTGACCATAGAAGAGGCGCACCGCCTCCTGCAACGCCACCGAGACCCCGATGGCGGTGATCAGGGGTGCGAGCCTCGGCGCCGACCGCAGCGGCCGGTACGCGTACCGCTCCATCAGGAGCGCCGTGGCCACCGCCACCACGACGGAGCCGACGATCATGATGGGCAGCATCCACCAGGCCAGCACCTTGCCGCTGCCGAGCAGCAGCCAGGTGGTCATGGCGCCGAACGCACCCATCATGAAGATCTCGCCGTGGGCGAAGTTGATGAGCTGCACGATGCCGTACACGACGGTGTAGCCCACCGCGATCAGGCCGTACAGCGCCCCCAGCGTGAGCCCGTTGACGAGCTGCTGGGCAAGCGTGTCGAACATGTGGTCCCTTCCGGTCCTCGGCACAAGGGCGCGGACCGCCGTGGTCCGCGCCCTTGTCGCTCTCGTCCGTGCTACTTCATCTCCATGGTCTTCAGCGGCGTCCACTTGCCGTCCTTGACCTGGTAGATGGAGATGACGCGGGCCTTGGTGTCGCCGAAGTCGTCGAAGGCGACCTGCCCGGTGGCACCGGTGAGGTTGACCTTGCCGACCTCGGTGGCCGTCGCCGCACGCGCGGACTGCACGTCGGACTTGTCCTTGAGGGAGACCTTCATGGCGGCGATCAGGGCCTGGGCGGCGTCGTAGGAGTACGCGCCGTAGGCGGAGTAGCCGTCCTTGTAGCCCGCAGCCTGGTAGGCCTTGATGAACGCCTGGGCCGACGGGAGGTCGGCAGCCGGCGCACCCACCGAGGTGGCGTAGTCGCCGGTGACCGGCGCCCCGTTGTCCTTGATGAAGGTGTCGTCGTAGATGCCGTCACCACCCATCAGCGGGATGTTGAGACCAGCCGCCTTCATCTGCTTGCTGAACGGGCCCGCCACCGGGTACTCGCCGCCGAAGTAGACCACCTGCGGGTTCTGCGCCTTGATCTGGGCGATCACGGTCGAGAAGTCCTTGTCGTCCTGGTTGATGGTCTGGGCCGACACCACCTTGCCGCCGCCCTGGGTGAGCGCCGCGGTCATGGCCTCGACCAGGCCCTGCCCGTACGGCTTCTTGTCGTGGACCGTGGCGACGTTGGTGAGCTTGTTCTCGATCAGGTACTGCGCGGCCACCCCGCCCTGGACCACGTCGGTGGTGCAGGTGCGGTAATAGTTCGCGTACGCCCGCTTGGGGGCCGTCACCGGCTGCGCACCACGCGTCAGCGTCGGGTTGGTGTTGGCGGGCGAGATCAGCGCGATGTTGGCCGGCGCCAGCACCGGCTGCAGCGCCTGGCCCACGCCGGAGTTCAGCGGGCCGACGATGCCCACCACGTCCTTGTCTCCGGCGAGCTTGGTGGCGGCGTTGCGGCCGACGTCGGGGCTCGCCGTGTCGTCCTCTGCCACGATCTCGATCTTCCAGCCTGGGATGGCGTTGCTCTCGTTGGCCTGCTTGACGGCGAGGTCGACGGAGTTCTTGATGCCCAGGCCCATGGCCGAGAGGCTGCCGGTCAGCGGTGCGATGACACCGATCTTCACGGTCTTCGTGGCCGCGGCGCCCGAGCCGGTGCCGCCCGCCGGGGTCTCGCTGCGAGAGCCGCAGGCCGTCAGCGTCATTGCGGCGGCCAGAGACACCGCCACGGCGGCGGCGAAGGGATTCTTGCGCACAGATTCCTCCTGAAGTTCCACCCCATCGTTGGGACTCATGCGCAACATAGGGCCTGTTCACCCGCATGCACCACGCCGTGCCGGGAATCTCTTCGAATTCGTAACACTTCCGATATCTGTTCCGACATCCGTGTCGCTCATGTCGTGACATGTGTAATCGCACGTCATCGAGCCGCCGGTGCGGAGAGGCAAGGGTCGCCGCTCGCGTGCGGGTCACTGCCACCGCCCCGTTGCTGGGCAGCCACGAGATGTACGCCAGTGTGGGCGCCCCGAGGAGCTGGTCGGCGGCCCCGGCACCCCGTCGAAGGTCACGGTCTTGTTCGACCTCGGCAGCCGCGAGGCGTTCGACGCCCTGGTCGAGCGCGCCAGCGCCGCAGGTGGGCGGGTCGGTGACACCGACGACTACCCCTTCATGTACCAGCGCCAGTTCGACGACCTCGACGGATACCACTACTCGCCGTTCTGGATGAAGGTTGTCGCTCCCAGAGACGCCGGAAGGGGGCCGGGCAGCACCCGACCCCCTCCCCGTCACGTGGTCAGCGCGCGGCCGTGCCCTCGGTGTAGTCGGAGTCGCTCGACTTCACCCAGCTCATCAGCTTGCGCAGCTCGCGGCCGGTCGCCTCGATGGGGTGCGCCTCGCCCTCAGCGCGGAACTTCTTGAACTCCGGGGCCCCGGCGTCCTGGTCGTCGATGAAGCGCTTGGCGAAGCTGCCGTTCTGCACGTCGGCCAGCACGTCCTTCATGTGCTGGCGCACGGCGTCGTCGATGACCCGGGGGCCGGAGACGTAGTCACCGAACTCGGCGGTGTCGGAGACCGACCAGCGCTGCTTGGCGATGCCACCCTCGTACATCAGGTCGACGATCAGCTTCAGCTCGTGCAGGCACTCGAAGTACGCCACCTCGGGCTGGTAGCCGGCGTCGACCAGCGTCTCGAACCCGGCCATGACCAGGGCGGACGCGCCGCCGCAGAGCACGGCCTGCTCACCGAACAGGTCGGTCTCGGTCTCCTCGGTGAACGTGGTCTTGATGCCGCCGGCGCGCAGGCCGCCGATGGCCTTCGCGTACGAGAGGGTCAGCGGCCACGCGTTGCCGGTGGCGTCCTTCTCGACGGCGACGATGACCGGGACGCCGCGGCCGGCCGCGTACTCCCGGCGCACCAGGTGACCCGGGCCCTTGGGGGCGACCATGCAGACGTCGACGCCCTCCGGGGGGGTGATGTAGCCGAAGCGGATGTTGAAGCCGTGGGCGAAGAACAGGGCGTCGCCGGGGACCAGGTGGGGCTCGATCTCCTCGCGGTAGACGGTGCGCTGCACCTGGTCGGGGGCGAGGATCATGATCAGGTCCGCCTCCTCGACCGCCTCGGCGACTGACAGCACGCGCAGGCCCTCGGCCTCGGCCTTGTCGCGCGAGGACGAGCCCTCCCGGAGACCGATCCGCACGTCGACGCCGGAGTCGCGCAGGCTGAGCGCGTGGGCGTGACCCTGCGAGCCGTACCCGATCACCGCGACCGAGCGGTTCTGGATGATCGAGAGGTCGGCGTCGTCGTCGTAGAACATCGTTGCTGCCATCTGGCGTCTCTCCTTGGGTTGTTGCGCGCGCGCCTCAGGCGCGCTCGGCCTTGGGGGTCTTGTCGTAGCGGCTGCGGTCGGTGATGGCCCGGGGGCCCCGGCCGAGCGCCACCGAGCCGGACTGGACGAGCTCGCGCACGCCGTACGGCTCGAGCAGCTCGAGCAGTGCCTTGATCTTGCCGTACGAGCCGGTGGCCTCGACCACGACGGACTCCGGCGAGACGTCGACGATGCGGCCGCGGAACATGGTCGCGATCTCGAGGATCTGGCTGCGCGACCGGGCATCGGCGCGCACCTTGACGAGGATCAGCTCGCGCCGGACGGCCTCGCCCGGCTGGAACTCGAGGATCCGGATCACCTCGACCAGCTTGTTCAGCTGCTTGCTGATCTGCTCGAGCACCTGCTCGCTGTCCGCCTGGATCACGATGGTGATCCGCGACAGCGTCGGGTCCTCGGTGGGCCCGACCGCCAGCGACTCGATGTTGAACCCGCGGCGGGCGAACAGGCCCGAGATGCGCGCGAGCACTCCCGGCCGGTTGAGCACCAGCACGCTCAGGGTGTGGAAATCGGTCACAGCTCCTCCTCGTCCCACGCCGGGGCCATGTCCTTGGCGATCTTGATGTCGGAGTTGCTCGTCCCGGCAGCCACCATGGGCCACACCATCGCGTCCTTCTCGACGACGAAGTCGATCACGACCGGGCGGTCGTTGATAGCGAGCGCCTGACGGATCACGTCGTCGACCTCCTCCGGCTTCTCCGCGCGCAGGCCCACGCACCCCATCGCCTCGGCGAGCTTGACGAAGTCGGGGATGCGGTAGGAGTGCAGGTCGGTATTGGAGTAGCGGCCCTCGTAGAACAGCGTCTGCCACTGCCGCACCATGCCCAGCGACTCGTTGTTGATGATGGCGATCTTCACGGGGATGTTGTTGAGGGCGCAGGTGACGAGCTCCTGGTTCGTCATCTGGAAGCAGCCGTCGCCGTCGATCCCCCACACCACCTTCTCGGGCTGCCCCACCTGGGCGCCCATGGCGGCCGGCACGCAGTAGCCCATCGTGCCCGCGCCGCCGGAGGTGAGCCACGAGTGCGGCCTGGTGTGGGGCAGGAAGTGCGCGCTCCACATCTGGTGCTGGCCCACCCCGGTGGCGTAGATGGCGTCGGGCGGCGACAGCTCACCGATCCGCTTGATGACCTCCTGCGGCAGCAACCGGTCGTCGGTGGGGTCACCCGCATCGGTCGGGTAGCGGTCCTTGAGACCCTGCAGGTACGTGACCCAGGGCTCGATCGCCTCCCGGCGGTCGTCGACGTGCTTGAGGAGATCGGTCAGGAACAGCTTCGCGTCGCCCACGACCGGCAGCTCCGCATGCCGGTTCTTGCCGATCTCCGCGGGGTCGATGTCGCAGTGGATCACCTTCGCCTCGGGGGCGAACGTGGAGAGCTGCCCGGTGACCCGGTCGTCGAACCGCATGCCGACCGCGATGAAGAGGTCGCAGCGCTGCAGCGCCCCTACCGCCGCCACGGTGCCGTGCATGCCGGGCATCCCCATGTTCAGCGGGTGCGGGTCGGGGAACGCCCCGCGCGCCATCAGGGTCGTCACCACCGGGATGCCGGTCGCCTGGACCACCTCGGCGAGGGCCTCGCTGGCGCCGGACTTCATGATCCCGCCGCCCACGACCAGCACCGGCCGGCGGGCCTCGCCGATCATCTTCGCGGCCTGCGACACCTGCCGCGCGTGCGGGCGCACCGTGGGCCGGTACCCGGGCAGCTCGATCTGTGGTGGCCAGACGTAGTCGGTCGTGCTGGTCAGCGCGTCCTTGCTGATGTCCACCAGCACCGGGCCGGGGCGGCCGGTGAGGGAGATCTCGAAGGCCTCCGCGAGCGCCTGAGGGATGTCGGCCGCCCTGGTCACCAGGAAGTTGTGCTTGGTGATCGGGAACGTGATGCCCCGGATGTCGGCCTCCTGGAAGGCGTCGGTGCCGATCGAGCTCGAGTTCACCTGCCCCGTGATGGCGACGATCGGAACGGAGTCCATGTACGCATCCGCCAGCCCCGTCACCAGGTTGGTGGCACCCGGGCCCGAGGTGGCGATGCAGACCCCGACGCGGCCGGTCACCATCGCGTACCCCTCGGCTGCGTGCGCCGCGCCCTGCTCGTGGCGCACCAGGATGTGGCGCACCGAGGAGTCGAACAGCGGGTCGTACGCGGGCAGGATGGCGCCGCCCGGGATGCCGAAGACGACGTCGACACCGAGGTTCTCCAGGGACCGGACGAGCGACTGCGCGCCCGTCACGTGTGTCGTGTCTGCGGCCGGCTCGGTGGTGGCCATCAGTGCTCCTTGGATCGGCTGGTCAGGTCTGTGCGGGGTCGTCGTGCCATGAAAAAACCCCCGCTGCCGGCGGCAGGCGAGGGTGCGTGTCGGGCGAGGCGCGACACGCGTTCAGGGTACGAGGAGGATGCGCACGGCCTCACTCTCACTCATCACGGCCGCCTCGTCAACGGGTGTCCAGCTGGTGGACCCAGGAACAGGGCCGGCCCAGCGGGCCGGCCCTGTTCTCCAGGTGCTCACACCGCCGCGCGCGCTGTGGTCGCGGTGGCGCCCCGGCTGGAGGCCGAGGCAGCGGTGGCGGGCTGCCCGTCGAGCGCTGCGGCGATCCGGGTGAGCGCCCACCCCAGCAGCGCCAGCATCAGCCCCAGGCCCATGGCCATGAAGCAAACGCCGTACGCGAGCACGGACGTGAACAGGGACGACCGCAGGAACGAGGCGTTCATCACGGTGGCGCGCTGCGCGGTGTACTTCGCGGCCAGCTCGGCGTCGCCCGAGTTCTTGGCCTGCGTGGCCAGGGAGCCCAGCTCGGCGTACGTCTTGCCGTCGGACCCGGCAAGCGCGTGCTTCTTGATGATCTCCGCCTGCGCGTACGCGCTGAACGGGCCGTTGACGTCGTCGCCGGGCAGCAGCGCGCTGTCGGCCGGGACGGTGATCTTCTCGGCGGCGAGCTGGTTGGTCACCACGCCCCACACCACGGCGCCGGCGACGATCATCACCGCACCCGCGATCAGCGAGAGCAGACCCGCGAGACGGACTGGCTTGGACATGGCAGAAACCCCTTTCCGAAGCCGCCCGGTGCGGCCCCCCACCACGTCTGAACTATATTACTACACATCGTAGTAATACGCCTCGTAGTAGTCCGGGGCCCGCATTGAACACCTGTTCAGAGCGTTCCGAAGCGAAACTTCCGTTCGGAGCGCGTACAAGCCTTGCTAGGTGCCGCTCAGGCCGGGGAGACCGCGTCCGCCTCCGCGGGAGCGGCCGGATCCGGAAGGCCGCCGGCCGTCATCACCCTGCGGCCCGCGTCGACGGCGAGAGCCAGGATCAGCACGGACCCGAGGACCGGCCCGAAGCTGCCCACCACGTTCTGGCCGGCCGTGTATCCGACCTCCTTGTGACCGCCGTACGGCAGCACGGCGAGCGGCAGGCAGAGCGCGATCCAGATCATCCAGACCCGCGCGCCCCACTGCGCCCAGCCCGGGACGCGCGACCCCGGCAGCGTCACCGCGGCCAGCAGCACCACCGCCCAGACGTGGTGGTGGGTCCACGACAGCGGCGAGGCGAGGCACGTGCCCAGACCCACCAGGCCCACGGCGAAGACGGTCTCGCCCTGGCGCCACCAGTACGCGGCGACGAGGGTGGCGAGCCCCGCCACGAGGAACCCCAGCAGCAGCGCGGCGATGATCGTCGGGCGGTCCTCGGCGAACCATCGCGTCAGCACCCCGCTCATGGCCTGGTTGCCGACGTACACCGGGCCCGCCGTGTTGACCTCGCCCTGCCCGAGCCCGCGCCAGAAGGTGCTGGACTCCTGCGGCAGCAGCAGCAGCCCGATCACATCGAAGACGACGAAGGACACCACGGCGACGGCGGCAGCCGCGTACCTGCGGACGAGCACCGCGAACACGACGAACAGCAACGGGGTGAGCTTGATGGCGGCCGCCAGGCCGATGAGTGCCCCCTGCGGGATGCGGCGCCGCTCCCCCGGCGCGTCGGGCAGCAGGTCGGCCACCACCAGGGCCATCAGCATGGTGTTCACCTGCCCGTACCCGACGGTGGTGCGCACCGGCTCCATCGCGAGCACCAGCGCGCAGGCCAGCAGCGCCAGCACCCAGCCCCGCGGCACCCGGCAGCGCCGCAGCACGACCACCAGCGCGTACGTGCCGACCAGCGTCCACAGCACCTGCCACAGCAGGTACGGGCCGAGCAGCAGGGGCGTCATCAGCACCGCCGCGATCGGGGGGTAGATGAACTTGAGGTTGTCCCCCGGCGTGCTGGTCAGGTAGATGTCGCGGCCGTTCACCATGTCCTGCACGGCCAGGTGGTAGACGCGCAGGTCGATGGTGTTCGGGTCGTACGGGACCAGGCTGCCCTTGGAGATGATGAACGGCAGCATCAGCACAGACACCAGGAACGGCGGCAGCAGCTCCACCGCCCCGGTGACCAGGCGCGTACGGGCGCTCAACGCCCCTCTCCGGTCAAGCGCTGGTGCAGCTCGTCGAGGTCGACCGACGCGTCGCGCGCCAGCAGCGCGGCCATGCCCGGCGCCGATGCGTACCGGGGCACCAGGTGCACATGGAGGTGCGGCACCTCCTGCCCGGAGACCTCACCGGAGTTGAGGACCACGTTCATCCCCTCGGCCCCCAGCCGCTCCACCAGCAGCGGCACCACGGCCTCCACCGCCGCCGCGACGTCACCCCACGCCGACGGGTCCGCGATCAGGTCCCGTACGTGCCGGCGCGGCACCACCAGCGTGTGGCCGTCGTGCCAGGGCCCGATGTCGAGGAAGGCGACGGCCTGGTCGTCGGCGTACACCTGGCGCGACGGCACCTCCCCGGCGACGATGCGGCAGAACAGGCAGTCGCTCATGCCCCTGGCCCCGCGACGATGTTGGTGAACGGCTCCCCTGCCGACAGCCGGCGCAGCTGCTCGGCGATCAGCTTGTCGTAGCGCGGCTGGAACGAGGTGGCGTGGCCGCCGACGTGGGGCGCTATGGTGACCCCGGGTGCGTCCCACAGCGGGTGGTCGGCGGGTAGCGGCTCCGGGTCCATCACGTCGAGCGCGAACCGCAGCCGACCCGCCTCGGCGATCATCGCGTCGGTGTCGATGATCGACCCGCGCCCGGCGTTGACCACCAGCGCACCGTCGGGCAGCAGCGCCAGCGTCTCGGCGTTGAACGCGCCCTCGGTCTCGGGCGAGGCGGGAGCCGTGATGACCACCAGGTCGGCGTCGGGCAGCAGGGAGGAGAGCTCGGTCGTGGCGTGCACCTCGGGGTCGGTCTTGGCCGTACGCGCCACGCGCGTCACCGACGCCGGCTCGAACGGCGCCAGCCGCCGTTCGACGGCGGCCCCGATCCGGCCGTACCCGAAGATCAGCACGTGCCGGTCGGCGATGGACCGGCCCTGGAAAGGGTTCCAGACGTGGGCAGCCTGGTCCCGCGCGTACTGGTCGAGGCCGCGGCCGTTCGCCAGCGCCAGCGCCACGGCCATCTCGGCCGTGCCCGTGTCGTGCACGCCACCGGCGTTGGCCAGCGAGACCCCCTCGGGGATCAGCGGCACCATCGTGTCGAACCCCGCCGAGCCCAGCTGGACCAGCCTCAGGCCAGGCAACGACGAGCCGTCGATCTTCTTCCAGGCGCCCATGCCTCCCTGGTTGGGCAGCGCGATCATCACGACGTCCTCGGTCTGCTTGGGGACGGGGGCGTCAGCGGACGCGTACACGTCGATCTCGATCCCCTCGTGGGCACCGACGGCGGCCTCCGCCGCCTCGACGCTCTCGTACGGCAGCCAGACGCGGGTCATGGGGTGTCTCCTCTCAGTTCCCGGCCGGGGCCAGCGCCCGGACGGGGTGGCCGGCAGCGGCCAGGGCGGTCTTGACGTCGGCCACGGTCAACGTGCCGTAGTGGAACACCGAGGCGGCGAGCACGGCGTCGGCACCGGCCTCCACCGCGTCGACGAAGTGCTGCGCCGTGCCGGCACCGCCGGAGGCGATCAGGGGCACGTCGACAGCGGCGCGTACGGCCCGGATCATCTCGAGATCGAACCCGGCCGTGGTGCCGTCGGCGTCCATCGAGTTCAGCAGGATCTCGCCCGCTCCCCGCTCCACCGCCTCGCGCGCCCAGGCCACGGCGTCCAGCCCTGCCGAACGGCGCCCGCCGTGCGTGGTGACACCGAAGCCGGACGCGGTCCCGGCCTCCCGGCGTGCATCGACCGACAGCACGAGCACCTGGTTGCCGAACCTGTCGGCGATCTCGTCGACCACACCCGGGCGCGCGATGGCGCCGGTGTTGATGCCGACCTTGTCGGCGCCAGAGCGCAGCAGCGCGTCGACGTCGCCCACCTCGCGTACGCCACCGCCGACCGTCAAGGGGATGAAGACCGTCTCCGCGGTGCGCGACACCATGGCGCGGGTGGTCGCCCGGCCTTCCGAGGACGCGGAGATGTCGAGGAAGGTCAGCTCGTCGGCACCCTCGGCGCCGTAGCGGCGACCGAGCTCCACGGGGTCGCCCGCGTCGCGGAGGTCCTGGAAGTTGACGCCCTTGACCACCCGGCCGTCGTGGACGTCCAGGCAGCAGATGACACGCACCGCGAGCGACACGACGGTCAGCCTAGTGGGGCGCGCGGTGCCGGGGGCGGCACGGCCCCGCACGGGTAGGGTGCGGCCATGCCCAACCCCTCCCACGGTCTGGACCCGGCGTTCTGCGTGCTCCCCCTCGACGCCCTGGCCGACGCCGCTCTGCAGCGGGCCGCCGAGCTGGGCGCCGAGCACGCCGACGTCCGCATCGAGAAGATTCGCACCGGGGTGCGCCGGCTGCGCGACGGTGACCTCGAGTCGACCTCCGACGACACCGACCTCGGCCTCGGCGTACGGGTCGTGCACGGCGGGTCCTGGGGCTTCGCGGCCGGCATCACGCTCACGGTCGACGCCGCCGCCCGGCTGGCCGAGCAGGCGGTGACGGTGGCCAAGGTCTCGCGCCCGCTGCTGGAGCGGCCGGTGCGGCTTGCCCCGGAGCCGGTGCACGTCGGCGAGTGGGTGTCCGCGTTCGAGACCAACCCCTTCGACGTCCCCGAGAGCGAGCGCCTGGGACGGCTGCGCGAGCTGTCGCAGACGGCCACCGGCCCCGGCGTCGACCACGTCACGGCCTCGTTGGAGATGGTCGACGAGCACACCTTCTACGCCGACGCGGCGGGTTCGCGCACCCGGCAACGACGCGTACGGATGTTTCCCAGCATCGAGGCGATCAACGTGCGCGACGGCTACTCCTCGATGCACACCTGCAACCCGCCGGCCGGGCGCGGGTGGGAGTACCTCGCCGAGAACCGCGGCTGGGACCTCGACGCCGAGGCGGCCCGGCTGCCCGAGTGGCTGGCCGAGAACGTCGCCGCGCCGTCGGTCACCGCGGGCCGCTACGACCTCGTCATCGAGCCCAGCAACCTGTGGCTGACGATCCACGAGTCGGTCGCCCACGCCACCGAGCTCGACCGGGCGCTCGGCTACGAGGCGGCCTACGCTGGCACCTCCTTCGCCACCGTGGACCGGCTCGGCAGCCTGCAGTACGGCCAAGAGTGCATGACCGTCACCGGCGACCGGGTCACCGAGCACGGCCTGGCCTCGTGCGGCTGGGACTCCGAGGGCGTCGCCGCCCAGAGCTTCGACATCATCCGCGACGGGGTGCTGGTGGGCTACCAGCTCAACCGGCAGATGGCCGCCGAGCGCGGGCTGGAGCGGTCGAACGGCTGCGCGTACGCGGACTCCCCCGGTCATATCCCGTTGCAGCGGATGCCCAACGTGTCGCTGCAGCCCGCCGACGACGACACCTCGGTCGCCGACCTGGTGTCACGGGTCGAGCACGGCTTGTACGTGGTGGGCGACAAGTCCTGGTCGATCGACATGCAGCGCTACAACTTCCAGTTCACCGGTCAGCGGTTCTACCGGATCGAGAACGGTGAGCTGGCGGGCCAGGTCCGCGACGTGGCCTACCAGGCGACGACGACCGAGTTCTGGGGCTCGATGGAGGCCGTGGGCGGCCGCGGCACGTACCAGCTGATGGGCGCCTTCAACTGCGGCAAGGGCCAGCCCGGGCAGATCGCGCCGGTCTCGCACGGCGCCCCCGCGGCCTTGTTCCGCTCCGTGAACGTGCTGAACACCGAGGACGAGGGAGGCCGTTGATGGCCGGCATCACCACCTGGCTGGACGAGGCACTGGCCGCCAGCACCGCCGACGAGTGCGTCGTGATCCTGCACGACGTCACCGAGGCCAACCTGCGCTGGGCCATCAACACGGGCACCACGAACGGCCAGATGCACAGCAGGACCGCTTCGGTGGTGTCGATCTCCCGCCGCGACGGCGCGGGGCACGCGGGCGTCGTCTCCGGCCCGGTCGCGGGGGCCGACGACCTGGTACGGCTCGTGGCCGGCGCCGACTCCGCCGCGCTGGAGGCCCCGGCGAGCGACGACTCGGCGCCGCTGCCCGACCCGGTGGTGGACGCCGACTACGCGTCTGGGCCGGAGGGCACCTCCGTCGAGACCCTGGCCCCGTTCGCCGAGGGCCTCGGGCGGGCGCTGGCGGCGTCGCGCGAGGCCGGCACCGAGCTGTTCGGGTTCGCGGAGCACCAGGTCACCACCACCTGGCTGGCCACCTCGACCGGGGCCCGGCGGCGGCACGTGGACCGCACAGGTCGCGTCGAGATCAACGCCAAGCACGCCGACCGGATCGGGTCGGCCTGGGTGGGTCAGGCCACGGCCGACTTCAGCGACGTGGACGCGGACGCCCTGTTCGCCGAGGTGTGGCGCCGCCTGTCGTGGTGCGAGAACCGGGTCGAGCTGCCGGCCGGACGGTACGAGACGATCCTCCCCCCGGGCGCCGTGGCCGACCTGGCGATCCTGGCGTACTGGAGCATGAGCGGCCGCGACGCCGAGCAGGGCCGCAACGTGTACGCCGGGCAGCAGCCCGGCACCACCCGCGTCGGGGAGGCGCTGTCGTCGCTCCCCCTCACCCTCTCCAGCGGGCCAGGCCGGCTGCAGGCGGCCCCGTTCGCCATCGTCGACGCGTCCGACCCCGGCCTCACCTCCGTGTTCGACAACGGTGCCGACGTGGCTGAGGTGGACTGGATCCGCGACGGGTTGCTCGCCTCCCTCGCCTACACCCGGGCCGGAGCGGAGCGCTCGGGCATCGCCGGGCTGCCGTTCCCCTCGGCGAACCTGACCCTGGACGCCGGGTCCGCCACGACGCTCGACGACATGGTGCGGGCCACCAAGCGGGGACTGCTGCTGACCTGTCTGTGGTACATCCGCGAGGTGGACGTCGAGTCGCTGCTGGTGACCGGCCTGACCCGCGACGGCGTGTACCTGGTGGAGGACGGGGAGATCGTCGGCATGGTGAACAACTTCCGGTTCAACGAGTCGCCCGTCGACCTGCTGCGGCGCGCCACAGAGGCCAGCCAGACCACCCGCACGCTGTGCCGCGAGTGGAACGACTGGTTCACGGTCACCTCCATGCCGGCTCTGCGGGTGCCCGACTTCAACATGTCCACGGTGTCGCAGGCGTACTGAGCCCCGCCCGGCCAACGACGGTCGCGCGGGTCGCCCCGGCGGCCCGTGAGAGTTCTCTCACGGCCTTGGCACGAGATCCGTTGGTGGCAAGGGAACGTGGCGCGCCGACGCGGTGGTGATCGGTGAGAGGGCTGTCATCTGCGGGAAGGCACGGCACCGTCGTCCCTACCGTCGTCGACGTCAGCAGCACCCGACCGGCGGGCGGCTGGCAGAGGGGCCCACCACATGCTTCAGCCACGCCTGGCGCGCACCGCCGGCCTCGTCGCGCTCGTCGCGGCGATGGCGGCGCCGCTGACGGCCGGCGCGGTGCACACCCCCGGCGCCGCCGGCCTGCCCCACACAGACGTCGTCGCCCTGCCGCAGCCGAGCCTCGGGCTCCCCTCCCTCGCGCAGTCACCCGCGCCGGTCGCGACCCTCCTGCCCACTGACGCGTCCACGCCGATCGCGCTGGAACCAGGCAGCGAGCCGTCCGTCGCAGCGTCGCCCTCGGCCACGTCCACCTCGGCCGCGACGCCGCGGACCACCACGGCCGCCCCCGCCGGCACTCC
>CAKZHP010000142.1 GCA_936924635.1 uncultured Propionibacteriaceae bacterium
TCCGATCTCAGCTGTGCGGGGGTGCCCAGCCCCGCTGCGCACGCGGCTGCCACGGTGCCAGAGCGGGGCGGGGTGCGGCGTACGGGCTCGGCGACTGACCGGCGGCGTACGGGCCCGGGTGCTGGCCGGCGTGCGAGCCCCACGGCTGCTGGGTGGGGGGCAGCTGAGCAGGTGTGCTCCACGCACCAGGGCCCTCAGGCACGAACGGTCCCGGCCAGGCCTCACGCTGCCCAGGCTGGCCCGTCGCCCACGGGCCTGCGGGGCCGGTCGGAGCACCCGCTCCGGGATGGCCGGCCGGTGGCACCCAGGCGGACGCGGGGGTCGACCCGTGAGGCGGGGGCCCCCCGCCCGTACGTGCCGGGTCGCCCCACGGCTGCGGTCCGGTCATCGCGCACCGGGACCCGCGGTCGCACGACAGGCCCCCACCCCGGCAGTGACGTCGTCCCCCACGACGCCCACCGTAGGCAATGACCAGGCTGACGGGAAGGGCCGCCCGACCCCTGCATCGGTGGTTGACTGAGCGGGAAACCGTTCGCCACCGACTCCTAGGAGCTCCTCGTGACCACCGCAGCAGTCGTCGGCATCGGCGACATCTCGGCCCTCCACCTCCAGGCCATCGCCGAGACCGCGGGCGTCGAGCTCGTCGCCGTCTGCGACACGAATGGCGAGCGGGCCGAGAAGGCGGCGACGGAGTGGGGCGTCCTTGCGTGCACCGACCACCAGGCGATGCTGGCCGAGGCCCGCCCCGAGGTCGTCCACATCACGCTCCCCCACCACCTGCACGTGCCGGTGGCCCTCGACGCCCTGGCCGCGGGCAGTCACGTGCTCACCGAGAAGCCGCTGTCGCAGTCGGTGGCCTCGGCACGGCGGCTGGTGGACGCGGCCGCCACGTCGCAGAAGAAGGTTGGCGTCTGCTTCCAGAACCGCTACAACCCCACCTCGGTCGCGCTGCACGAAGCAGTGAGCAGCGGCGCGTACGGGCCGGTGCTGGGCGCCCGCGCGTCAGTCTGGTGGTCTCGGGGCGAGGCGTACTACGCGGCCGCCCCGTGGCGCGGCCGCTGGGCCGAGGGCGGCGGCGGGGTGCTCATCAACCAGACCATCCACACCATCGACCTGCTGTGCTGGCTGCTCGGCGAGCCGGAGCGGGTGACCGGTGTCGCGAGCAACCTCACCCACTGCGGCGTCATCGAGGTCGAGGACACCGCGACCATCGTGATGGAGCACCCCGGCGGCGTACGCAGCGGTTTCTTCGCCACCAACAACCACGGCACCAACAGCTCGGTCGAGCTCGAGATCACCTGCGAGGGCGGGGTGCTGTCGATGGCGGGTGGGGCCGTGACGGCCGTACGCCCTGACGGGCCGTCGACCGTGCTGGCCGAGGACGTGCAGGCCCAGGGTGAGCGCAGCTACTGGGGCAAGAGCCACCAGCTGCTGATCGCCGACTTCTACGCCCACCTCGGCGACCCGGAGCCGTTCTGGATCGACCCCGGAGCCGCGCTGGTGAGCCTGGAGGTGCTGCGGTCGGTGTACGTGCAGTCCGGGCTGGTGCCCGAGGGCGATCGCTGACCTGTGGAGCCGCTGAGCCGAGGCCGTCACGTCGTCGTCACCCTGATCATCGCGCTGCTGTCGATGATCGGGCCCTTCACCATCGACACCATCTTTCCCGCGTTCGACCTGATCGGGCACGACGTCACCGCGTCGACGACGCAGATGCAGCAGGTGGTCAGCCTGTACATGGTGTCGTTCGCCGTGATGAGCCTGGTGCACGGGCCGCTCTCCGATGCCATCGGGCGCAAGCCGGTGATGGTGGTGGGCCTGCTCGCGTACGTCGCGGCGTCGGTGCTCTGCGCCCTGGCACCGAACCTCGGGCTGCTGCTCCTGGGGCGGGCCTTGCAGGGAGCCTCGGCGGGCGCCGGGCAGATCCTCAGCCGCACGATGATCCGCGACCTGTACGCGGGCCCGGCCGCGCAGCGCATGATGGCGCAGGTCTCGATGATCTTCTCGGTCGCGCCGGCCGTGGCGCCGGTCGTCGGCGGCTGGCTGCTCGGGGCGGGGTCGTGGCGGCTGATCTTCTGGGGGCTGGCCGGCCTCGGCGCGGTGCTGGCTGCCGCCGTGGCGTTCGGGCTGCCGGAGACCCGGCCGGGCGAGCGCACCAGCTTCGAGCTGCGCGGGGTGCTGTCGTCGCTGCGCCGGGTGCTGTCCGACGTCCCGTTCCTGAAGCTCGCCGGCGCCTCGATGTTCGGGTTCGCCACGCAGTTCATCTACATCGTGTCGGCGCCGATCATCATGCTGACGCTGCTGCATCAGGGCGAGCAGGACTTCTGGAAGCTGTTCGTGCCCATGGTCGCCGGCATGATGCTGGGTTCTCTGGTGTCGTCACGCCTGTCGGGCCGGGTGCCGCCGGAGCGGCTGGCCAGCGGTGTGTACGTCACGCTGCTGGTGCTGTCGGCGGTGAACGTCGCGATCGCCTCCACCGGTGCCGGAGCGCGGCTGCCGCTGGCCCTGATCGCCCCGCCGTTCATCGGGCTGGCCTGGGCCGTCGCGTTCCCGGTGATGCAGCTGCAGATGCTCGACCGGTTCCCCGAGAACCGCGGCGCCGCCGCCTCGGGGCAGTCGTTCACGATGCTGCTCTTCAACGCCGCACTGAGCGGGATCATCGCGCCCCTGGTCGCCGTCTCGATGCAGGGCATCGCGATCACCAGCGCCGCGCTGGCCCTGCTGGGCTCGCTCTGCTGGTTCAGCTACCGGCGAGGCGCCGTACGCCGGGCCCGCACCTGACAACCGAAAGACGCAGACCGAAGCGAAAAACCCCTCGATCCGCATTGAACACGTTCAATCCAGATAGAAGCGAAATTTCCGTTCGGTCTGCACGAAAGCCTTGTTAGGTCGGCCTCAGATCGGGAGTCGCTTGAAGATCGCCCGGGGGATGTGGCGCAGGATCATCATCATGTAGCGGAACGCGCCGGGCGCCCAGACCAGCTCCTTGCCGTCGCGCGCCGACCGCACGGCGATCTGCGCCACCTGCTCCTTGTCGACGGTGAGCGGGGCGTCCTTCATGCCGGCGGTCATCTTGGTGCGCACCATGCCGGGGCGCACCACCAGCACGTCGACACCGGCCGGCTCCAGCGCCTCGCCCAGGTTGAGGTAGAACCCGTCCAGGCCGGCCTTCGTCGACCCGTACACAAAGTTCGACCGCCGCACCCGCTCTCCCGCCACGCTCGACATGGCGATGATCTGCCCGTGCCCCTGCGCCTTCATCCGCTGGCCCAGCAGGATGCCGACGCTGACCGCGCCGGTGTAGTTCACTCCGATGAAGTCGACCGCTGCCGCCTGGTCCTGCCACAGCTGCTCCGCGTCGCCGAGCAGCCCGAACGCCACGATCGCCACGTCGACGTCGCCCCACTGCCACGCCGCGTCGATCACGCCCGGGTGCGAGGCGAAGTCGGAGGCATCGAAGTCGACGGTCTCCACGGCCGAGGCGCCGGCGGCGGTCAGGTCGGCGCGTACGGCATCGCGGCGCGGGCCCGGGCGCCCGGCGAGGATCACCCGGGCGGGGGCCTCCTTGAGGTACTCGGTCACGATCGCCAGCCCGATCTCTGAGCTGCCTCCCAGCAGGAGGATCGTCTGCGGGTTGCCGGTGGCGTTGATCACTTACAGCTCCAGTCGTCGGGCGAGGTCGGACATGAACAGCGAGTCGGGGTCTACGCGGCGGCGTACGGCACGCCACTCGTCGATGCGGGGGTACATGGCGTGGAAGGTCCGCGCGTCGACGCGGGAGTCCTTGGCGACGTACAGACGGCCGCCGAACTCCAGCACTCGCGCGTCGAGACGGCGGAGGAACTGGCCGAGACCTGCCTTGACGGGGAAGTCGACGGCGACGTTCCAGCCCGGCATCGGGTACGACAGCGGAGCGCGACTGCCCGGCCCGAACAGCTTGAACACGTTGAGGAACGAGTAGTGGCCCGAGCGCTGGATGTCCTCGACGATGGAGCTGAACTCCGAGACCGCCTCCGTGGGCACCACGAACTGGTACTGCACGAAGCCCGCCGGCCCGTACGCGCGGTTCCACTCCCCGAACATGTCGAGCGGGTGGTAGAAGCCCGTCAGCGACTCGACGTGCCCGGTGTACGTGCCGCTCTTGGCGTACCAGGCCTCACCGATCAGGCCGAACGTGAGCTTGTTCGCCAGACCGTTCGGGAACACGTCGGGCAGCGTCAGGAGCGGCTTGGCGTCGAAGCGCAGCGGGTCGGCCTGCAGCTTCGGCGGCAGCTCGTCGAGACGCGCGATGTGGCCGCGGCTGATCGCGGCCCGGCCCAGGCGCGGAGGCGGCGAGATGGCGTCGAACCAGGCCGAGGAGTACGGGTAGTGCTCCTCCGAGCCGTCGGTGTGGGCGGCGATGGTCTCGGCGAGCGAGCGGGTGACCAGACCGTCGGCGATGAAGTACGCGGACTCGACACGCTCCAGCGCCAGGGTGGCGGTGAGCATGATGCCGGTCAGGCCTGCGCCGCCGACCGTCGCCCAGAAGATGCTGGCGTCGGGGTCGTCGAGGGTGCCGTCCGGGGTCAGCTCCAGCACCCGGCCGTCGGCGACCAGCAGCCGCATCGAGGCGACGTGGTCGCCGAAGCTGCCGGCGCTGTGGTGGTTCTTCCCGTGCACGTCGCACGCGATCGCCCCGCCGATGGTGACCTGTCGGGTGCCCGGCAGCACCGGGATCCACAGCCCGTGCGGCAGCACCACGCGCAGCAGGGCGTCGAGGGAGACCCCGGCACCGACGGTCACCGTGGCGGCGTCCACGTCGAGGTCGTACACGGTGTCGAGCCCCGTCATGTCGAGCACCAGGCCGCCGGCGTTCTGGGCGATGTCGCCGTAGCTGCGTGCCAGCCCGCGAGCGACCACCCCCCGGCCGCTGTCGTGGGCTCGTTCGACGACGCGGGCGACGACCTCCGGGTCTGTCGGCCGGACGACGTCGGCAGGCGTGGCGGCAGCCCGCCCCCAGCCGGAGAGTCGCGCGCGCCTGGTGCTGGTGCTCATGCCGCCACTCTAGGGCCGGCCCCTCGCGGCGGGCTCATGGGATGGGCGGTCGCTCCTGCGCGGCGGACCCTAGGGTGGCGCGGGTGACCCGATCCCACCACGCGCGCGGCAACCTGCTCCTGCTGGTGGCGGCCGTGATCTGGGGGTCGGCGTTCGTGGCGCAGCGGGTGGGCGCGGAGGCGACCGGGCCGGCGTCCTTCACCTCCGTGCGGCACGCGCTCGGGGCGCTGGTGCTGCTGCCCGTGGTGGCGCTGTTCGACCGGCTCCAGGAGGCGGGTCGCGACGACCGCGTACGACGCTGGCGCGATGCCGTAGGCCCCGGGCTGCTGATCGGTGTCGCGCTCACCGGAGGGTCGTTGCTGCAGCAGGCCGGGATGGAGCTGACCACCGCCGGCAACGCGGGGTTCATCACCGGTCTGTACATGGTGTTCATCCCCGTGGCGGGGCTGCTGGTCTTCGGCACGCGCACCAGCCTGTGGACCTGGGCGGGCGTGGTGCTCGCGCTGGCCGGCCTGTACCTGCTGAGCGTGCGCGCAGGGTTCAGCGTGAACACCGGCGACCTGCTCGTCCTGGGGTGCGCCCTGTTCTGGACGGTCCACATCATGACCATCGACCGCGTCGGCGGCCGGCTCGACCCGCTGCGGCTGTGCGTGGTGCAGTTCCTGGTGTGCGCGGTGCTGTCGGGGGTGCTGGCGCTGCTGCTGGAGCAGCGCCCGTTCAGCGGCATCGGGGAGGCGGCGGTTCCGCTCGCGTACGCGGCCGTGCTCTCCACCGGCGTCGGGTTCACGCTCCAGGTGCTGGGGCAGCGAGACGCCAAGGCCTCCCACGCGGCGATGATCATGTCGCTGGAGGCGGTGTTCGCCGCGATCGGCGGGGCGCTCTGGCTCGGGGAGACCATGGATGTACGGGCGGTGGCCGGCGCCGCGTTGATGCTGACCGGCGTCGTGGTGGCCCAGCTGGCGAACCTCCCCGCCCGCGACCCCGGCCCCTCCCCCACACGCCCGAGCCCTGACGGCGCCCCCAGCCC
>CAKZHP010000143.1 GCA_936924635.1 uncultured Propionibacteriaceae bacterium
CCGTCGCGCCGCCGCCAGGCCGGCCAGCCCCGCGCCCACCACCACGATGCTCATGCCCAGACCCCCGCCTGGCGGTCCCACCGGCTCCACAGCGCGCGCACCCACACCGGCCGCGCGTCGTGGCACGGCTGGCCGGGCACCTCCTCCCAGGCGGCCGCGGCGTCCCACGCCCCGGCAGGCTCGACGCCCTCGACGAACGACCTCTCCAGCGCATCGCGAGCAGCGGCCTGGGAGACGTACCGGTCAGGGTTGCGCACCCAGTCGCGGTGCATCCGCTCGTGCCGCCACCACAGGTGGGTGGCGTCGTACGCGTTCGACAGCTCACCCGCCTCCACCAGCGGCAGCGGCTCGACACGTATCGGCTTGAAGACCGACGTGCAGGGCGCGGCCGTCGCCGTCACCCAGTGCCGCCCGGCGGTCGCCTCAGCCACCCAGCTCGCCGTGGTCTGGGTCGAGGTCACCAGCCCGCCGGCATGGGCGCAGGGCGCGCTCAGGGCGCCGTTCACGGGCGAGTACACCGGCCCCGAAGACGACCCGTGGTCCCGCAGCGCCGCGAACATGTCCAGCACCGACGAGGCGCGGCCGGCCGACTCCTCCGTACGCTCTCGCCGCACCGCGCACGCCGCCACCGTGCCCTTCACGGGGTCGGCGAACCGTTCCGCAAACCCCGCGATCGTGAGCCCGTTCGAGATCGAGCGTGACCCGGTCACCTCTTCGGTCGCCCAGTGCCGTCCCGCCGTCTCCAGCACCGTGGCGCCGTCACGGTCGGCCACGACGAACGAGCTGTCGTACGTGAACCGCGGGTGCTCGTACGAGCAGGACCCGCCCTGCCCGTACTCCTCCAGCATGGAGACGATCACCTGCACCGCCTCATGGCGATCGGCACCGCGCTCCAGCCCCAGGCGCACCAGGTCCATGCCCGTCAGCACGCCTTCGCGCCGCCCGACGCCCCGGGTGAACACGGCCTCGTTGCCGATCACCACCCCGTGCTCGTTGGCGCCCATCTCGGCGCCCCACAGCCACCAGGGCCGCGACAGCAGCACCGCGTAGGACGGCGCGCCCGGCACCGACGTGTGCGTGACACGCAAGGCCCCCGAGCCGTCCCGGGCGGGGACATGCTCGAGGGCCTGCGACTCGTTCGCGTCCCGGTCAGAGTTCTTCGCGAACAGGACCCCGTCGTCGGTCAGCGTGACCAGCGTCTCGCACATGCGCGCGACCCTACTGGCGCACCGGCCGGCGCCGGTTTCCGATCAGAAGACGGGCTTGCCTCCGGTCACACCGATCACGGTGGCGCTCACGTACGACGCCTCCTCCGACGCCAGGAACACGTACGCCGCCGCCACCTCGACCGGGTGCCCGGCGCGACCGAGCGGGGTGTCGGAGCCGAACCCCTCCACCTTCTGCTCGCTCATCGTGGCCGGGATCAGCGGCGTCCAGATCGGTCCCGGCGCCACGCTGTTGACGCGGATCCCCTTCTCGCCGAGCTCGGCCGCCAGGTTCACCGTGAGGTTCGTCAGTGCGGCCTTGGTGGCGGCGTAGTCGAGCAGGTGGTCCGACGGCGAGTACGCCTGCACCGACGACGTGATGATCACCGAGCCGCCCTGCGCGAGGTGCTCCGCGCCGTGCTTCACCAGCCAGAACGGGGAGAACACGTTGGTGGCGAAGGTGCGCTCGATCTGCTCGTCGGGGAACTCCTCGATCGCGCCGTGGGTCATCTGGTACGCCGCGTTCGCGACCAGCACGTCGAGCCCGCCGAGGAAGGCGACGGCCTTCTGCAGCAGCTCCTTGTTGGCGGCGGCGTCGCGCAGGTCGCCCGGCACGACCTCGCAGCGGCGCCCCGCGGCCTCCACGGCCTTCTTCACCTCAGCGGCGTCCTCGGCCTCCTCGGGCAGGCAGGCGATCACCACGTCGGCGCCCTCCAGCGCGAAGATCGTGGCGACGGCCCGGCCGATGCCGGAGTCACCGCCGGTGATCAGCGCCTTCTTGCCCTCGAGCCGGCCACGGGCGGTCCACGAGGTCTCGCCGTAGTCGGGCTCGGGAGTCAGGTCGGCGCCGGTGCCCGGCCACTCCTGCTGCTGCGACGGGATGGCGGAGAGGTCCGTACGGTCCTGGGGGGTCTGGTTCTCGGTCATGGCCCCACTCTGGCCTGACACGGTGCGTCCGGCCAGGGTCCACCCCCTTCTGAGCGTCCGCTCTTCTGAGCGTCCGCGCTACGAGACGGCGGCCACCACCGCCGGAGCCTGCTGGCGAGCCGGCAGGGCACGCCGGGCGACCATCAGCAGGAACGCCCCGACCACGAGCGGCGCCACACCGACGTGCAGCGCGCCGAGGGGCGAGATCATGGCCGGCAGCACGTACGCCGCCACCAGCACCTCCCGCTCGCCGCGCCGCCAGCCGTGACGCCGTCCGTACAGCGCCATCCAGGCGATGGGGAAGGCCAGCCACACGGTGTCGTAGTCGAACCCGTAGGGGTTCACGAGGAAGATCGCCGACATCAGGGCAGCCCCCCGCAGCTCCATCGACGACGTGCTGCGCCAGATGCGCCACACGGTCACGATCGCAGCGAGGGCGACGACGGCCTGCACCGCGTACGCCGCCGTGACCCCGGCGCCGAGCAGCCGCAGCGCCGCGAACACGCCCGGCATCTTCGACCACGGCAGGTAGCCGGACTCGATGAACCCGGCGGCGTCGCCCATGCTCCCCAGCCAGGCCCGGATGGTCCCCAGCCCCAGCACCAGCGCAGAGCTCACCAGGGTGACGACGGCGCTGACCGCCGCGGCCGCGAACGCCTTCCAGGCCCTCGCCGCGATGAGCGCCACCGGGAAGAGGACGGCGAGGTGCGGCTTGATGACCAGCAGCCCGATCAGCACCCCGGCCAGGACGGGCCGCTTCTTGAGCTGCAGCAGCGCGGCGCCGGCGAGAGCCGCCGTGATGACCCCGTTCTGGCCGTGGGCGAAGCAGATCCACACCCCCGGGAAGGCCAGCGCCAGCCAGAGCCCCTCCCGCTTCACGACCGTCAGCAGCACCCCCAGCATCAGGGCGGCGCCGGCCAGGGCCCACAGCAGGTACGACACGGCGTACGGGAGCACCGACAACGGGGCGACCAGCAGCAGGTAGGGCGGTGGGTAGAACCACGGGAAGTAGAACGGCTCGGTGGTCGGCACGATCGCGTTCTCCAGCGGGCCGATCACCGACAGGTCGTAGGCGTCCATGCCGTGGCCCGACAGCAGCAGCTGCGACGCTGCGTAGAAGGTGAGGAAGTCCGTGCCCAGCGGCTTGCCGGTGATGTCGACGTTGTCGCGCACCAGCAGCGCGTACACGATCGCACCCATGACGAACATGGCCAGCATGATCCGCGGGTAGACGGTGAGGCGCTCGCGGTCCATCCAGTGAGGGCGTGGGGGCATGGCGTCACGGTACGAACCACGCCGTGGCTGGGCCCTCAGGATGAGAACAGCCTCATGGCCGGCGGCCCAGACGATCAGGCGCCGGGAGCGTCCTCCGCCACCTCGACCGCAGGCTTCTCGACCGCCTCGGTCACCTCGACACCCGGCGGGCGCGGGCCCGAGTAGTCCGGCCCGTAGGCGCCGGGGGCCGGACGGCGACGGCGGGCCGGTGCCTCCACGCCAGGGGCGAGGCGGCGGGTGTGGATGAGGAACCCGGTGTGGCCCGAGGTGCCGTGACCCGGCCGGATGGCGAGCCCCTCGGCGTGCCACTCGCGTACGGTCACCTCGACCGCGCGCGGCTCCAGCCAGCCGCGGTGCGCCCGCAGCGTGTCGAGGGTGCGGCCCATCTGCGTGGTGGTGGCGACGTAGCAGCACAGCACCCCACCCGGCTCCAGCACCTCACCGACGGCGTCGACGCACTCCCACGGGGCCAGCATGTCGAGTACCACCCGGTCGACGCGCCCGGGGCCCATCGACTCGACGAGGTCGCCGACGCGCACCTCCCACGCCGGGTGCGGGCGGCCGAAGAACGCCTCCACGTTCTTCTGCGCGATGGCGGCGAAGTCGGCGCGGCGCTCGTACGAGATCAGCCGCCCCGTGGGCCCGATCGCGCGCAGGATCGACAGCGACAGCGCGCCGGAGCCGACGCCGGCCTCCAGCACCCGGGCGCCGGGGAAGATGTCGGTGTACATCAGGATCTGCGCCGCGTCCTTCGGGTACACCACGGCCGCGCCCCGCGGCATCGAGACCGTGAACTCCTCCAGCAGAGGTCGCAGCGCCAGGTACGCCACCCCGGCCGCCGAGGTCACCACCACCCCGTCCGGCCCACCGATCAGCTCGTCGTGCGGGATGCCGCCGCGCGTCGTGTGGAACACGGCGCCCGCGGTGAGCTTGATGGAGTGCCGCCGGCCCTTGGGATCGAACAGCGACACCCGCTCCCCCTCGACCAGCGGGCCGCTCTTGATGCCCGACCAGTCCGCCGCGTCCACGCCTGCCTCTTCACCCACGAGATTCAGCTCACCCACAAGATCTCACTGCCTTCCCACGGCCCACAGGCCGAGCTGCCAGCCGGGACCGTACCGCGGCTCGTGCAGCCGTGTCGTGCCCAGCAGGAAGATGTCGTCGTCGGTCTGCTGGATCGGCAGCACCACGGCATCGGCCGCCGCCTGCTTCTGCAGCTCCGACAAGGTGGCGTCGCGCACCCCGGGGTCGGTGGTGCTGCGGGCCAGCTTCTCCAGCTCCGCCACCTTGCCCTGGCTGCCCGGCAGCGGCTGGTCACGGTAGGGCTGCAGCCACGCGAACGGCGTCGACGTCCAGGCCTTGTAGTTGTGCAGCACCAGGTCGGCGCTCGGCGCGTCTGGGGTGAGCTGCACGCTCACCCCGGCGGTCTGTTCGATCCGGTCGCGCACGTCGCGAGCCATCTCCCGCTCCCCCACCACCGACGACTGGTACGCCAGGGTGAGCCGGGGCCGCTCGCCGGCGCGCGGCGGGATGGTGGGGATGCCGCCCAGCTGGTACGCGGGCACGCGCCCGTCGATGCCGCGCGGGAGGATCGAGTCGAGCGTGCGGTCCTCCTGGAGAGCCGCGCTGATGGCCGTGCGCAGGGCCGCGTCGAGCCGGTACGGGGACCCGGTCGACCAGGTGAGCAGGTGCACCCGGGTGCCGGCGAGGGTCTCCCGGCGGAAGCCGGCGTCGGTGGTCCTGGTCCGCGACGCCGTGATCTCGTCGTCGAAGCGTCGCAGCGCCGCCGCGTTCAGGCCGCGCCACACCACGTCGACGGTCCCGGTGCGCATCGCCTCCTCGACCGAGGCGGAGTCGGGGAAGTAGCGCAGCACCAGCACGTCCTGGGCCGCGGGGGTGTAGCCGCGGTACGGCTTGTGCAGCCGCAGCACCAGCGCGTCCGCCTGCGCGGAACCCAGCCACATCGGCCCCGACCCCACGGGCACCTGGTCGGCCGGGCGGATCGCGTCGGGGTCGTACACAGCCTCGTCGACGATGCTCGCGGCGGGGCTCGCCAGGGCGTACCCGAACTGGCTGTCGGGCCACCGCAGCACGAAGCGCACCGTGAGGGCGTCGGGGGTCTCGATGTGGTCCAGGGCGTCCAGCTGGCGGCCCGAGGAGCCGGCCACGCCGAGCCGGAGCGCACGCGTGATGCTGAACTGCACGTCGCTGCTGGTCAGCGGGTCGGCGTTGCTGAACGCCAGCTCTTCTCGCAGGGTGCACTGGTAGACCAGTGCCGAGGTGAACAGGCACTCCCGGGCCGCGTCGGGGCGCAGGCCCCCCTTGCCCGGCTCGGCGGTCATCAGGCGCTGGAACAGCGTGTGCGCCATCACCGTGCCTGCGGTGTCGGTGACCGCGACCGGGTCGAACGTCGTGATCCGCTCGGTGGTCGCGACCGTGAACTCGCGCGGGGTGGGCGACGCGGAGGGTGTGAGTGAGGGCACCGGCGCGGCGGGCGGGGTGCACCCGGCCACCGTCAGGAGCCCGGCTGCCGCGGCCAGCAGACGCAGACTCCAGCTGATGCGGCCCGTCACGTCGCCTCCGACCCGCTCAGCGGTCCCCGTCCGGCGGGTCGGAGACACGGCTGGCCGCGGT